>NZ_OZ255712.1:3084760-3427140 GCF_965277045.1 Roseovarius sp. | reverse complement strand
GCCGTCGGTGGCCGGGGCGATGTCGGCGGCAAGCGCGGGGCCGTGCGAGAGCCATTCGTCCGTCACCGGCGCGGGGCGCAGCGCGAGAGAGACCAGGCGGTTGCGTTGGGGCGAAACAGGCTCTGACCCCGGCCAGTGCCGGATGATGGATGGCGGGCTGTCCAGATCGGCCAGAAGCTGGGCAAAGCGGTATTGCGGATGGTCTTCGCTGCGGTCCGGCATTTCCTGCAGCCGGGTCCAGACGTGCTCTGGCTGATCGGCGTCGAAACCGGGCAGAACCACCGCGCCTTGCGGCAAAGTCGCGACCGTCTTCATCAACAGGCGCGTGGCCCCTCGCGAGCCGGTCGAGCCGGCAAGGATGATGGGGTGGTCGGGCGGCCGGGATTGCCACATCCGGGCATAGGATTCGATCACCCGCCTTTGGCGCGTCTCTACATCGGGCGCATCTTCGTCGGTCTCGAAATAGGGACTGATTATGCCCAGAAAGGTCTTGATGCGCTCCCAGTGGCCCGACTGGTCGCCGGTGTCGATGCGCGTGATGTGGTCCGGTGTAACCCCCTCGCCATGCATTTCGTCCATCAGCTTGGCCAGGCTGTCGGACAGGTCGTAAAGCGCGGCGCGGGGCGCAAGATCGGGCTCCTTGTCAAGCAGCGCCGCGACCACCCTGGTCAGTTCCAGCCGCCGGCGAAGGGGCGGGATGGGGTCGGGGATATGGGCCAGGCCCAGCGTTTCCCCGAAATCGGTGACCAGGCTGATCCGGGGCAGCAGGCGCGCCGGCCCCGCATCGAACAGCGCGCGGATGCGGCGGCCCATGCGGCGGGTGTTGACGATGAGATGAACGCGGGCCAACGCCTCGGGCGGCTGGCCGGCATAGGCGCGGCACAGCCCATCGACCAGCGCCCTGGGAAAGTCGGCGCCGAGCGGGACCCCGAAGACGCGCGGCGTGTCCAGCGGCTCAAACATCGGTGCCTCGAAGCATGGCTTCGGCGAGGGCGATCCCCTCGGGGGTGCCAACGTCGCACCATCGGCCCGGATAGGTCACGGCGTGCAGGCGACCGGCGTCGAGCATCCGGTTCCACAGGATGTTGAGCGAAAAGGCGGGGTCGGGAATATCGGCAAGCCCGTCGGTTTTCAGGATCTGAACGCCGGAATAGATGGCCCCGGCACCACGGGCGGCGCGGCCATCGGGGCCAATGACGAAATCGCCCGCGCCGGCGTGGCCGATGGCGTTTTCCGGCGGCACGCAAAGCAGGAGCGCGTCCATCTGGCCGGGATCCCACGCCGCGGCAAGCTGTGCCAGCGGGTTGGGCCCGGACCAGACGGCATCCGTGTTCATGGTGAACACCGGACCATCGCCGAGGATCGGCAGCGCCTTGCGCAGACCGCCGCCGGTTTCCAGGATATCGGGCTGTTCCTCGGATATCGTGATGTCGCGCCCCGCCAGATGCGCGGCAATCCGGGCCGACAGATAATGCGTGTTGACCACGACGCGCCGTGGCCCCTGCGCCGCGACAAGGTCGAGCGCGTGGTCAATGAGCGGCTTGCCCGCCACCTCGATCAGCGGCTTGGGCCGGGTCGCCGTCAGCGGGCCCATCCGCGTGCCGAACCCGGCGGCAAAGAGCATCACTGCATCTGGGGTGTCGCGCATTTCGATTTCAGCTTTTCCATGAGGGCGGCGTCGGGCGGGGGCAGCGCGCGGTCCAGCAGCGCCTTGAGCGGGGCGAGGGCCGGATGCGCGAGATCGCGTTGCAGCAGGCCCCAGACGCGGGGGATCAGGTCGACGTAATGCGCTTTGCCGTCGCGGATGCAGAGCCGCGCGAAGACGCCCAGAATCCGCAGGTTGCGCTGGGCGCCGAGCACGGCATAGGCGGTGGCGAAGGCCTCCGGGTCCCGGGCGGTCTGAAGGGCGTATCGGTCGCGCATGCGGACCTCCAGCGCGGGCGGAACATCGCGGCGCGCATCCTGCAGCAGCGAGACGAGGTCATAGGCCCGGTGGCCCAGCATCGCGTCCTGGAAATCCAGCAGCCCGACGCGGGCAACCCCCTTGCGATCGGGCAGCCACAGAAGGTTCTGCGCGTGATAGTCGCGCTGGATGAGGACATCGCAGTCGGCGGCATGTTCGCCCAGAAGGTCCTGCAAACAGGTCTCGAACCCGGGCTGTTCCGGGCTATCGGTCGTGTCCGTCGCGCCGGGCACGTACCAGTCGAACACCAGCGCCGAGAGCGCGGTGGCAGTAGCCGGATCATAGGGGGCCAGCCCGTCGGGCGCCGGCTGGGCATGAAGATGCACAAGGACGTCGATTGCGGTGGAATAGAGCCTGTCCTCGAGGTCCGGATTGCGCGGGACGATGCTGGCGAACAGCGCATCTCCGAGGTCTTCGAGCAGCAGGAACCCGGCGTCGTCGTCGCGGTGCAGGATGCGCGGCGCACTGAGGCCGACGGACGTCAGGTAGGTGGCTATCTTCACGAACGGGCGGACATCCTCGCCCTTTTCCGGCGGCGCGTCCATCAGCACGGCGCGCTGGGCATTGGAGGGCCGGATCAGGCGCAGGTAGCGCCGGTTCGAGGCGTCCCCGGCAAGGTGAGACACCACCGCGTCGCCCCAGCCGGCGTTTTTGACAAAGGCCTCGATCTGCGCGTTGCGATCAGTCATTCGACAGCTCCCCTACCCTGTCATCCCATCGCGGATCGGACCATGTGAAGTCAAGCACGCGCCGGTCGGGATCGGCGTGCGGCGTGAAGGTGAGGGACAGGGCATTGGCCGGGGCCAGATCGGCAAGGCGGTCGGGCCATTCCACCAGCGCCACCGAGGTCTCGAAGGCCTCGAGGAGGCCCAGCTCGATCACCTCGTCAGGGTTGGTGAGGCGGTAGAGATCGGTGTGCCAGATCTCGAAACCGGGGGTCTCGTAGGTCTGGACCAGGGTGAAGGTGGGCGAGGGCACATCCTCGGGGGCGGCCAGCAGCGATTGGATCAGGTTGCGCGCAAAATGGGTCTTTCCCGCCCCGACCGGCCCGGTGAGCAGCACCGTGTCGCCGACGCGCAAAACCGCACCGACCCGTCGGGCGAGCGTGGCGGTGGCCTCGGGATCGGCCAGGGTGATTTGCAGCGTTCGCGCGGG
The DNA here is from genome assembly GCF_965277045.1 of Roseovarius sp. GTDB lineage: Bacteria > Pseudomonadota > Alphaproteobacteria > Rhodobacterales > Rhodobacteraceae > Roseovarius. The sequence goes on along the minus strand of NZ_OZ255712.1, from coordinate 3,424,022 downwards.
CATGGCCCGACACTACACCGCAGCGTGCCGCCTGCAACACAAAGGCGGCGTCAGGCCTGTGCTTTCGCGTGTGATCGCGACGTGCCGTGCTGTGCCAGAAGCGTGATGATCGCAGAATTTCCCGGCAGATGGCCGACCCGGCATATCAGCGTGCTGCCGCCCGGTTGCGGCAGTGTCTCTTCCAGCGCGGCGCGGTTCAGAACCGCCTGCTCCACCCGGCCCCAGACCCCGTCGCGCGGCAGGAACTCGCCGCAGACGGTCACCACCTCGCGCAGGGTCATGTCGGCGAAGGAGGCATCGGGATCAATGTCCAGCAACTGCCGGCAGGGCCGGTTGCACAATGACACGATATTGTCCGGCCCGAAGACGATCTTGGCCTCGTCGCTGGCGTCGAGCACGGCCTCGCACAGGGAAATCTGGCTGCGGAAGTGGCGGGCGAGCGAGACGTTGTCGGTGATATCCTCGAACAGGAACGCGATGGCCCCGTCCGGGTGCGGGCGCCCGGTGACGCGGTAGGTCATGCCGTTCGGCAGGTTCCAGTCCTCGAGATAGAGCCCGCCGGCGGCGCTGCTGATCATGGTCTCGATCTGGTTCCGCCAGGACGCGTAATTCTTCGGTTCCGGCAGAACGCGGTTGTCGCGCAGGCTGTCGAAAAACTGGATCAGCGAGGGCTGCGAGGACAGGATCGGCGCGGGCAGTCCGGTGAGGTCAAGGAGCGCGGGGTTGAACAGCGCCAGGTTGCGGTGCCGGTCGAACACCGCAAGCCCGGTGGTGAGGTTGGCGAAGATCTTGGTCAGGGTCTGGATGAACTCGCGGCGCAGCGCCTCGGCATTGGCGACCTGCGTGACGTCGGTTGCGAACACGGCGCGAACGTCGCCGGCGCGGATATGGACCACCTCGCAGACCCTGTCTTCGGCCGTGGCCGGGCCGGGCATCCGCAGGCGCGTGGGCGTGTCCTTTGCGGTTGCCGTGTCGATCAAATGCTGTGCCTGCGCGGGGTCGTAGCTGGCGAAGACCGCGTTCTGCCAGAGCATCCGGCCGGCGGGATCAAGGATGCGCACGGCGCAGGGGGCCTTATCGAACACCGTCTGGTAGCGCGTGATCGTGGCGCCGAGCCGCCGGGTGCTGTGCCGGTCCAGGGGCCCGGCCCGCGCCGGATCCGTCACCTGGACCCGGCCGCCATCGTTGAGGCGCGACAACGACAGCGTTGCCATGTCATCGACATCGGTCGCGGGCAGATCGCGCAACTCGCCATCGTCGAGGTCATCGAGCGATCGGGGCAGCGGCCCGAACCGGCAGCCCAGCCAGCTGCGCAGGCTGGACCAAGTGCCGATATCGCCGGAGGCAACGCCCGGCATCGTTTCGGCCGGGGTATCCTGGTCGACGAGGATGTCGTCCTGGAACACGAAGGTCGCGCGGTGCCCGGAGCCGGACGCCTTGCCCCTTGAATCTGGGGTATTCGACGCCCAGGATCGGCCAAGCGCCCACAGCACGAGCAGCGAAACGGCGGCCGAGGCCATGAGCGTGGCGGCAAGAAAGAGAGGCGAAAAGCCATCCATGCAAGGCGTCCTGTCCAGAGACGCGGCTACCTTGCCCTTTCAAGGTTAATGGGCCGTTAACGGTCGCGATGTCAGCCCTGGATCAGCTGGTTGTCCCCCAGCGATTGCCGCCCGCGCTGGTCGTCGGTTTCAAGGCTGCCTCGCGGCCAGGAGACCTCGACGAATGCGCCGGTGCGCTCGGCATATGCCTCCTTCTTGCGCAGGTCGTCGCTGCCGTTGGCAAAGGTCAGGTCGGCGCCGGACCGTTCCAGCAGGGTCTTGGCAATGAAAAGGCCCAGACCCATGCCTTCGTATTCGGGACGCTGGGGATCGGGACGCGGTGCGCGGCGGCGAATGAACGGCTCGCCGATCCGGCCCAGGAAATGCTGCGGATAGCCGCGCCCGTCATCCATGATCCGGACGGTGATGGTCCGGTCGGTCCATTCGCTGTCGATCCAGACCCTGTTCCGGCTGAAATCGACCGCGTTCTGGATAAGGTTGCGCAGCCCGTGGATGACCTCGGGACGGCGCAGGACGGTGGGTTGCGCGCCCTCGTGGGCGATGTCGGCGACGATCTCGAACCGGATGTCCTTGCCGCGATTGAGATGCGGCTCGGCGGCTTCTTCGAGTAGGGCCGACAGGGGCGCGCGGCGCAGGTGCAGGTCGTCCTTGCCCGCCCGCCCCATGGACCGCAGGATATCGCGGCAGCGGTCGGCCTGTTCGCGGATCAGCAGGGCATCGTCGCGCAACTCCGGGTGGTCGTCCAGCTCCTCGGCCAGTTCCGCGCTGGTCAGTTTGATCGTCGCCAGGGGCGTGCCCAGCTCGTGCGCCGCCGCGGCCACCACCCCGCCCAGGTCCGTCAGTTTCTGTTCGCGGGCCAGCGCCATCTGCGTGGCCTGCAACGCTTCGGACATGGCGTACATTTCCGAGACGATCCGGCGGGAATAGACACCAAGGAACACCACCGCGATCAGGATCGCGACCCAGTTTCCGAACAGGAAAAGATCGGGGATGAACAGCCGTTCGCCGGTCTGCGTGGTCAGCGGCATGTAGAACCGCGTCAGCAGCGACGTGATCAGGATCGCGGCACCGCCCAGGAAGATCGTCGATCCGGCGGTCAGCGCCGAGGCCGACACCGTGACCGGGCCCACGATCAGGATCGAGAACGGGTTGTGCAGACCCCCCGTCAGGTACAGCAGCACGCTGAGTTGCAGCATGTCGAACAGGACAACCAGCAGCGTCTGGCGCTGGCTGAGGCGCTTGTTCTCCGGAAAGATGAAATACGCCGTGACATTCGAGATGATCGACAGGCCGACGAAGAAATAGCACATGCCGAAGGCGAGGCTGAGACCAAGCACGTATTGCGCCACCAGAAGTGCCGACAACTGGCCGGTCACCGCCCACCAGCGCAGCATGATCAGCGTGCGCAGGGGGATCGACTGTCGGCCCGAGCCGAAATCCTGTGGCGGCGCGTGGGTGTGTGCCATGCGTGATCTTGTCTCTCTTTCCTTCGGCGAAGGGTGACTTTAGATGTGCCACAGGCAAGTGGATATTCCTAGCGTGAGGGCAGGCGTCATGACACGAGTTTACGCAATTCTGGCAGGTGTGGCCGTGATCGTGCTGCTGGGCGTGACCTATTTCGTCACCCAGCGCGGCGGAAACGGGGACGATCAGTTCGCGCAATGCCGGGGCGGTGCGGTGGCCGGCGGCGCCGGTGCCATCGGCGGGCCGTTCACCCTGGTCAGCGAAACCGGCGAGACGGTGACCGAGGAGGACGTGATCGACAAGCCGTCGCTGATCTACTTCGGCTATACCTTCTGCCCCGATGTCTGCCCCATCGACAATGCGCGCAACGTGGCCGCCGTCGATATCCTGGAAGAGCGCGGCGAGGACGTGAAGCCGGTGTTCATCACCGTCGACCCCGAGCGCGACACGGTCGAGGTGATGCGCGAGTTCACCGATGCCTTCCACCCCGACCTGCTGGGCCTGACCGGCAGCGAGGAACAGGTGAAGGCGGCGACCACCGCCTATCGCGCCTTCTCGGCCAAGCAGGACAGCGACGATCCCGACTATTACCTCGTGGATCACTCGACCTTCACCTATCTCACCCTGCCCGACCACGGTTTTGTCGAGTTTTTCCGGCGGGATGACACCGCCGAGCAGATGGCCGACCGTGTCCAGTGCTACTTAGATGCCAGTTGACCCTGCGATAGTTTGACGCATCATGGGGGCGGCGCTACACCTTAAGGCGCGAGCGGGAGGAGACTTGCATGACAGCCGGACAGACCGAGATCGGAGCCGACAGGACGTTGCTTCTTGTCGATGACGACGAACCCTTTCTGCGGCGCCTTGCCAAGGCGATGGAAAAGCGGGGGTTCGAGGTGGAAATGGCCGGCTCGGTGGCGGCAGGACAAGCCATCGCCACGGCGCGGCCGCCGGCCTATGCGGTGTGCGATTTGCGGCTGGAGGATGGCAATGGCCTCGACGTGGTCGAAACCATCCGCGAAAAGCGGCCCGACAGCCGGGTCGTGGTGCTGACGGGCTATGGCGCGATTGCAACCGCCGTTGCGGCGGTGAAGATCGGCGCGACCGATTACCTGTCGAAACCCGCTGACGCGACCGACATCACCAACGCCCTTCTGGCCAAGGATGACGAGATGCCGCCGCCGCCCGACAACCCGATGAGTGCCGACCGCGTGCGGTGGGAGCATATCCAGCGGGTTTACGAGTTGTGCGACCGGAACGTCAGCGAAACCGCGCGGCGGCTGAACATGCATCGCCGGACCTTGCAGCGCATCCTGGCCAAACGCTCACCGCGATAAGTCGTAGCGTTTACACACGCGGTCGACGGTGGTGCCGTCGGCCAGCACGGTGTCGGGCAGGCGCCTGTAATCCTCGAACCCCTTGCTTTGGTAATAGGTCAGGCCGCTGTCGTTGTCGGCGCGGATCGTGGCGTTGATCCACGCGTACCCGATGCGCCTGGCACGCCGCTTGGTCGCCTCGAAGAGTTGCGAGCCAATGCCTAGCCCGGTCTGGCCCAGACGGACGAAAGTGGCGATGTCGGCAGCCTCGGGCGGCAGGTCGGGATGCGGGCCGATATGCTGGAACCCAAGCACCCTGGCGGAGTCTTCCTCGGCCAGGATCCACGAGTTTTGGCCAGGATAGAGCCGCATTTCCTCTTGGATCTCTTCCGGCGTGATGGGATTGGTCCGTGACGTGGTTCCGCCTTTGGCGACGATCTCGTTCAACAGCTCGGCCATCTGGCGGGCATCGAGCGGATTGGCCTGCCGGACGTGGATCATCCGGTCAGGCGCATCAGCTCGGCGTGGCGGGCGGTATAGTCGGCGCGGGCCTCCATCGGCGGGCGCAGCACGATGTGCAGGCCGTCGATGATGTCTGCCGGGGGCGTGCCGAAGAAACGAGTCGCTTCGGCCTCGGAAAAGCCGGCGATGGTGGTTGCCTCCATCCAGGCGCTGATCTTGTCGGCCTTCTTGATCATCTTCTTGACCGGCGCCGGGATCGCGGCGGGCAGGCCAAAGCGCAGATGCACCGCTGCCGCCAGCCGCTTGTCGAGCTCGTCATAGGCCGGGCCGACCGCGTTCTTCACCGGCGAGATCATGTCGCCGATCACGTATTCCGGCGCGTCGTGCAAGAGCGCGGCCAGCTGCCATTTCGGCTCGGGGCGCGGAATCAGGCGTGAATAGAGCCTTTCCACAAGCAGGGAATGCTCGGCCACCGAATAGGCGAAATCGCCGTCGGTCTGCCCGTTCCACCGCGCCACGAAGGCAAGGCCATGGGCGATATCCTCGATCTCGATATCGACCGGCGTCGGGTCCAGCAGGTCGAGCCGGCGACCGGACAGCATCTTTTGCCAGGCACGGGGAGGTGGCACGGCGGACTCCGTTACAAGGACGTTTTTTCATGGTTTAGGCCCGGGCCAGCCGAATTGCAAAGCCTCGCTGGCGGGGCCATTGCCACACAAATGCCACATTTGCGCCGCACGTTGACCGCATCGCATCACTGCTGCCAACGATGCCGGGCTTTTGAGGCAATAAGAACAATCGAGCACCGCCCCGCATCGACGTGACCGCGACAAAAAGCGAGGCGTGCCGGGTCTGCTGCGGCCTGCCTTTGATAAACCTGTGAAAGGAGCTTGAGATGATCAGGCAACTGACAGCGGTCTGGGCAGCATCGGGCGCAATCGTCATCGGCGCACCGGCCATCGCCGCGCAATGTGCGGACCGCGAAACGGTGGTAGAACGGCTTGCCGCCCATTACGACGAACAGCCCACCGCCGCCGGACTGCAGACCGACGACGACACGCAGGCGCTGGTCGAGATATGGTCGTCGCAGAACACCGGAACGTTCACCGTGATGATGACAATGCCCGACGGCATGACCTGTATCGTGGCATCGGGCACCGACTGGCACCAGAAAGAGCCCGGCGCGCCGGTCCTCGGATCGGCAAGCTAGATCAGGTTTTCGTCGAATTGGCGTCAACCGGGGCGCGATCCGCGCGACTGTGGATTGCCCATGTGCGGGTCGGGTGCTATCTGCCTTGCAACATTGGAATGCAAGGATCGTCGAGATGGCAAAAGACTACGTGGTCAAGGATATCAGCCTTGCCGCTTTCGGGCGCAAGGAACTGGACATCGCGGAAACCGAGATGCCGGGCCTGATGGCCCTGCGCGAGGAATACGGAGCAGACAAACCGCTGAAGGGCGCGCGCATCGTCGGCAGCCTGCACATGACGATCCAGACCGCCGTTCTGATCGAGACGCTGGTGGAACTGGGCGCCGATGTGCGCTGGGCGTCGTGCAACATCTTTTCCACGCAGGACCACGCCGCGGCGGCGATTGCCGAGGGCGGCACGCCGGTCTTCGCGATCAAGGGCCAGACGCTGGCAGAGCACTGGGATTACCTGGACAAGTCGTTCCTGTTCGAGGACGGGCCGAACATGATCCTCGACGATGGCGGCGACGCCACGCTTTACGTGCTGCTGGGCGCGCGGGCCGAGGCGGGCGAGGATGTGATCCCGACGCCGACCTCGGAAGAGGAAGAGGTCATCAAGGCCCAGATCAAGAAACGGATGGAGGCTTCCCCCGGCTGGTTCACCAAGATCCGCGACCAGATCAAGGGCGTCAGCGAGGAAACCACCACCGGGGTCAACCGCCTCTATCAACTGGTGCGTGACGGGCAGCTGCCCTTCCCCGCGATCAACGTGAATGACAGCGTCACCAAGTCGAAATTCGACAACAAGTACGGCTGCAAGGAATCGCTCGTCGACGGGATCCGCCGCGCCACCGACACGATGATGGCCGGCAAGGTCGCCGTCGTGATGGGCTATGGCGACGTGGGCAAGGGCTCTGCCGCCTCGCTGAAAGGCGCCGGTGCGCGGGTGATCGTCACCGAAGTCGACCCGATCTGCGCGTTGCAGGCGGCGATGGACGGCTTCCAGGTGACCACGCTGGAGGATGTGGTGAAGACCGCCGACATCTTCGTGACCACCACCGGCAACAAGGACGTGATCCGCATCGAGCACATGCGCGAGATGAAGGACATGGCGATCGTCGGCAATATCGGCCACTTCGACAACGAGATCCAGGTCGCCAGCCTGAAGAACCACAAGTGGACCAACATCAAGGAACAGGTGGACATGATCGAGATGCCCTCGGGCAACCGCATCATCCTGCTGTCCGAGGGCCGCCTGCTGAACCTCGGCAATGCCACCGGCCACCCGTCCTTCGTGATGTCGGCCAGCTTTACCAACCAGGTTCTGGCGCAGATCGAACTGTGGAAGAACGGCGGCGAGTACGAGAACAAGGTCTACATCCTGCCCAAGCACCTGGATGAAAAGGTCGCCCGCCTGCACCTGGACCGGATCGGCGTGAAGCTGACCCAACTGGCGAAAGAGCAGGCCGATTATATCGGCGTCTCGCCCGAAGGTCCCTATAAGCCGGAACATTACCGCTACTGAAAACGAAAGGGGTTTCGCGGAAACCCCGAATTTTCAGGGACCTACCCGCCTTATTCGGCGGAAAAATGCCGCCCCGCACCCCGCCGGGCGGCATTTTCGATTCCGCCGGGAACTATCTTTGTCCGGGCGATGTTGAGGCGACATAACGCAAAGGAGGAAGATCCAATGTATAAGACCCTGACAACTTCTGTTGCCGCCATTGCCCTGATGACCGGCGCAGCCATTGCCCAATCCGATACGGATGCCGAAGGCACGCTCACCACCGAGCAATCGGCTGAAGCGGAAACCCAGGACACGTCGGAGCAGCTGGAACAGAGCGCCGAGAACACCGGCGAAGCTGTCGAAGACGCTGCCGAAGATTCGGCACAGGCCGTTGAAAACACGGCAGAAGATGCGGCCGAAGGTGCCGAGGACATGGCCGAAGGCGCAGCCGACGAGACCGAGGAAGCAGCCGATGACGTTGCAGAATCGACCGACGAAGCCGCTGACGACATGACCGACAGCGATGTTGCCACGGACACCGAAGCCGATGTCGAGACGTCGGACGAAAACATGGCAGCGGACACCGAAACCAACGCTGAAACCGAGTCGTCCGACAACATGGCGGCCGACACCGAAGCCGACACCGAGACGGGTGCCGACGACGGCAACGCGGTCACCAGCACCGAAGGTGGCATGGACAGCAGCTTTAGCGGCATGCTGGTCGGCGACATCCTTGGCCAGAACGTGACCACCCAAGCCGGTGAAGACGTCGGCGAGATCGACTACATCGTGCGCCAGGGTGAAAGCCTTGCTGCCGTGATCGGCATCGGTGGCTTCCTTGGCCTGGGCGAATACACCGTCGCCATCCCGCTTGAAGAGTTCTCGATGGCCCCCGAAGGCGAAGGCATGATGCTGAGCTCGTGGACCGAAGAAGAGCTGAAGGCACAGCCTGAGTTCGACGAGACCGGCGTGGAAGGTCTGGAAGACGACGTGCCGCTCGACACCGCGATGTAAATCGTACCCCTGCATCGGTACGCAGGCGCTGGGCGCTCTCCTTCGGAGGGCGCCCTTTGCGCGTCCGCATCGGGGGCTGCGCCGGGTCGTTCCGGGGAATGTCGGCGAGAATTCCCTTTGTCGGGTGTTCGTCTGTGGCTATCCTGCCCGTGGCTTTTGCGCCGGAACTGAAAACACGCCCCGGTGGGACGCCGGGACAGGTGGGAGAAGACTTTATGGGACGCCGTGACGAATTGATCGCAAGATATGCTGACGATTTGAAAACGAAATGCGGGATGACCCCGGACATGGACCTGTTGACCAAGGTCACGATCGGCTGCGGGCCGGCGATTTACAACGCTGATGCCGCGACCGTGGCAGCCGGCCAGGACCACGAGCTTGAGACCATCAAGGACAATTTCCTGATCAAGAAGCTGGGTCTGTCCGATGGGCCGCAACTGATGGATGCGATCAACCAGTGCATCGAGACCTACGGCAAGTCCGAGCGCAACAAGTACCGCGCGGTGATCTATTACATGCTGACCAAGCATTTCGGCAAGGAATCGGCCTACGGCTGAGACCGGCCGAGAGTATCAGGCGCCCGCCCCTTCGGCGGGCGTTTTCGCGTGTGATGCCTCAGCGCGACACGTCGGGATCCCGCCCGCCCCGTTTGGGAACGGATCTCACCACGATCCGCGTGGCCGGGCCGCGTGTGCCGTCCGGCGCGACAAGCACCGCGTTGAACACTGCGTCGATCCTCTGCTGCTCGGATGGCTGTCCGTCATACCACGCGTTGCCGAGGGTCAGCGTGTCGGCGGCCGTGTCGTCGGGCATGACCGGACCTTTCGGAAACACGAAATCGTGGAACCGGCCCTCGACCAGCGTCACCTCGGCCCCGATCTGGCCCATCGTGAAGGGCGCCCCGGGCGGCAGCGCCAGTTCGACACTGATATAGCCCATTCCCCCGCAGAGCGACGACTCGCCCGGCGCCCCGCGCGCCAGCGACGCGTTGCGGATCACGGGTTTTGTCCGGGCGACGTACCGGGCGATCTCGTCCGGCGCTGCCGTGCCCGGGCGCGGCTCGTATGGGACGTAATAAACCGCCGGCGGTTCACAGGCGACACCCGCAAGCGGCAGCAGGGCACCAACCACGAAGGCCAGAAGGGCGCGACATTTCATGAGACGTACTCCGACAGAAGGACGGAGCGCATCTTAGCACGCCCCTGCAAAATGGGTCGTGGTTTCACGCCTGCCGGTTCAGATTTCGGGACACGCATGCAGCCGGCGCGCGTCAATAACCTGACAAAGCCGATGGCGGTGTTCCGCCGGGGCCTCGCTCGTCATCGCGCTTCTCACGGGCCTGCATACTATCGCGATCTTCGCCTCCAAACTGCGCAAAGCATTCTTAGACGTGAAAGACCATCAGTCACAGAGGCGGGGATGAGAGTAGGCCACTCAAGCTCTGCGGCATTCTCGACCGCCTACCGCAAGCAGTTCGGTCGCGCGCCAAGCCAGGAAATTCAGAAAAAATGTGATTTCGATAAAGTCCAACATGATCGCGAAAAAGCGAACCTGCCTGAAAGTTGGTACTTCCCTCAGGAAACGAGACAGTGACCCGTAAGGGTCTCGGTATCCTGTGGGACCAACCAATGAGAACTTTCGCCTTTCGATCTATTGGCTTGAATCAGTGGGACGGTACGTGCGTCGTCAAAGGATGAGACACGCTTGTCGCGTCGTTTGAATGACCCTAATTCGCTGGCGAGTCCAAGTTGTTGGAGAGATCTCTATTAGTAACTGGTCCTTGCAACACTGGATCAGGCCTCCCAGTAATACGCGAAATAACCCTTGTCCGCATCAAGCCCGAGCGTGTGTCGAAACCTTGCTTTCGCATCTCGGACAAGGGATTTTTCGGCGGCAACCCAGACGTAACGGTCGGGTCCCGGGGGCAAGGGCGCTTGCGACAGATGATCCCACAGCCTCTCCTGCCGCTGTCGGACGCACCAGGTCAGGGCGATCCCGTCGGGACGCGGCAGGTCGCAGATGTCGGCGTCCGTGCCCACCTCGAGAATGGCGTGACCTCGCCGGTCGGGTCCTGACGTCTCGAGGATACGTCGGATCGCCGGAAGGGCCGTCTCGTCTCCGGCGATCAGAAGATGTCGCGCGCTCGGAAATCCACCGCTGCCGGGGCCGCTGATGCCGACGATATCGCCGGGACGCGCCGTCCGGGCCCAACGTGTCGCACGCCCGCCCTCATGTTCGAACACGTCGAACGTGAAGCGCCCCCTGTCCGGATCGAGCGCCACAAAGGTGTAGGCCGCGCGATGCAAACGATCCTCGCCGTCGGGCATCACTGTACGTCCATTGGCGTCGAGGCGCGGCCAGACGGGCGCGCGTCCTTCGGAGGGCAGAAGAAGGGCGAAATGCATTCCTCTTTCCTTCGACAGGCGCAAGGTGTCGGCGCAGTCGAGCGTGACCCGCAGGAAATTCGGCCCGACGCGCCGGACACCTTGAACCGTGGCGGTGCAGAAGTTGAGCGGCGCGCGGTTGCGCTGGATATCGCCTGCCCAGGTCGCGCCTTGGGTCAGGCCGGGTGCGACGTGATCCAGAATGTGATGCAGGTAATCGCGAATGTTCTGCAATGCCGTCGCGTCCGCGGCCTCGATACGCACCTGCAGGCCTGCGCGGTCAACCTCGAGCGACACGGATGCCAGAGGTGGTCTCACCAGCAGGCCGGCCTCGGTCTCTTCCACGGGAAGGTCGGCCTCGCGGGCATGGGCCGAGACGTGCGGAATGATATCGTCCGGCAAGGTGCCCCGGAACAGCGCGTTCGCGTGCAGGGTATTACTCATGATGCGACCTCTCGACGTTCCGGTGCGGGGCTGGCCCGATGGCGGCCCACAGGAAGCATCATCGGCTGGCCGGAGGTGGGATCGGGCATGACCCGGCAGGCCACACCGAAAACCTCCTGCACCATGCGTTCCGTCAGAACGGTGTCCGGCGTGCCCGCCGCGTGCACAGTGCCACCGCGCATTGCGATCAGGTGGTCGGCATAGCGTGCGGCAAGGTTGAGATCGTGCAGGACCATGACAATGGTCGTGCCGCGGGCCTGGTTCAGATCGACCAGAAGGTCGAGGATTTCGACCTGGTGCGCGATATCCAGAAAGGTCGTCGGTTCGTCGAGCAGGAGGATATCCGTCTGCTGCGCCAGAGCCATGGCGATCCAGACCCGCTGGCGTTGTCCTCCGGACAACTGGTCGATCTCCCGCTCGGCAATGTCGGTGGTCCGCGTCGCCTCCAGCGCGGCGGCGATCGCCTTGTCATCGGCACCTGTCCAGCGCGACAAGATACCCTGATGCGGATGGCGGCCGTGACTGACGAGGTCCGCCACGGTGATGCCGTCCGGGGCGATGGGCGATTGTGGCAAGAGGCCCATCCGGCGGGCCAGCTCGCGTGTCGGGATATCGCGCACCGAGCGGCCATCGAGCACGACCTGCCCGGCGCTTGGCCGCAACAGCCGCGCGAGACACCGCAGAAGCGTGGACTTGCCGCAGGCGTTGGCCCCGACAATCGCGGATATGGCCCCCGGAGGCACGGTGACGTCGAGGCCGGTGAGGATCTTTCGCGTGCCGTATCCGGCCTCCAGTGCTGCGACGTGCAGTGTGCTCATGAGCCGCCTCCGCTGCGGTGGGATCTGATGATCAGATAGATGAGGTATGGCGCGCCAAGGGCCCCGGTGATGACGCCCACGGGATAGCGCCCCGATAACAGGTGCTGACCTGCGTAATCGCCCAGCAGGACAAGCAAGGCACCCACAAGGGCGGAGGCCAGCAAGGGCGTCCGGCCAGTGCCGGCAATTCGCACGGCAACCGGCCCCGAAAGGAAGGCGACAAAGGCTATCGGCCCCGACACCGCCGTCGCCACCGCGATCAGCCCGACGGCGGCCATGACCAAAACCAGCTTTTCGAAACGCAGCGGAACACCCAGCGCGGCGGCGGCGTCATCGCCAAGGCGCATCACCTCCAGATTGCCGCGCCGGACCAGAAGCGTGCCTCCCAGCACGACCAGCGACAGAAGGACGGGCAGCGCTTCGGACAAGGTCGCGCCGTTCACGCTCCCGGTCAGCCAGCGCAAGGCGTCCTGCAGCGACCACGCCGGGGCGCGCGACAGGACATAGGCGATCATGCTGTCGAGCATGGCAGAGATCCCGATGCCGATCAGGATCAGTCGTGCGCCCGACACTCCGTCACGCCAGGCCAGCAGGTAGATCAGCAGGGCCACCATCATCCCGGCAACGACCGCGGCGACCGAGACGGCCAGCCCGCTCCAGCCCAGGACGACGATGGCGAACACGGCCGCCGCGCTGGCGCCGGCGCTGATGCCTATGATGTCCGGGCTGGCCAGTGGATTGCGCAGCAGTGTCTGGAAGATCACCCCGCCAAGTCCGAAGCTCATGCCGGCAAGGATCGACAGCATCGTGCGGGGCAGGCGCAGTTCCAGGATGCTGAAACTTGCGCCGGGCACGTCGTGCCCGGACAGCACGAGCAGAAGGTCCGATGGCGGGGTCATGGTCGGGCCGGTGACCAGCGTCAGCCCGACGCCCGCGACGAGGATGCCCATCATGAGGGCAACAAGCTGCAAGCGTGCCCTTCGCCGCGACAGGCGCAGCGCCGCGATCCACGCGGTCGCGTCCCTATGCGCAAGATCGCTCACAGGTCGCGAACCCGCCGTTTGCGCACGATCCAGATGAAGACCGGCGCACCGATGAAGGCCGTGACGATGCCCACATCCATCTCGGAGGGGCGGGCCACGATGCGTCCGATGACGTCCGCGCCGATCAGAAGGATCGCACCCGTCAGGGCTGCGAACGGCAGGAGCCAGCGGTGATCCACGCCCACAAGCAGCCGGCATATGTGCGGCACGACCAGCCCGACAAAACCGATCGGACCGCAGATCGCGGTGGTCGCCCCGCAAAGCAGCACAGCCCCCAGCGCCGCGCTTGCCCGCGCCATGACCACATTCGCGCCCAGTCCGGCCGCCGCGTCGTCGCCCAGGGCGAGCAGGTTCAGGCTGCGGGCGGACAGCAGGCACAGGATCAGGCCGGCCAGCAGGACGGGCAGGCAGGGCAGGATGGCATCGAAACTGGCGCCGCCGATCCCGCCGACCTGCCAGGACCGTACACCCCCGGCGATATCGTTGCGCGGCAGGATGATCGCGATCGTGAAAGAGGATGTCGCGATGGCCGTCGCCGCACCGGCCAAAGCCAGCTTCAGCGGTGTCGCACCGCCTCGCCCGAGCGACCCGATGGCGTAGACGAAACAGGCGGCCAATCCGGCCCCCAGGATCGCGGTCCAGAGAAACGCGTCGAGCGTCTGCATCCCGAACCACGCGATGCCGATCACCACGGCCATCGCCGCACCCGCATTGACGCCCAGTATGCCGGGATCGGCCAGCGGGTTGCGGGTCACACCTTGCATGACGGCTCCGGCCAGCCCAAGCGCGGCCCCGGCGAGGACCGCGAGTATCGTGCGGGGCACTCGAACGGCCACGACCGCCTGCGCAATCGTTTCGGTGGAGCCTGTGACGCCTGCCAGGATATCGCCCCATCCAACCGCGCGCGTGCCCAGGCTGACCGACACCAGGCAGGCCAGGCCAAGCACCGCCAGAACGACGATCAGCCACGCGAGCCGGTTGCTCCGGGTGCGTCGCAAGGCTGCAAAGGTCGCCTCTGTGGGGACTGCGTCGGTCATTCCGCCTTGCGCGCCGCGTCTGCCAGCCGTGCGACGTAATCCTCCAGCACGAAGGGAATCGACAGGGGCGTGGGGTTGGCGGCCGTGCCCACCGGATCGTTGCCCAACAGCACGACCGACCCGGTCTTGATCGTCTTCATCCGCGAGGTCAGCGGGTTTTCCGAGACCCGCTCCATCAGGGTTTCGCCGCCGTAGGTGACAACGATATCGACGTCATCGAACATGTCGATCTTCTCGGCGCTTATCTCTCCCGCATAGCGCCCCGGTTCGGTGGCGTCCAAGACCGCCTGCGGTGAGGTCAGACCGAGGTCTTCGAGGAAGCGGACACGCGGATCGTTCGCGGAATAGAAGCGGATCACGCTCAGGTCCCGGACATCGAGATGCGTGACGAACATCGCGCTCTTCCCGGCGATTTCGGGGTGGCGTGCGGACACTTCGGCGATGCGCGCCTCGAGATCGGCGACGAGTGCGTCTCCTTCGGTCGCCAGGCCAAGTCCGGCGGCATTCAGGCGGATCATCTCACGCCAGCCGGTCGACCAGGGTCCGTCCGTGTAGGCGACGGTCGGGGCAATCCTGCTCAGGATTTCGTACTCGGATTGCGACAGGCCGGAATAGGCTGCAAGGATGATGTCGGGATGGGTGGCGGCCACCGCCTCGAAGTCGATACCGTCCCCTTCGTCGAACAACACAGGCGTTTGGGCGCCCAGCTCCGCCAGTCGTTCGGCGACCCAGGGCAGAACCCCGTCACCGTCATCGTCCCCGAAATTCGCCCGGGCGAACCCGACCGGAACGATCCCCAATGCCAGGGGCACTTCGTGATTGGCCCAGGCGACGGTTACAACACGCTCGGGCCGCGACGGCACGGTCGTCGTGCCGAAGGCATGGTCGATCGTGACCGGAAACTCCTGCGCGGCCGCGGGCGGCACCAGGGCTGCGGCAAGCCAAAGGGCAAGCACCATGACACTGATTTTCATACGTCTGAACATTGGATTCCTGAGCCTCCGGTCGCTGCGGTCTGGGGACAAGGACTGCCTTCGGCTAGTCGTTTCCGTTTCGTGCCGTCAAGCAGCGCATGTGGTCCGAAGCCGCAAATCCGACAAATTCTGTCAATTTTACAGAGAATCTGACAAAAACAATCGGAAAATACAATACATCTCCGCGCGATCCTGCGCTATGTGCCGTCGACGCCTGACCCGGCCGAATGCATCCGGGCAGGGGTTTGGCAAAGAACAGCCAGCGGGAATCCGGGCACGTCCTCGGGTGCCGGCAGCGCCATCGCAACGTCGCGGTGCACAGCACGCCAGCACGCCAGCACGCAAGAAATGACAGAAGAATGGAAGCACGTCATGGGGGCACTCTTGAGAAAACACCGAACGTCTTATCCCGGCCCGGCCCGCGCGACCGCGGCACTCCTCGGCTGCACGGCGCTGGTGGCGTTCCCGCTGGCAGCCACGGCGGAGGACGGCACTGGCGGCGAACCCTACCGGCTTGGAACGATCTTCGTCGATGCCGGCGCCGAGGCGGATGACGACGCCAATTCGACCATCGCCAAGGAGCTTTGGACCGGCGGCAAGGTCGCGACCAGCGTTCTTGACACGCCCGCGTCGGTGTCGGTCATCACGCAGAAGGAATTCGAAGAACGCAACGTCGACAAGGTGGAAGACCTGCTGGAATATACCCCCGGCATCGTCACCGATTATTACGGGACCGACGATCGCAACGACTACTACCTCGTGCGCGGTTTCCAGGCCTCCACCTATCGCGACGGACTGACACTGGGAACGATGCGCGGCGTGCGCGAGGAACCATATGCGTTCGAACGGGTCGAGGTGATGAAGGGCGGCAACTCCACCTTGTTCGGCACGTCCGATCCCGGCGGCACCCTCAATTTCGTGACCAAGACGCCGAAATTCGAACGGTTCGGCGAGGTCTACGGCTCTTACGGCACCAACAATCACACCGAGTTGGGCTTCGACTTCGGCGATGTCCTGAACGAGGATCGGACGCTTGCCTACCGTTTCGTGGGGAAGGTGCAGGACTCGGAGCTGGACTATGATTTCTCGCGGGACGACGAGACGTTCCTGCTCGGATCTTTCGCATGGTCGCCCAGCGAGGATACCAAGCTGACCTTCACGCTGGATTATCTAGATCGCGACACCACACCGAACAGCGGCGGTTACCCGATAGACCGGGAATACGACCGCAGCCAGTTCTTCGGCGAGCCCGGTTTCAATTATCACGATGTCGAGCGACTGACGGTGTCGGCCGGGTTCCAGCACGATTTCCGCAACGGTCTGCGGCTGAACGCGAACCTGCGCTACAGCGACCTCACTGACGACTTCGCCTATGTCTACATCTCCGACAACGCGGCCCGTGTCGGAACGATGGTGGACCGTTTCTATTTCGGTACGGACAGCACCGCGGAAGAGGTGATTGGCAACGTGATTTTGCAGTACGACACCAGTTTCGGCAGCGTTGACAGCAGCACGCTGGCCGGGCTGGAGTTTCGTGATGCGTCGACCACCAGCGCGTCGATCTTCGGGGCCTACACGCCGATCGACGTCAACAACCCGGTCTATTCCGGTGCGCCGACCGGGGTCACGCCCTACAGCGTGCAGGAGAACGATTTTTCAACGCAATCGGTCTTCGTTCAACAGAACTTCTCCTTCGCGGACCAATTCATCGTGACAGCGGGCGTGCGTCACGACTGGCTGGACATTACCAACACCGACCGCCTGACGGCGACGACGACAAGCGCCGATTTTTCCGAAACCTCGTGGCGGGGGGCGCTGACCTACAAGATCACGGACCAGATGTCGACCTATGCCAGCTATGTCCAGTCGGTCGCGCCGCCCTCCATCGGCACCGATCCCGAGCGCGGCGAACAGTACGAGATCGGGCTCAAGTACCAACCGCAGAACATAAACGCCCTGTTCACAGCGTCCCTTTACGATCTGACCAAGAAGAACGTCGTGGTGCCGGTTGTGCTGCCCAGCGGCGTGATCGAGCGTCAGACCATCGGTGAATCCCGCGTTCGCGGCCTGGAACTGGAAGCGCGCGCCGAACTGACCCAAGGGCTGACCCTTTCCGGCGGCTACAGTTATCAGGATTCCGAGTTCGTGCGCGGCAATGTCCGTGGCGTGACGGTGGATGGCAACCAGTTCGCGTCGGTGCCCGAGCATATGGCCTCGCTGTGGCTGACCTACGACGTGCCGACGACCGGATCGCTGGGGGACATGTCCGTGGGTCTTGGTGCGCGCTATGTCGGCAGCTATTATTACAATGCCTACAACAACAATGGCAAAAGTCCCGACCAGTTCCTGTTCGATGCGTCCTTCTCATACGAGTTGGCGGAGAACACGGAACTGCAGGTCAATCTCAGCAATATCTTCGACGAGCAGTATGTCGTGGGACGAGGGACGGCGGATTTCTACAACCAGGGCCGGACAATCACGGCTGCCCTGCGCCGCAGTTGGTGACCACTCGTGCCCACGGGCGGCAGGGTCAGTCCGTCTGCCGGGGCCTGCTCCAAAGGTCGGCGCCCCGTCGATCCCGCCGCCAGCTTCCGGGAGTTCTGCCGACAAGCTGGCGGAATGCCCGGGTCAGGTGGGCCTGGTCGGAAAAACCCAGCCGGTCCGCGATGTCCGCCACGCTGAGATCGGTATCGGTCAGAAGGGCCCGCGCCTGTTCAAGCCGCTTGTTCAGCTGCCACTGGTGTGGCGACATGCCGGTCGTGTTCTTGAATACCAGCGAGAACCAGCTTTCCGACAGGTTCACGCTTTCGGCCATCTGCGCGATGCTGAGCCTGTGACCGCGCGCTTGTTCGATGCGCCGCGCAACACGGCGCATCTGCGCCGCGGTCAGTCGGGCGTTGCCGGTTTTCGTGCTTTGCTGGTCCAAGTCCAGCAGTGCCGTGATCAGGCAATTCACCAGGTTCTCGACGAAAAGCCCATGGCGGGTCGGGTTTTCTATTTCCTGAACCAACAAACGCGCCAGCGGCTCGATATCCGTGACGTCGTCGCGCTCGACCGGATTTTCCAACACCTCGATTGCGCTGGAGCGGGGGATCGCGCTGGACAGGAACTGGATCGCCCAGGCGTAGTCGATGTGAATATCAACATGGGCGAACCTGAGCGGTTTGGAAAAACGGGTGCGAAGCTCCATGCCCGCCGGCACGAAGATGGCGCGGGCCAATCGTCCGCTCCCGCTGGCTGTCGTAGCCGAGATCGAACTCATGTCGTCGAAGAAGATGCTCAGCCGTGGGTTGGCCGAGACATACTGCCCCGTGGCACCACGGTCGCCACTGGCTTCCCAATGAGCGACCAGCGCGTTGTCGAACTGGCGCCATTGAACGGGCCGGATACAGTGCAGCTTGTCTGTATGACCGGAAAAGTCGTGATTATAGCCCATTCGGCTCAGGCTCCGCGTGGAAAATGTCGGGATTTGGCTATCCGGCACGCGACAGACGGGGCCAGCGTAGAGTCCAGAATGGCTTGGAACGGTATTATGCCGCCTGAACTGCAGGATAACAAGTCGGGACAGACTGCTCGCGGCCGGTGCATCTTCCCGAACTCCCCGCGGTCAAGACGCCTTCGCCAGTCCGTGCGGGGCGCTGTAACCCGAGAGGCCCCGCGACAAGGTCTGAAGCGACACCGACACACAACGCTCATTCGCCACGGGCTGTTCCTGCAAGCGTTCCCGCCTGATCTTTGGCGCATGACCGGCGCCCGGGCACCGGGCGTGCAAGGCCCGGAGGGAGCCGTGCCGTCAGGCTTTCGGGTCCGATCCGGGCTTTTTGTCAGCGGGGATCTCGACATTGATCTCGAGGCTCGAGATGTCCCTGCTCCGGTCCATCCGGATGTCGACATCTTCGATCTCGATATCGACGTATTTCCGGACCGCCTGCACGATGTCCCGCTGAAGGTCCGGCAGGTAGTCCGGTGTGCCGGAGCCACGGCTGCGTTCATGCGCAAGCAGGATCTGAAGGCGATCCTTGGCCGTCTGTGCCGATTTCGCGCGGCGCGATCCGAGATTGAGGCCGAACAGGTTCATGCCGACCGTCCAAACAGCCGGTGAAAGAGACCCGGGCGACGCTCGCCCGCGATCCGCATTTCCACCTCCTGGCCGGTTAACCGCGCAACCGCGTCCTCGTAGGATCGGGACGCGGCAGAAGGTTCGTCCAGTATGACGGGCGTGCCGATATTCGACGCGCGCAGAACCGCCTGACTTTCGGGAATGATGCCCAGCAAGGGCACTGCCAGGATTTCCAGCACGTCCTCGACCGTCATCATCTCGCCGTTCTCTATCCGCGTCCGGTCGTGGCGTGTCAGCAGGACCTGCGCCTTGACGGGTTCGGAGCCTTCGGTTTCCGCGCGCTGCGTCTGGCTGCTCAGCAGACCAAGTACGCGATCACTGTCCCGCACGGAAGAGACCTCGGGATTGGTCACGACCACGGCCTCGTCGGCGAAATACATCGCGAGCTGCGCGCCGCGTTCGATTCCGGCAGGACTGTCGCAGATGATGTAGTCGAACTCCTGCTTCAGTTCGTTCAGCACTGTCTCGACCCCCTCCTTCGTCAGGGCGTCCTTGTCGCGCGTCTGCGAGGTGGGCAGGATGGAGAGGTTTTCCAACCGCTTGTCACGGATCAGCGCCTGCTTGAGCCGCGCATCACCCTGGATGACGTTGATGAAGTCGAACACCACGCGGCGTTCGCAGCCCATGGTCATGTCGAGGTTACGAAGGCCGACGTCGAAGTCGATCACCACGGTCTTGTAACCCATCTTGGCCAGTCCGGCCGAGATGGCCGCAGCCGAGGTCGTCTTGCCGACGCCGCCCTTGCCCGACGTGATTACGACGACCCGGCCGAGGGGCGGATCCTCCTTCAGTTGCTCCGTCATGTGATCGCCTCCATGCATAGTTTCTCGTCTTCGAGGAAAATTTGAGCGCAACGGCCGCGTGCCTCAGGGGCGAGCGTCTCGCTGGTCTGGTAGAGACCGGCGATAGCCACCAGTTCAGCGTCGAGTTTCCGACAGAAGATGCGCGCTTTCGCGTCGCCATGCGCGCCTGCCATGGCCCGGCCCCGCAAGGTGCCGTAAACATGAATATTGCCGCTGGCGACCAGTTCCGCACCTGACGCCACCGAGCCGACAACGGTCAGGTCGCCACGGTCAGCCAGCACGGTCTGACCCGACCGGACCGGGGCGGTGACGATCTTGTTGTCAGGCGGCAGCAACTTCTCGATCCCACGCTTGCGGCGAGCGCCATCGTTCGGACCCGGTGCATCCCGTCCGGCGGCGACGATCGGAATGAGCCCCATGGCCTGCAGGGCCGGTTGATCCACGGGGCCCGCGTTCTGCACACCGAAAACCAGCAGGTTGCGTTCGCGCAGCGCCTTCGTGAGATCGCGTATCTTTTCGGTCGTGGCGATGCCGGGGGCCTTGGAGAAATCGAGCACCACCGGAGCCTCGGAAAAGAACTGCGGCGTCTGCTGCAACTGTTCGTCCAGTGCCTGGTAAAAGGCGTCGTCAGGCGGCGTACCTTCGAGCCGGATGGCAAGCGCGGTCAGGAACCGACCGCGAATCTGGAATGGTTTGATGATTGCCGGCGCGCCTGCGCGCCGGTCCTTGGCGTGACGGGAAGACACGGTATTGCTCTGCTCCTGCTCTTATCAGGTAGCGACTCGACTCGCTCCATTTTCGCTCTGGCTAATGGGTTGGTCATCGAGTGCCACGTCGAAATTCGGACGAGGGCGGATTTCAGCGGGATGCCGCTGTCCGCGATCGTCCGTGAGCGGATCAGTGTCGCGGCAATGCCTGGACGACAACGATGGTATGGAGAGCGCCGGACACTGGGCGACCTCGTGCTCACGTATGGCCTTCGGAAGCGCGCGCAACATGTCGGCCAGCGCGCTTGGCACGATCTGTCAGCGATCGTGAAAGGGTGTCGAATTGGCGGGATAGAGAAAGAAACCCCGCCGGACAGGATTATCTTAACAGTATCTTTCGGGGGATTCTTGGTGCCCAGGAGAGGACTCGAACCTCCACGTCCATACGGACACTAGCACCTGAAGCTAGCGCGTCTACCAATTCCGCCACCTGGGCAGGTGTCGTGGAGGCGCATTTAGACATCTGGCCGGGGCGTGTCAACGTGGATTCGTGCGGATAATTCGCATTGGTCAATTCGCCTTGTCGATTTCCACCATCACGTCTAGTAGAATGGAACCCAAAGGCGCAGACGGGAGCACCATGATGTCCAGGCTTGTCACCATTTACGGCGGATCGGGGTTTGTGGGGCGGTACATCGCGCGGCGGATGGCACAGAAGGGCTGGCGCGTGCGGGTCGCGGTGCGCCGCCCGCACGAGGCGATCTTCGTCAAGCCCTATGGCGTGGTGGGACAGGTCGCGCCGGTCGCCTGCAACCTTCGCGACGATGATAGCGTGCGCTCGGTGATGCGCGGCGCGGACGCGGTGATCAACTGCGTCGGCACGTTCGACCGGCGGGGCAAGAACAACTTTGACGCCATCCAGGTCGAGGGCGCGCGCCGCGTGGCGAAGATGGCGTCGGAAATGGGCGTTGGCCGCATGGTCCAGATCTCGGCCATCGGCGCCGACGCTGACGGGCCCAGCCTTTACGGTCAGTCCAAGGCCAAGGGCGAAGAGGCCGTGCTGGAGCATATGCCCGAGGCCGTGATCCTGCGCCCCTCGGTCATCTTCGGAGCCGAGGACAACTTCTTTAACCGCTTCGCCGGCATGACGCGGTTTGCGCCCCTTCTGCCCGTGGTCGGTGGCGGCACGAAGTTTCAGCCGGTCTATGTCGACAACGTGGCCGAGGCCGCGGTGATGGGCGCCACCGGCGACGCCGCGCCCGGCATCTATGAACTGGGCGGGCCGGATGTGCACACGTTCCGCGAGTTGATGCAGCAGATGCTGGGTGTCATTCGCCGCCGTCGCCTGATTGTGAACATCCCCTTCGCCCTTGCGCGGCCCCTGGGCATCGTGATGGACGGCGTGGAATTTCTCAGCGGTGGCCTGATCCCGGCACAGATCACGCGCGACCAGGTCGACAGCCTGAAGCGTGACAACGTGGTGTCGGAGGGCGCAAAGGGCCTCGATGCGCTGGGTATCCATCCCACGGCGATGGAGGCGGTGCTGTCCGATTACCTGTGGCGGTTCCGCCCCTCCGGCCAGTATTCGGACATCAAGGAATCGGCGCGCAACCTGCGCCA
The DNA here is from genome assembly GCF_965277045.1 of Roseovarius sp. Lineage (GTDB taxonomy): Bacteria > Pseudomonadota > Alphaproteobacteria > Rhodobacterales > Rhodobacteraceae > Roseovarius. The sequence goes on along the minus strand of NZ_OZ255712.1, from coordinate 3,401,561 downwards.
GGGATGATCCGCCGCGCGATATGGGCGGCGCTCCTGCTTGTTTCCTCGGCGCTCGCGACCGCGGCGCAACCGATCCCGGAACAGCAGGCGCAATTGTTCCTGGATTTTGCACGGGACGTCTCGGGCAATGACCCGCAGGTCATGTCCACCGCCCGCACGCTGATCGAAACGCCGCCCACGACGCTGGAAACCATCGGCTTTTACGGCCTCGAAGACGCCCCGGCGCCCGAACGCACGCTGCGCGGGATCATCAGCCTGCTCGACGCGCAGGGGTATCTGCTGGGACTCGAGGACAAGTACATCTTCGAGATGCCGCTGGTGCTGGAACAGCAGGGGCTGGCCGACTTCGCGGGCGATCCGCGCAAGGATGTGATGGACCTGTTTCCGGGTGAGGTAGACCCTGACTCCGGGCCAACGGCGGATCAGTGGCGCGCCTTCCGCCACGGATTCGGCGGCCATGTTCGCGCGATCGAGAAAGCCATGGCGCGCAAGGGGCATGTGCTCATGTCGCTGGATCTGCCGCTGGGCGACACCTTGCACCTGTGGTGCGCCTCGCCCGCGATGGCCGAGAAGTGGCGCGGCACGGCGCTTTACTTCGGGATCAACACGGTGACGGGGCGGCACTTTTCCACCGTCACGGTCAGCGTGACCGATCCCGCCTGGGACGATTACTGGGGTTTCCTGACCTATGCGCTGTTCATCCCCGAGCGCTATAGCGCCGTGCCGGATTACGAATAGGCCACGATCAGCAGCACGACGCCAAGGATGATCCGGTAGATCACGTAAGGCGTGAACGACACGCTGCGCAAGAGCCGCATCATCAGGGTCAGCGCCAGAAGCGCCGAGACAAAGGCGAACGCGGCGGCGATGGCGCTGTCCCGGATCAGCCCGACATTGGCGGTGTAGACTGCCTCTGCGCCAAGCAACGTGCCGCTTTCGATGATCACGGGGATCGACATCAGCATCGACAGCCGCGCCGCGTCGGACCGCCCGTAGCCCATGAACCGCGCGCCGGTGATCGTGATCCCCGACCGCGAGGTACCGGGGATCAGCGCGATGGCCTGCCAGACGCCCATCACCATGGCATCGCGCAACGTCCAGTCGCGCGTCTCGCGCGTCGCCTCGCCGGCCTGGTCGGACCAGTAGAGCACGATGCCGAAGACCAGCATCGTCCAGCCGATCACGGCGATCGAGCGCATGTCGTCGTCCAGCCCCGTCATCTTCAAGAGCACGCCAAAGGCCACCACGGGGATCGACGACACGATCAGCAGGAAGGCCAGCTTGGACCCTTCCGTGTCGATCCGCCCCGTGACGGCGCGGGGCAGTCCCGACAGCGCCAGTTTCACGTCGGACCAGAAATACAGGATCACGGCGAACAGCGTGCCGACATGCACCGCCACGTCGATCGCCTGTCCCTGGTCGTCCAGTCCGGTCAGGCCCGGCAACAATATCAGGTGACCCGAAGAGGAGACCGGCAGAAACTCGGTTATCCCCTGGATCACGGCGACGAGGATGAGATGGAAAAGCGGCATCTGCCCGACCCTGCTCGTGTCTTTTTTTCCTAGCTATACCGCAATCGGAGTCCGAGGGAAGCGTACATTTATAACCGGATCGGACCTAGTTTTTTGATCAAACTTGACGTGACCCGCCCTTAAAGATAAAAATAATGGAATATAGGTCAACTGTGCTGACTTTATTTTATCACGACCTTGCACTAGACCATGTAGACCGAGGCGATCTTTGGAGAGAATCGTGGCAAAAACACCGATGCTGAAATTCGTGTCCGTCGAGCGGGACATGCCCACCAAGCGCACCTCTGATGCGCGCCGGGAAGATTTCAACGAGATCTATGCGGAATACGCCGACGAAAAGGCCAAGGAGCAGTCCGGCCGGTGCAGCCAGTGCGGCGTGCCCTATTGCCAGAACCATTGCCCGTTGCACAACAACATCCCCGACTGGCTGCGCCTGACCGCCGAGGGGCGGTTGCAGGAGGCCTACGAGGTCAGCCAGGCGACCAACACCTTCCCCGAGATCTGTGGCCGAATCTGCCCCCAGGACCGCCTGTGCGAAGGCAACTGCGTGATCGAGAAATCGGGCCACGGCACCGTCACCATCGGCGCGGTCGAGAAATACATCACCGACACCGCCTGGGAAGAAGGCTGGGTGCAGCCCATCGCGCCCCTCCAGGAGCGCGAGGAAAGCGTCGGCATCATCGGCGCGGGCCCCGGCGGGCTGGCCGCCGCCGACGTGCTGCGCAATGCCGGCGTGCAGGTCACGGTCTATGACCGCTACGACCGCGCGGGCGGGCTGATGACCTACGGTATCCCCGGCTTCAAGCTGGAAAAGCACGTTGTCATGCGCCGCAACGACCAGTTGGAAAAAGGCGGCGTCGAGTTCGTGCTGAACTGTGACGTGGGCACCGACATCACCTTTGATGAGATCCGCCAGAAACACACCGCTGTTCTGATCGCCACGGGCGTTTATAAAAGCCGCGAACTGCCCGGCCCCGGCGCCGGTGCCGCCGGCATCGTGCGCGCCATCGACTATCTCACCGCGTCGAACCGCAAGAGTTTTGGCGACGATGTGCCCGAGTTCGAAAGCGGCGAGCTGAATGCCGAGGGCAAGCGCGTCATCGTGATCGGCGGCGGCGACACCGCGATGGACTGTGTGCGCACCGCGATCCGGCAGGGCGCCACGTCCGTGAAGTGTCTCTATCGCCGCGACAGGGCCAACATGCCGGGCTCGCAGCGCGAGGTGATGAACGCCGAGGAAGAAGGTGTGGAATTCGAGTGGCTTTCCGCCCCCAAGGCGTTCCACGGCGACCCGGTCACGTCGGTCAAGGTGCAGCAGATGCGCCTTGGCTCACCCGACGCGACGGGCCGGCAAAGCCCCGAAGAGATCGAAGGCGCCGATTACGACGAGCCCGCCGATCTGGTGATCAAGGCGCTGGGCTTCGAGGCCGAGGAGCTGCCGACGCTCTGGGGTCAGGACGAGCTGACCGTGACCCGCTGGGGCACGATCCGCGCCGAGTTCACCACCGGCAAGACGTCCCTGCCCGGCGTCTATGCCGTGGGCGACATCGTGCGCGGCGCGTCACTGGTGGTCTGGGCCATCCGCGACGGGCGCGACGCGGCTGAGGCGATCTTGCAGGAGATGGACGCCGGTGCAACGGCGGTGGCGGCGGAATAAGCGTATTTCGACAGCTTAGAGACTGTTTTCCGGGCCATGCCCGCACCCACTGAAAGGGTATTGTGATGACGAAATTCGATGCAAAATGGGCCTCGCGCGAAGAGGAAAAGCGCAAGTGGATGGCCGAGAACGGCATGTATTCGCAGGAAGAAGAACATTCGTCCTGCGGCGTCGGCCTGGTGGTGTCCGTCAATGGCAAGGCCAGCCGCAAGGTGGTCGAGTCCGGGATCGACGCGCTGAAGGCGATCTGGCACCGCGGTGCCGTGGATGCCGACGGCAAGACCGGCGATGGCGCGGGCATTCACATCCAGATCCCCGTGCCGTTCTTCTATGATCAGGTGCAGCGCACCGGCCACGAGCCGCGAGAGAACCAGTTGCTGGCGGTGGGACAGGTGTTTCTGCCGCGCACGGATTTCGGCGCGCAGGAAACCTGCCGGACCATCGTGGAAACCGAAGTGCTGCGCATGGGCCATTACATTTATGGCTGGCGCCACGTGCCGGTGGACATCAGCGTGCTGGGCGAAAAGGCCAACGCCACCCGCCCCGAGATCGAGCAGATCCTGATTTCCAACGCCAAGGGCATCGACGAAGAGGATTTCGAGCGCGAGCTTTACGTCATCCGCCGCCGGATCGAGAAAGCCGCCGCCGCCGCGGGCGTTGGCCAGCTCTATATCGCGTCGCTCAGCTGCCGCAGCATCATCTACAAGGGCATGATGCTGGCGGAGCAGGTCGCGGAATTCTATCCCGATCTCAAGGATGAGCGGTTCAAGTCGAACTTCGCCATCTATCACCAGCGCTATTCCACCAACACCTTCCCGCAATGGTGGCTGGCGCAACCCTTCCGCATGCTCGCCCATAACGGCGAGATCAACACGCTGAAGGGCAACACCAACTGGATGAAAAGCCACGAGATCCGCATGGCCTCGCAATCCTTTGGCGAGATGGCCGAGGACATCAAGCCGATCATCGCGCAAGGATCGTCGGATTCCGCCGCGTTAGACTCTGTTTTCGAGGTTCTGGTGCGCGCCGGGCGCTCGGCGCCCATGGCGAAAACCATGCTGGTGCCAGAAAGCTGGTCGAAGCAGGCCGAGGAACTGCCCGTTGCGTGGCGCGACATGTATTCCTACTGCAACTCGGTGATGGAGCCGTGGGATGGCCCCGCCGCGCTGGCAATGACCGATGGCCGCTGGGTCTGTGCCGGGCTCGACCGGAACGGGTTGCGCCCGATGCGCTATGTCGTGACGGGTGACGGCCTCGTCATCGCAGGGTCCGAGGCCGGAATGGTCCCGATCGACGAGGCGACGGTGCGTGAAAAAGGCGCGCTGGGCCCGGGCCAGATGCTGGCCGTCGACACGCAGAAGGGGCTGCTTTACCACGACACCGAGATCAAGGACAAACTGGCGCGCGCCCTGCCCTTCGACGAATGGGTGGGCAAGATCACCGACCTCGACGAGCAACTGGCCGGCGTGACCGAGACGGCGACATGTTCAGGCACCGACCTGCGCCGCCGCCAGATCGCCGCGGGCTATTCCGTGGAAGAGCTGGAACAGGTTCTCGCCCCCATGGCCGAGGACGGCAAGGAGGTCGTGGCCAGCATGGGCGACGACACGCCCAGCGCGGTCCTGTCCAAGAAATACCGCCCGCTCAGTCACTATTTCCGCCAGAACTTCAGCCAGGTGACCAACCCGCCGATCGACAGCCTGCGCGAATTCCGCGTCATGAGCCTGAAGACCCGGTTCGGCAACCTCAAGAACGTGCTGGATGAATCCAGCGCCCAGACCGAGATCATGGTGCTGGAAAGCCCCTTTGTCGGCAACGCGCAATGGCAGGCCATGCTGGGCTGCCTGAATGCCGACCTGTGCGAGATCGACTGCACCTTCGAGGCCGGCAAAGGCGCGCTCAAGGCCGGGCTGGAACGCATCCGGGCCGAGGCCGAGGATGCCGTGCGCTCGGGTGCCGGGCACATCGTGCTGACCGACCAGGGCGTTTCCGAGACGCGCATCGCCATGCCGATGATCCTGGCGACCAGCGCCGTGCACAGCCACCTCACCCGCAAGGGTCTGCGGACCTTTACCAGCCTGAATGTCCGTTCGGCGGAATGCATCGACCCGCATTACTTTGCCGTCCTGATTGGCGCGGGCGCCACCGTGGTCAACGCCTATCTCGCCGAGGACAGCCTGGCCGACCGGATCGAGCGCGGACTGCTGGACTGCTCGCTGACCGAGGCCGTGGCGCGCTATCGCCTCGCCATCGACCAGGGCCTGCTGAAGATCATGTCGAAGATGGGCATCAGCGTCATCTCGTCCTATCGCGGCGGCCTGAATTTCGAGGCCGTGGGCCTGAGCCGCGCCATGTGTGCCGAGTATTTCCCGGGCCTCACCAGCCGTATTTCCGGCATCGGGATCAGCGGTATCCAGGCCAAGCTGGAGGAAATCCACGCCACCGCCTTCCGCGGCGGCAAGAACGTGCTGCCCATCGGCGGTTTCTACAAGTCGCGCAAATCGGGCGAGACCCACGCCTGGGGCGCGCAGACGATGCACATGATGCAGATGGCCTGCAACAAGGCCAGCTTCGAGCTGTGGAAACGCTACAGCCAGGCGATGCAGGCCAACCCGCCGATTCACCTGCGCGACCTGATGGCGATCAAGCCCATGGGCAACGCCGTGCCGCTGGAAGAGGTGGAAAGCGTCACCGCGATCCGCAAGCGGTTCGTGACGCCGGGCATGTCGCTGGGGGCGCTTTCCCCCGAGGCGCACAAGACCCTCAACGTCGCCATGAACCGCATCGGCGCGCGCTCCGACAGTGGCGAGGGCGGCGAGGATCCGGCGCATTTCGTGCCCGAACCCAACGGCGACAATCCGTCAGCCAAGATCAAGCAGGTCGCCTCGGGCCGCTTCGGCGTGACGGCGGAATACCTCAACCAGTGCGAAGAGCTTGAAATAAAGGTGGCCCAGGGCGCCAAGCCCGGCGAGGGCGGGCAGCTTCCGGGCATGAAGGTGACCAAGCTGATCGCGCGCCTGCGCCACTCGACCGAGGGCGTGACGCTTATTTCACCGCCGCCGCACCACGACATCTACTCGATCGAGGATCTGGCGCAGCTGATCTATGACCTGAAGCAGATCAACCCGATGGTGAAGGTCTGCGTCAAGCTGGTGTCGCAATCCGGCGTCGGCACCATCGCCGCCGGTGTCGCCAAGGCCAAGGCCGACGTGATCCTGATTTCGGGTCACAATGGCGGCACGGGCGCGTCGCCCGCCACGTCGATCAAATATGCCGGCCTGCCCTGGGAAATGGGCCTGACCGAGGCGCACCAAGTTCTGTCGATGAACAACCTGCGCGACCGCATCACCCTGCGGACCGATGGCGGCCTGCGCACCGGGCGCGACATCGTCATGGCCGCGATGATGGGGGCCGAGGAATACGGCATCGGCACCGCCGCCCTCATTGCGATGGGCTGCATCATGGTGCGTCAGTGCCAGTCCAACACCTGCCCCGTGGGCGTGTGTACCCAGGACGAATCTCTGCGTGAAAAGTTCACCGGCAATGCCGACAAGGTGGTGAACCTGATCACCTTCTACGCGCAGGAAGTGCGCGAGATACTGGCCAGCATCGGCGCCCGCAGCCTCGATGACGTGATCGGGCGTGCCGACCTGCTGACCCAGGTCAGCCGTGGGTCGGCGCATCTGGATGATCTCGACCTCAACCCGATGCTGATCACCGTGGATGGAGCGCAGCACATCACCTACGACCGCAACAAGCCGCGCAACGAGGTGCCCGATACGCTGGACGCGGAAATCGTGCGCGACGCCGCGCGGTTCCTCAACGATGGCGAGAAGATGCAGCTTCACTATGCGGTGCAAAACACGCACCGCACCGTGGGCACCCGCGTCAGCAGCCATATCGTCCGCAACTTCGGCATGCGCAACGCGCTGCAACCCGATCACCTGACCGTCAAGCTGACGGGCTCTGCCGGCCAAAGCCTTGGCGCCTTCGCCGCGCCGGGGCTGAAAATAGAGGTGTCGGGCGATGCCAACGACTATGTCGGCAAGGGCCTGTCGGGCGCGACCATCGTGGTGCGCCCGCCCATGGTCAGCCCGCTGGAGGCGGCGGAGAACACGATCATCGGCAACACCGTCCTTTACGGGGCGACCGCGGGCTATCTCTTTGCCGCCGGCCGCGCCGGTGAACGCTTTGCCGTGCGCAACTCGGGCGCCAAGGTCGTGATCGAGGGCTGCGGCAGCAATGGCTGCGAATACATGACCGGCGGCGTGGCCGCGATCCTCGGGCCGGTCGGCGCGAACTTTGCCGCGGGCATGACCGGCGGCATGGCTTTCCTCTATGATCCCGAAGGCGCGACCGACAAGCTGATCAACCGCGAATCCGTGGTGACCTGCCCGGTCACCGAACTGCACTGGCTGACCGAGCTGAAGGACCTGATCGAACGCCATGCCGAGGAAACCGGCAGCGTCAGGGCGCGCGAGATCCTGCAATACTGGGACGCCGAGAAGGACAAGTTCGTCCAGGTCTGCCCGAAGGAGATGCTGGGCAAGCTGGAGCATCCGATCGGCATCGAGGACAGCGCCATTCCCGCGGAATAGGGTCTGATATCGGATCCGGCCGGGGGCGGGTCCGCCTTGCCTCCGGCGCGGATACGGTCCGACGGAACAAAGTGCCGATTGACCATCGGACCCCGGTTTGCACTATTGCGGGCAGCGATGGCCAGGAAAACGAGCAGCAGAAAATCCAGACCCTCGGTGATGGACCGGATCGCCGCCCCCGTCCTGTGGGCGCGGGTCTGGGTCGTGCGCGTGTTCCTGATCGTGGTGGTGATCGTCTGTGGCACGGTCCTGGCGCATCGCTGGTTCGCGCCCCCCGACACGCTCTACATGAAGCAGGAGGCGTTTCGCCTGGGCGAGATCCGGCACAGGTGGGTGCCGCTCGGTGACGTGGCACCCGTGATGGCGCGGTCGCTTGTGGCGGCAGAGGACGCCAATTTCTGCCTGCACTGGGGCTTTGACATGAACGCCATCCGCGACGCGCTGGAAGACGGCAGCGGGCGCGGCGCGTCGACCCTCAGCCAGCAGGTGGTCAAGAACGTCTATCTCTGGCACGGGCGCAGCTGGACCCGCAAGGCGCTCGAGGCCGGGCTGACCCCGGTGGTCGAGCTGTTCTGGTCCAAGCGGCGGATCATCGAGGTTTATCTGAACGTGGCGGAGTTCGACGAGGGGATCTTCGGCATCGACGCCGCCGCCCGGCACTATTTCGATGTCGCCCCGGACGCGCTGAGCGACGTTCAGGCCGCGCGGCTGGCCGCCGTCCTGCCCAATCCCAAGGACCGCTCTGCGTCCCGGCCCAGCGATGCCACGCGCCGGCGCGCCGCCGGCATCATGGACGGGGCGGCCACGATTCGCCGTGACGGGCGCGCGGCGTGTTTCGAGGATTGAAATGGACGCGCTTACAGGGCATTGAAGGACTGATTTCGCAAGATGACCGGACCCCCAATGGCCAAGCTCTATCACGTTCCACTCTCGCCCTTCTGCCGCAAGGTGCGGCTATGCCTCGCCGAGAAGCGGATCGAATGTGAACTGGTGGAGGAACGCTACTGGGAAGCCGACCCCGATTTCCTGCGCCGCAACCCGGCCGGCAAGGTGCCGGTGCTGCGGCTGGACGGCATGACCCTGTCGGAAAGCACGCCGATCTGCGAGTACCTCGAAGACAAGCACCCCGAGCCCGCCCTGATGCCCAAGGCGCACGAGGGCCGCTACGAGGTGCGCCGGCTGGTGGCGTGGTTCGACGATAAGTTCCACAACGAGGTGACGTCGAAACTGCTCTACGAGCGGGTGAACAAGAAGGTGATGGGCAAGGGCTTTCCCGACAGCACCAACGTCAAGGCGGGCGCCAAGGCGATCAAGTTCCACCTCGATTACATGGCATGGCTGCTGGACCGCCGCCGCTGGCTGGCCGGCGATGTGATGACGCTGGCCGATTTCGCCGCCGCGGCGCACCTGTCGAGTCTCGACTATATCTCGGACGTGGACTGGAACCGCTCGGACGTGGTCAAGGACTGGTACGCCAAGATCAAGTCGCGCCCGGCCTTCCGCAACATCCTGGCCGACCAGGTGCCGGGGTTCCCGCCGCCGGCGCATTATGCCGATCTTGATTTTTAGAGCGTGTCGCGCAAAAGTGGCGACCGGTTTTGCACTCCCAGGACAGGCTGCACATATTGAGGGGCTTTGCCCCTCGGCCTGCGGCCTCACCCCAGGATATTTTTGGCCAGAAGAAGAGCCATGAATGGGCTGAAACAGAGACTGGTTGCGCAAGCCTCGGCCGAAGGGTTCGACCTCTGCCGGGTGTGCCGGCCGGGTGACGTGCCACAGGTGCCCGAGCGTTTGGCCGCGTTTCTGGACAAGGGGTATCACGGACAGATGGAGTGGCTGGCCGACCGGGCGCACTGGCGCGGCGCGCCCGATGTTCTGTGGCCCGAGGCGCGGTCGGTGATCATGCTGGGCGAAAGCTATACGCCCGAAAGTGACCCGATGGCGACCCTGGACGACCCCGAGGTTGGCACCGTTTCGGTCTATGCCCGCAACCGCGACTACCACGACATCGTGAAAAAGCGGCTGAAACGTCTGGCGCGCTGGCTGATCGCCGAAGCGGGCGGCGAGGTGAAGGTTTTCGTGGACACAGCGCCGGTCCCGGAAAAGCCCTTGGGCGAGGCGGCGGGCCTCGGGTGGCAGGGCAAGCACACCAACCTCGTGAGCCGCCAGATGGGCAGTTGGTTCTTCATCGGGTCGGTCTTCACGACGCTCGAAATAGACACTGATTCTGCGGAAGAGGATCATTGCGGCTCTTGCCGCGCCTGTCTGGACATCTGTCCGACCGATGCGTTTCCGGCGCCCTACCAGCTGGATGCGCGGCGCTGCATCTCCTACCTGACGATCGAGCACAAAGGCCCGGTTGACGAGGAGTTGCGCGCAAAGATGGGCAACCGGATTTATGGCTGTGACGACTGCCTTGCCGTCTGCCCGTGGAACAAGTTTGCGGTCGAGGCGACCGAACTGCGCTATCACGCCCGCGACGATCTGGTCGCGCCGCCGCTGGCAGACTTGGCGCGACTGGACGACGCCGGCTTTCGCGTCCGGTTCTCGGGCAGCCCGATCAAGCGGATCGGGCGCGACCGCTTCGTCCGCAATGTGCTGTATGCCATCGGCAACTCGGGCCGGCCCGACCTGGCGCCGGTGGCGCAGGATTTGTGCGACGACCCCGATGCAACCGTGGCCGATGCGGCGCGATGGGCGGTAAAGCGGCTCGATCATGCCGCAAACGGACGGGATTAGCCCGCCGTTTGGCGGTAACCGAACCCCGGACGAAAGGGACCATCATGGCGATACTTCTGGGCGTGGATACCGGCGGCACCTATACCGACGCTGTTCTGGTGCGCGACGAGCGCGAGGTGATCGCCAGCGCCAAGGCCCTGACCACCCGGCAGGACCTGTCCATCGGCATCGGCGACGCGATCGAGGCGGTTCTGGCCCAAAGCGGCGTGACGCCCGATCAGATCGGGCTTGCCTCGCTGTCGACCACGCTGGCCACGAATGCGCTGGTCGAGGGACAGGGCGGGCGCGTCGGGCTGGTCTATATCGGCTTTCGCGAGCGCGACCTTGACACGCACGGCCTGACCGAGGCGCTGGCCGGGGACCCGGCGCTGGTGCTCGGCGGCGGGCACAACCACGCGGGCAGCGAGGCTGCGGCGCTGGATGAACCCGCGCTTTCCGCATGGTTAGAGACTGATCTGGGCGCCTCAGCCTTTGCCGTCGCCAGCCAGTTCGCCACCCGCAACCCCAGCCACGAGCTGCGCGTGGCCGAGATGATCCGCACCGCCACCGGCAAGCCGGTCAGCTGCTCGCATCACCTGTCGGCCAAGCTGAACGGGCCGAAGCGGGCGCTGACCGCGCTCTTGAACGCGCGGCTGATCGGCATGATCGCGCGGCTGATCGAAAAGGCCGAAGCCACGCTCACCCGGTTCGGCATCGACGCGCCGCTGATGGTGGTGCGCGGCGACGGTGCCCTGATATCCAGCGTCCAAGCGCGCGAACGCCCCATCGAGACCATTCTCAGCGGTCCGGCGGCCAGCATCGTCGGGGCGCGCTGGATGACCGGCGCCGATCACGCGTTGGTCTCGGATATCGGCGGCACCACCACGGATGTCGCCGTTCTGCGGAATGGCCGACCCATGATCGACCCGGCCGGTGCGCAGGTGGGTCCGTGGCGCACGATGGTCGAGGCGGTCGCCATGCGCACCACGGGCCTTGGTGGCGACAGCGAGGTGCACGTGATCGACGAAGGCTTGGTTGGCGGCGTTACGCTGGGCCCGCGCCGAGTGGTGCCGGTCAGCCTGATCGCGTTGGAAGACCCGGCCGCCCAGCACGCCGTGCTGGACGACCAGTTGCGCAATGACACGCCGGGCGAGCACGACGGGCGCTTCGTGCGCATCGTGCCGGGCGTGGACGCGGGCGGACTGGGCCCGAAAGACACCGCCCTGCTGGAGCGGATCGGCACGGGCGTGAAACCGCTGGGCGCGGTGCTGCGCAACCGGATGGACAGCGCGGCGATGCGTCGGCTTGTGGCCCGGGGCCTCGTGCAGGTCGCGGGCGTGACAGCATCCGATGCCAGCCACGTTCTGGGGCGGCTCGATGCCTGGGATGCCGAGGCAGCGCGCAAGGCCGTGCAGCTGATCGGGCGCAAGCGGACTGGCAATGGCAACCGCTTGTGTCCCGACCCCGGGGCGATGGCACAGATGATCGTCGATCAACTGACGCAACAAACGAGTTTGGCCTTGTTAGAGACTGCCTTTGCCGAGGGCGATGAAGACTTCGGCCTGCCCGCCGCACAATTGGCGCGGCATGTCCTGATGCAGAAAGGGCTGGACCAGCATCGCGGCTTGGTGCGGCTGGACACCGGGTTGAACGTGCCGGTGATCGGGCTGGGCGCCTCGGCCAGTAGCTATTATCCCGCGGTGGGCGCGCGGCTTGGTTGCGACATGATCCTGCCGGAACATGCCGGGGTCGCCAATGCCATCGGCGCTGTGGTCGGGCGCGTCACGATCCGGCGGCAAGGCACCATCACCAGCCCCGCCGAAGGCCGGTTTCGCGTGCATTTGGAAACCGGGCCGGAAGATTTCGTTGAGTCGGAAAAGGCGATGGAGCGGCTGGAAGACGTCTTGAAATCCGACGCGCGCCAAACCGCCCTCGCCGCGGGCGCCGAGGACCTTCAGACCGGCATTACCCGCGACATCAAGACCGCGCAAGCCGAGGCGCGGGAGGTGTTCCTCGAGGCCGTCATCACGGTTGAGGTCAGCGGGCGGCCGCGCATCGCGTCGTGACCGGCGGAACTAGGGTGAACCGACGGCTGCGCTTGTGATCTGCGGCTGTTACATTGAGTATTCGAGGAACGAAGAAAGCGGGGGGAGCGCACCATGTGGGCGGCCGAGAAATTTGATGCGGACATAGCCGGGCGCCTCGAAGGGCTGCGCGACGACGGGCTTTACAAGACCGAGCGGGTCATAACCTCGATGCAGGCCGGCGAGGTGACGCTAGACGGCGGGCACGAAGTGGTGAACCTTTGTGCCAATAATTACCTCGGGCTTGCCGACGATCCGGAGGTCATTGCCGCCGCGCATGACGCGCTCGACCGCTACGGGTTCGGCATGGCCAGCGTGCGGTTCATCTGCGGCACGCAGGAAGAGCACAAGGCGCTGGAAGCGCGGATCGCGGGGTTCCTCGGGACAGAGGACAGCATCCTTTACGCCGCCGCGTTTGACGCGAATGCCGGTTTGTTCGAGACGATTCTGGGCCCCGAGGACGCCATCATTTCCGACGCCCTGAACCATGCCAGCATCATCGACGGCGTGCGCCTGTGCAAGGCGCAGCGCTATCGCTATGCCAACAGCGACATGGCCGATCTGGAACGCTGCCTGAAAGAGGCTGAAGGCGCGCGCCATCGCCTGATTGCCACCGACGGCGTGTTCAGCATGGACGGCTATATCGCCAGGCTGGACCGGATCTGCGACCTGGCCGAGCGGTATGACGCGATGGTCATGGTCGACGATTGCCACGCCACCGGCTTCCTGGGCGACACCGGGCGCGGCAGTCATGAACATTGCGGGGTCATGGGCCGCGTCGACATCCTGACTGGCACTTTGGGCAAGGCGATGGGCGGCGCCTCGGGCGGCTATACCGCGGCCAGCGCGCCGGTGGTCGACTGGCTGCGGCAGCGCTCTCGGCCTTACCTGTTTTCCAACACCCTCGCGCCGGTGATCGCCGCCGCCTCCCTGCGCGTCTTCGACCTGCTGGAGGAACGAGGCGACGAATTGCGCGGTCGGCTGTGGGACAACGCCGCCTATTTCCGTGAGCGGATGGGCAAGCTGGGGTTCGAGTTGCTGCCCGGGCAGCATGCGATCATCCCCGTCATGCTGCGCGACCCCAAGCTGGCGCAGGAAATGGCCAAACGGCTGAACGACCGAGGCGTCTATGTCACAGCCTTCAGCTTTCCGGTCGTGCCGCGCGAACAGGACCGCATCCGCACTCAGATGAGCGCCGCCCTGACCCGGCCCATGCTGGACCGCGCCATCGACGCGTTCGAGGCCGTGGGTCGCGAGCTGGAGGTCATCGCGTGACCGTGCTGCCCTCTGTCATCGAGGCCATGGGCGACACGCCCTTGGTCGAGTTGAGCCGTATCAGAGACGCATTGCACCTCAATGGCCGCATCCTCGCCAAGCTCGATTACCTGATGCCCGGCTTTTCCAAGAAGGACCGCGCGGCGCGGGCGATCATCGAAGGCGCGCGCGCCACGGGCGACCTCGCACCGGGCCAGACCGTGGTGGAATTGACCTCGGGCAACATGGGCACGGGGCTGGCCATTGTCTGCGGCGTGCTGGGCCATCCGTTCGTCGCGGTGATGAGCGAAGGAAATTCCGAGGAGCGCGCCCGGATGATGCGGGCGCTGGGGGCCGAGGTGATCCTCGTCCCGCAGGCCCAAGGCAGCCGCAAGGGCGAGGTCTCCGGCGCGGACCTCGCGCTGGTCGATGCCGCCGCGCAGGAGATCACGGCAGAGCGGGGCGCCTACCGCGCCGACCAGTTCGAGCGGGCGGGCAATCCCCTGTCGCACGAGATGGGCACCGGCCCCGAGATCTGGGCGCAGTCGGGCGGCACGGTCACCGCATTCTGCGACTTCATCGGCTCGGGCGGCACGCTGGGCGGCGTGACGGCCTATCTTGGCCCGAAGGGCGTGCGCTGCTACGGAATCGCCCCCGACAAACCCGATCACCCGATCCAGGGCGGCGGCTACTCCATGCCGGACCTCACGCATCTGAAATCCGCCGATCTGGCCGGAACAGTCACTGTTTCGGGCCGCGACGCCGCCGAGGCGGCCCGCCTTCTGGCCCGCACCGAAGGCATCTTTGCCGGCTACTCCGCCGGGGCCAACCTGGCCGGTGCGATCCAGCTGCTGGGCGGCATCGAACAGGGCGGGACAATCGCCATCGTGATGTGCGACAGCGGCCTCAAATACCTCAGCACCGATTTGTGGGACTAGAACATGCAGAACCAGATGAAAGCCCTTGTAAAGGCCAAGCCCGAACCGGGCCTGTGGATGGAGCACGTCCCGGTCCCCGAACCGGGGCCGAGCGACGTGCTGATCAAGGTGAAGAAATCGGCCATTTGCGGCACGGACGTGCATATCTGGAAATGGGACGAATTCAGCGCCAAGACCGTGCCCGTTCCGATGGTCGTCGGTCACGAATTCGTCGGCGAGATCGTCGATATGGGCCGTGCCGCAATGAAATACCGGATCGGCCAGCGGGTCAGCGGCGAGGGGCATATCGTCTGCGGCGCCTGCCGGAACTGCCGCGCCGGGCGCGGGCACCTGTGCCGCAACACCAAGGGCGTGGGCGTCAACCGCCCGGGCTCCTTTGCCGAGTATCTTTGCATCCCCGAATCCAACGTCGTCCCGATCCCCGAGGATATCCCCGACGAGATCGCCGCCATTTTCGACCCGTTCGGCAACGCCGTGCACACCGCCCTGTCCTTCGACCTGGTGGGCGAGGATGTGCTGGTCACCGGCGCCGGGCCCATCGGCATCATGGGCGCGCTCGTGGCGCATAAGGTCGGCGCGCGCAAAACGGTGATCACCGACATCAACCCCTATCGCCTGAACCTCGCCCAAAAGATGGGCGTGCAGCACGTGGTCGATACCAGCCGCGAACAGCTGCGCGACGTGATGGATCAAATCGGCATGACCGAAGGCTTCGACGTGGGGCTGGAGATGTCCGGCGCGTCGGCGGCCATGCAGCAGATGATCGCGCGCATGAACAACGGCGGCAAGGTTGCCCTGCTGGGCATCGCCCCCACCGAGTTTCCGGTCGACTGGAACACCGTCATTTTCAAGATGCTGCACATCAAGGGCATCTACGGCCGCGAGATGTACGAGACCTGGTACAAGATGATCGCTCTGGTGCAGTCCGGGCTGGACGTCTCCGGCCTCATCACGCACCGGATCGGCATCGACGACTTCGAGGACGGCTTCGCCGCGATGATCTCGGGCAATTCCGGCAAGGTGGTGATGGATTGGGGTGTGTCCTGAGGGCTTGGCGCGCGTGATCCGGCCCGTCACAGAGATGTGGCGGATTGGATCAAATCGTGTCGCCTGCGGACCTGTTTCTGCCGAAAACCCGCGCGACAGGCAGGGCCGGTCCGGGTGATTGGTACCGCCCACGCGTCCCGTCGACGGGCCGTGCGTGACCCACAGCCAAAGATCTCTTGATGCGCGACACCGACCAGCCGCCGAAACGCTATGTCTTCCTGCTGATCCCCGGCTTTTCGATGCTGGGCTTCACCTGTGCGCTGGAATCCCTCAGCCTCGCCAACCGGCATTCCAGCAATCGCACATTTTATGAATGGCGCCTGCTCAGTGCCGATGGCGCGCCAGCCCGGGCCTGGAACGGCGTGACCGTCACCGTGGATGGCGCGCTGGAAGAGTTGCGCCGCGAGGACACGCTGGTGGTCTGTGCCGGCCACGCCGCCGCCGCCGGCAGCACCAGGGACGTGCTGGCCTGGCTGCGGCGCGAGACGCGCAAGGGTATCACCTTCGGCTCCCTGTCCAGCGGCGCCTACACGCTCGCGCTGGCGGGCCTGATCGCGGGGCGCCGGGTCAGCACCCACTGGGAATACGTCGATGCCCTGACCGAGGCCTTGCCGCAGGTCACCGTGCAGGACACGATCTATTCCGTCGACGGCCGCGTGTTCTCCTGCGCCGGCGGCGCATCCTCGATGGACCTCATGCTGCACCTCATCGGCGAGGATTACGGGCCAAAACTGGTGGAATACGTGGCCGAACAGATGGTCTATACCGCTCCGCGCGACCACAGCCAGTCACAGCGCCTGTCCCTGCCCGCCCGCGTCGGACGCGGCAACCGCCGTTTGACCCAGGCGATCGAGATCATGCGCGGCAATATCGAGGATCCGCTGAAACTCAGCGAGCTGGCCACGCTGATTGGCGTGTCCGTGCGCCAGCTGGAACGGCTCTTCATGGCCTTCCTCAACACTTCGCCCAGCCGCTATTACCTCGAAATCCGGCTGGAAAAGGCTCGAAACCTGCTGCGCCAGACCGAGATGAGCATCACCGAGATCAGCGTGCTCTGCGGTTTTACCAGCCCGACGCATTTCTCGCGTGCCTATCGCAAGCTCTACAGCATCGCCCCCAGCAAGGAGGCGGACGCAACCACCCCCGTCAGCCGCCCGTCCGGGCCAGCAGCTTCTCGATCTCGCCGGTGATCGTGGACGACATCGGTTTGACGGGCGAGCCGTAGTTGCCCACGACCTTGCCCTCGGGGCTCAGCAGGATCTTGTTGAAATTCCAGCGCGGCGTGAACCCGGCCTCCTGCGCCACCGAGCGATAGAACGGGTGCGCATCGCGGCCGCGCACGTTCGTGATGCCGGTCATCGGCAGGGTCAGGTCATAGTTCACTTCGCAGAAATCCTTGACCTCGTCCTCGCTTGCCAGCTCCTGGTTGAAATCGTCCGACGGCACCGCCAGAACGACCAGCCCGCGCTCGCGATATGTGTCGTAAAGCGCCTGCAGATCCGAATATTGCCCGGTGAACCCGCACATCGACGCGGTGTTCACCACGAGGACCGGCTGTCCCTGCCAGTCCGACAATCGGTGCGTGCCGCCGTCGATATTGGTGAAGGTGGATTGCAGGTCCAGCGCAAGCGCGGGAAGGGCGAAAACCGTGGCCAGAAAGCCAAGAAGAAAGCGCATGATCATACTCCGTAACTATAGGGCGGTACGCGCCGCGGCCCAGCCCGGATCACTTCGATCATACCGGCCTTGCGCGGACGGCGATTGATTTTGCCGTCGCTTTCCGTCACGTCAGGGGGACGGAGACGCTCCATGAAACCTCTCACGGGCATTCTGCTCAAGCTTGTCGCGGTGACGCTGTTCATCGTCATGTCGGCCCTGATCAAGGCCGCATCAGACACTGTTCCGCCCGGACAGGCGGTTTTCTTCCGCTCGTTCTTTGCCATTCCGGTGATCCTGGCCTGGCTGGCGATCCGGGGCGAAATGTCGATCGGCCTACGGGTGAAATCCCGCCTGGGCCATTTCTGGCGCGGGTTCGTGGGCACCACGGCCATGGGCCTGATGTTCGCCGGTCTGGGCCTGTTGCCCCTGCCCGAGGTCACGGCGCTGGGCTATGCCGCGCCGCTTCTGGTGGTGGTCTTCGCGGCGATGTTCCTGGACGAAAAGGTCGGCATCTTCCGCCTCGGCGCCGTGGCGTTGGGCCTCGTGGGCGTGCTGGTGGTGCTGGCCCCGCGCCTGACCACGCTGGGCGGGCCGACGGTGGAAACCGCGCAGGCCGTGGGCGCGGTGCTGGTGTTGTTGGGCGCGGTCTGCGCGGCGCTGGCGCAGATCTACATCCGCAAGCTGGTGCAGACCGAACAGACCAGTGCGATCGTGTTCTACTTCTCGCTGACCTCGACGCTGCTGTCGCTGCTGACCCTGCCCTTCGGATGGGTGATTCCGGGCGCAACAGAGACTGTTTACCTGGTTCTCGCCGGTCTGATCGGCGGGCTCGCGCAGATCTTCCTGACCTCGGCCTACCGCTTTGCCGATGCCAGCGTCATCGCGCCCTTCGACTATGCCTCGATGCTGTTCGCCATCGCCATCGGGTATTTCATCTTCGACGAGGTGCCGACCGGGCAGATGCTGATCGGGGCCGCGCTGATCGTGCTGGCCGGGATCATCATCATCGTCCGCGAACGTCAGCTGGGCCTGCAACGCGGGCGCGCCAAGGCGCTGAAAACGCCGCAGGGTTAGCGGTCAAGCCACGCGTAATGCAGGTAGGCGGGTCGCATCAGCATGCGGCGGAACCGCCCCAGCGGAAACTTTCGCGGCCTGTGCCGTAGTGGCGCCGGGTAGGGCATGTCGGGTGTTTCGCCCCGCACGAGGTCGGCCAACAGCCGCCCCGCATAGCTGCCCATCGACACGCCGTTGCCGTGATAGCCGAACGCCGCGAATCCGCCCGGCATTTCCGGGATCGGCCCGGCATAGGGCACCAGATCGCGCGTCACGCACACGAAGCCCGACCAGAAATGCGGGGTCTCCACATGCGCCCAGGCGGGAAACATCTTTTCGAAATCGGCGCGGATCATCGCCCGTATCTGCGCCTCGGTGCCGGGCGAATGCCGCAGCCCCCCGCGCATCCCCATCAGCATCCGGTTGTCCGGCATCAGGCGGAAATAGTGCAAAAGGTGGCGCGTGTCGTAACACATCTGCCGGCTGGTCCAGCCCTGCGCGGCCAGTTCCTCATCGCTCATCGGCCGGGTGACGATCACGCTCGATTGCGTCGGCAGATACCGCGCGCCCATCCAGTCCGGCAGGTTGTCCGAGCTGTAGCCATTCGTCGCGATAATGAACTTTTCCGCTGTAACAGAGCCTTTGTGGGTGTGCAGCCGATAGTGCCCGTCGGCCAGGCTCTCGATCCGCGTGACGGCGCTGTGACCATGCACCACGGCCCCCGCCGCCTCGGCCGCCCGGCAAAGCCCCAGCGCGTATTTCCGCGGATTGAGAGCGAACCCGATGGGCATGGTGGAGGCGCCGTGAAACGGCCCTCGGAACCCCGCCTGCGACAGCTCCTCGCGCGGGGTCAGTGTGGGCGTCACGCCATAAAGGTCCCGTGTCGCCGCGGCATCCTCCCGCATCGCCTCGAAATCCTTGGGGCGATGGGCCAGCTGCGTCTCGCCCTCCGAATGACGGTCCACGTCCAGTCCCAGCCGCTCGATCAACCCGCCCACGTGATCCACCGCCGCCATTTCGGCCCGGGCAAAGCCGAGCGCCTCGGCCTCGCCGAACTTCGCCTTTATCTCGGAATGGCTGGCCTTGGCACCGCCCAGGCAACAGAACCCGCCATTGCGGCCCGAGGCGCCCCAGAACGGGTGCTGCGCTTCCAGCACGGTGACGCCCACGCCCGCCTCGGCCAGGCCCAGCGCGGCGTTCAGCCCGGTAAACCCCGCGCCGATGATGGCGACATCGGTGGTGGTGTCCCCCTCCAGCGCGGGCCAGTCGCCCGGCGGCACGGTATCCGCCCACCAGCAATCGGCCACCGGCGCGGCGCCATACGCGCCCTCTTCCCAGATCCGCTTGAGCATCGTCATGCCTCGGCCCTGACCGCGGCCTTCTCGTCGGCCTCCTGGCGCAGCAACTGGCGCTTGGAAATCAGCGAGGCGGAAATCACGCCGACCGCGACAATCGCGATCAGGATCGTCGACAGGGCGTTGATCTCGGGGCTGACCCCCAGCCGGATCGACGACCAGATCTTGATCGGCAGGGTCGTGGCCGACGGGCCCGCCGTGAAGCTGGCGATCACCAGGTCATCCAGCGACAGGGTAAAGGCCAGCAGCCAGCCCGATATCACCGCCGGCGCGATGATCGGCAGGGTCACCAGCCGAAACGCCGAGAACGCCGAACAGCCCAGGTCCAGCGCTGCCTCTTCCAGCGACTTGTCGAAGCTGACCAGCCGCGAGGACACCACGACCGACACGAAGCACATTGAAAAGGTCGTGTGCGCCAGGATGATCGTCAGCACCCCGCGGTCCAGTCCGACGCCGATGAAGAGCAAGAGCAGCGACAGGCCGGTGATCACCTCGGGCATCACCAGCGGCGCATAGATCATGCCCGAAAACAGCGTCCGCCCCCAGAACCGCCCCGCGCGCACCAGCACATAGGCCGCCATCGTGCCCAGAACCGTCGCGATGGTCGAGCTGACCACGGCGACCTGCAACGTCACCCACGCGGCATCGAGAAACGCTTCGTTCTGCAACAGCTCGCCATACCACCGGGTCGAAAACCCGGCCCAGACGGTGACGAGTTTCGACGCGTTGAAGCTGTAGATCACGAGGATGATCATCGGCAGGTACAGGAACGCAAAGCCCAGCGTCAGGGAGGTGGTGTTGAACCACGTTAACCGCCTCATCGCGCCCCCTTCCGTGCCCGGTCGCCAAAAGCTTTTTCCAAGCTTTCGGCAAAACTCTTGTGGAGAGTTTTGCTCGCGCTCATCCTTCCGCCTCCCGCTGTTTCTGCTCGTTGCGCTGGAACAGCACGATCGGGATGATCAGGATCAACAGCAGGATCACGGCCACCGCGCTCGCCACCGGCCAGTCGCGGTTGTTGAAGAACTCCTCGAACAGCACCTTGCCGATCATGAGCGTCTGCGATCCGCCCAGCAGCGACGGAATCACGAACTCGCCCACCACCGGGATGAACACCAGGAAACAGCCCGCGATGATGCCGTTCTTCGACAACGGAAACGTCACCAGCCAGAAGGCCGTCAGCCGCGAACAGCCCAGATCCTCGGCCGCTTCGAGCAGGCTGTCATCCATCCGCTCCAACGCCGAATAGACCGGCAGAATCATGAACGGCAGGTAGGTGTAGACGATCCCGATATAGACGGCGACATTGGTATTGAGGATCAGCAGCGGCTCGGAAATCAGACCCAGACCCAGCAGAAGCTGGTTCAGGTAGCCTTCGGTCGACAGGATGCCCATCCACGAATAGACCCGGATCAGGAAGCTGGTCCAGAACGGCAGGATCACCAGCATCAACAGCGTCGGCCGCCAGTGGTTCGGCGCGCGGGCCATGGCGTAGGCGATGGGATAGCCCACCAGAAGCGTCAAGATGGTCGAGAAAAAGGCGATCTGCAGCGAGGAAAGATAGGACTTCCAGTACAGGTCGTCCTCGGCCAGGAACACGAAATTCTCGAAGTCGAGCGCGGCGAAGAACCCCTTGATCCCCTCCCACCCTTCGGAAAGATCCAGCTGCGGCGTGTAGGGCGGGATCGACAGCTCGATGTCCGACAGGCTGATCTTTAGCACGATGGCGAAGGGCACCAGGAACAGCGCCAGCAGCCACAGGTAGGGCACGAGAATGAGGATCAGACGCCGGGTCATGACGTCAGCACCACGCCCGCCGTGCCGGTCCAGCTGACCCAGACCTCGTCTTCCCAGGTGATGTCCCGCCGCGAGATGCGCCGCGTGTTGGCCAGCTGCGCCTTGATCATCGTGCCGTTTTCCAGCTCGACGTGATAGGTCGACAGGTTGCCCAGGTAGGCGATGTCGATCACCTTGCCCTTCAGCGCGTTGACCGCATCGGGTTTCGTCTTGGAAATCCCGATCTTCTCGGGGCGCAGGGCCAGTTGAACGTGCTGGCCGTCCTCTACTTCCGGTCCGTCGAGCGCGATCAGCGGCGGCTGACCCTCGGCCCAGTCGATGGTGATGCCACCGTCGGGAATTTCCGTGGTTTCCGCCGGAACAGTCTCTGGGTGCGCCGCCCTTGTCTCTGCCTTTGCCACCGTCGCGGCGGTGGGGCTCGGGGGCGGCAGTTGGCGCACGATGTCGGTGCGCGGGCCGAACACCCTGGCCCAGACCTTGTCATGCAGCCACAGGCCCATCCGGTTGGGTTGCGGTCCCTGCGGCGCCTGCGTGGCAGGCTTTGCGCTTTCCTCCGCAGGCTCCGGCGCGGGCTTGGCAGGCTTTGCACTTTCCTCGGCCGGTTCCGGCGCGGGATTGTCTGCGACCGGCGCGTCGGGTTCTGCCGGGACCCCGATTTCGGCTACGGCCTCGGGCGTCTCGACAGTCTCCGTTTCAGGTGTTTCCGCCTCTTGCGGCGCCGCCTCGGCCTCGGATTCCGGCGTCTCGGCCATCATCGGATTGGCCCCCGGCGCGCGGTTCATCGCCGTGCCGGAAAACAGCGTCACGTCGCCGATGAAATCCGCCACGTAGGCCGTGTTGGGCGCCTCGTAAATCTCGTCGGGCGTGGCGATCTGCACGATCCGCCCGTCATCCATCACCGCCACGCGGCTGGCCACGGTCATCGCCTCTTCCTGGTCGTGGGTGACGATGACGAAGGTCGTGCCGGTCTTTTCCTGGATATCCATCAGCTCGAACTGCGTGTCCTGCCGCAGCTTTGCGTCGAGCGCCCCCAGCGGTTCGTCCAGAAGCAGCAGTTTCGGCCCCTTGGCCAGGCTGCGCGCCAGTGCCACGCGCTGCCTCTGGCCGCCGGAAATCTGGTGCGGCTTGCGCTTGGCGAATTTCTCCAGCCGCGTCAGCTTCAGCATCTCGTCCACCCGCGCCGCGATCTTGTCGGCGGGCAGCTTGTCGCGCTTCAGGCCGAAGGCGATGTTCTCCCAGACCGACAGGTGCGGAAACAGCGCGTAGGACTGGAACATCATGTTCACCTCGCGCTTGTTCGGCGGGATCGGCGCGATATCGCGCCCGCCCAGCAGGATCGTGCCCTCGGTCGGCGCCTCGAACCCCGCCAGCATCCGCATCATCGTCGTCTTGCCACAGCCCGACGGGCCCAGTAGCGCAAAGAATTCCTTTGCGTAGATATCGAACGACTGGTTGTCGATGGCGGTGAACGTCCCGAACCGTTTGGTCACATTCCTGAACTGGATGAGCGGTTTCTCATTCGGATCGTCCCACGGCGCGAACTTGCATTCCGGCATTGCTGTCCCCTTGAAGGAATGAACCCGCGCGGGTGCGCCGCGCGGGTCCTGTCATGTCCTGCGTCAGGTGCCGGACTTGATCTTGGTCCACATGCGGGTCACGACCCGCTGCACCTTCGCCGGATAGGGCGTGGTGGTGTAGAGGTTCTCGAGCGTCTCCTCGTTCGGATAGACCGCCGGATCGTCGATCACGTCCTCGATCAGGAATTCCTGCGAGGCCTTGTTGCCGTTGGCATAGTAGACATAGTTCGAGGCCGCCGCGATGTTCTCGGCATCCATGATGAAGTTCAGGAACGTGTGCGCCCCCTCGGGGTTCGGCGCATCGGCCGGAATCGCCATCATGTCGAACCACATCAGCGCGCCCTCGCTGGGCGCGTTATAGGCGATCTCGACACCGTTGCCGGCCTCCGCCGCACGGTCGCGCGCCTGCAGGATGTCACCCGACCAGCCGAAGGCCACGCAGATGTCGCCATTGGCCAGCGCGTTGATGTATTCCGAGCTGTGGAATTTTTGCACGTAGGGCCGCACGCCCATCAGCACCTCTTCGGTCTTGGCGATCACGTCCGGGTCGTGGCTGTCGGGGTCCTCGCCGATATATTGCAGCGCGGCGGGGATCAGCTCGACCGGCGCATCCAGGAAATGCACGCCGCAGCTTTGCAGCTTCTCCATGTTCGCCGGGTCGAAGATCAGCGACAGCGAGTCCACGGGCGCGTCCTCGCCCAGCACCTCGGCCACCTTCGCGGTGTTCACGCCGATACCGGTCGTGCCCCACATGTAGTTGATGGCATATTCGTTGCCGGGATCGTATTTCGCCGTCCGCTCCTCGATGACATCCCACATGTTGTCCAGGTTCGGCAGTTGCGACTTGTCCAGCTTCTGGAACGCGCCCGCCGCGATCTGGCGTTGCAGGAAGGTGCCCGACGGCACCACCACGTCATAGCCCGAGCCGCCGGCCAGCATCTTGGTTTCCAGCACTTCGTTGCTGTCGAACACGTCATAGACCAGCTCCAGCCCGGTCTCTTCCTCGAACTTGGCCAGCAGGTCTTCGTCGATATAATCGGACCAGTTGTAGACGCGCACTTCCTGCGCCATGGCGCTTGTCGCGCCCAGCGCCAGCACGGCGGTCATGGTCAGAAACTTCTGTGTCATTCAGTATCTCCCCTTGGTTCGATGCCTGTCGCATCTTGGCCCCGGATTTGATCAAACAAAACCGGACATGGCAATATGGTAATGCTTTCATGCAGCCGCTAAACTCGCAAGGTGATTGCGAGGATCACCGCGACGGAAAGCATACCCTATGAGCAAACCCGCCCAGAAAATCGGCACGGACAGCGCGGAAGCGGTCCGTGTTCCGGCGCACGAGCTGATCTATCGCGAGCTGCGCGCGCTGGTGCTGTTCGGGGACCTGGCGCCGGGGCAGGCGGTCACGATCCAGGGGCTGACCGACCGCCTGGGCGCGGGCATGACCCCGGTGCGCGAGGCGATCCGCCGCCTGACCGCCGAGGGCGCGCTGGAGTTCCGCGGCAACCGCCGCGTCGTGGTGCCCACACTGACCGCCGACAATATTTCCGAGCTTATCCTTGCCCGCCAATGGCTTGATCCGCACCTTACTTTACGGGCGACCGAGCGCGCGGGGCTGGAAGACCTCGACCACCTGACCGCGCTCGACCGGGATCTGGACGCCGCCATCGACGGTGGCGATCTGCGCGCCTACCTGGAACTGAATTACGCCTTTCACGCGCATATCTACACCATCGCCGACGCCCCCATCCTGGCCGACCTGGCCGAGGGATTGTGGCTGCGCTTTGGCCCGTCCCTGCGGGTGGTCTGCGGCCGGATGGGCACCCAGAACCTGCCGGACAAGCACAAGGACATGCTGGACGCCATGCACGCCCGAGATGCCGAAGGCGCGGCCCGCGCCATCCGCGAGGATGTGATTCAGGGAATGGAGCAGGTCCGCGTTTCACTGGAGCAATCCGCCGGTTTGGCGTGATTCGATTGACTCCGAATAATTTGATCATATTCTGGGCCAAACGGACCGGGCCGCCCCGTCCGATCCTCCGCTCACGAAAGGTACCGCCATGACCGCCATCACCAATCATATGCCCACCGCCGAGCTTCAGGCGCTGGATGCCGCGCATCACCTGCATCCCTTCACCCACGGTGACGCGCTCAACAAGAAGGGCGCGCGCGTCATCACCCGCGCCAAGGGCGTGACCCTGACCGACAGCGAGGGCCACGATTATCTCGACGCCATGGCGGGGCTTTGGTGCGTCAACATCGGCTATGGCCGCGAAGAACTGGCCGATGCCGCCGCCCGCCAGATGAAGGAACTGCCCTATTACAACACCTTCTTCCAGACGACCCACGTGCCCGCCATCGCGCTGGCCGACAAGCTGGCGCAACTGACGCCGCACGACCTCAATCACGTGTTCTTCGCCTCCTCGGGGTCCGAGGCGAACGACACAAATATCCGCCTCGTGCGCACCTACTGGGAACAGAAGGGCCACCCGGACAAAAAGGCGATCATCAGCCGCAAGAACGCCTATCACGGCTCGTCCATGGGCAGCGCCTCGCTTGGCGGCATGGCCGCGATGCACGCCCAGGGCGGGATGCCGATACCGGACATCCACCACATCGACC
This sequence comes from Roseovarius sp., assembly GCF_965277045.1. Taxonomy (GTDB): domain Bacteria; phylum Pseudomonadota; class Alphaproteobacteria; order Rhodobacterales; family Rhodobacteraceae; genus Roseovarius. Next base: position 3,375,673 of record NZ_OZ255712.1, on the reverse strand, counting down.
AGCCCTACTGGTACGGCGAAGGAAAAGACACTGATCCAGCCGAATTTGGCCTGGAACGTGCCCGCCAGCTTGAGGAAAAAATCCTCGAACTGGGCGAAGACAAGGTCGCCGCCTTCATCGGTGAGCCGGTGCAGGGCGCCGGTGGCGTGATCGTTCCGCCCGAAACCTACTGGCCGGAAATCCAGCGCATCTGCCGCAAGTACAACATCCTGCTGATCGCCGACGAGGTGATTTGCGGCTTCGGGCGCACCGGCAAGTGGTTCGGCTCGGAAACCTTCGACATCAAGCCCGACGTCATGACCATCGCCAAGGGCGTCAGCTCGGGCTACGCACCGCTGGGCGGTTCGCTGGTCAGCGACGAGGTGGCCGAGGTTCTGAACAGCTGCGAATTCGCCCACGGCTATACCTATTCGGGCCACCCGGTGACCTGTGCGGTGGCGCTGGAAAACCTGCGCATCCTCGACGAGGAAGGCATCGTCACCCGCGTCGGCACGGAAACCGCGCCCTACCTGAAGGAAAAATGGGAAACCCTGGCCGACCACCCGCTGGTGGGCGAGGCGGCGATCTGCGGCATGATGGGCTCCATCGCGCTCAGCCCCGACAAGGCCAGCCGCGCCAGGTTCGCCGCCGATGCCGGCACCGCCGGTCTTATCTGCCGCGAGCATTGTTTCTCGAACGGCCTGATCATGCGCCACGTGGGCGACCGCATGGTCATCTCGCCGCCGCTGGTCATCTCCAAGTCCGAGATCGACACCCTGGTCGAACGCGCGAACCTCGCGCTCGACCTCGCGCACAAGCAGTTGAAAGACGAAGGCCTGATGAAGGCAGCGAGCTGAGCCGTTTGACATACCGTGGCGCGCCAAAGCAACGCGCGCCACGGTAACGATCGGGTCGCTGAACGGTCCACCGTCGCGATACCACACGGATACCGACGCGATACCGACGCGGTTTTTCGAACCCTGCCGGCATTAACCAGGGTTTCCGCCGGCTGATTCGCGTCAGTCCTTGACGAACATCTGCCGGGGCATGTTGCACAGGCATTCCGCCGGGCCGTCCTCGTTGATCAGGATCGTCTCGGTCGTCTCCAGACCCCATGTGTCCATCCACAGCGCGGGCATGAAATGGAACACCATGCCGGGTTCCAGCACCGTCTCGTCCTCCAGCCGGATCGACGCGGTGCGCTCGCCCCAATCGGGCGGATAGCTGACGCCGACGGGGTAGCCCATGCGCCCTTCCCGCTTGATCTCGTACTTGGCCAGCACGTCCAGAAGCGCCTGCGCGATGTCCCGCGTCCGGTTGCCGGGACGGGCCGCTTCAAGCCCTGCCTGAATGCCTTCCAGCTGCGCCTTTTCGGCGTCGCGAATGTCCTGCGGCGGCTCGCCGCCAAGGAACACGGTACGGCACAGAGGAGCGTGATATCGGCGGTAACACCCTGAAAGCTCGAAGAAAGTCGCCTCGCCCGGCTGCATCGGGTTGCCGTTCCAGGTCAGGTGCGCGGCGGTGGCGTCAAGACCCGAGGGCGTCAGCGGCATGATCGCCGGATAGTCGCCCCAGTCGTCGTCCACGCCCTCGATCCCGGCTTTCAGAATGCTGGCCACGAGGTCGTTCTTGCGTAGCCCCGGCTCTGCCATATCAATAGCGGTGCGCATCACTTTCTCCGAGATACGAGCCGCCTTGCGGATCAGCACCAACTCCTCGTCGGACTTCACGATCCGCTGCCAGTTCACCAGCGTTGTGGCGTCGACGATCTTGGCATTCGGCATCTCGGCGCAGAGCACCGCATGGGCCTTGGCGGAGTAGTAGTAATTCTCCATCTCCACCCCGATCGTCGCCGTCTCCAGCCCGTACCGCTTGAGCACTTCTGCCAGGTCCTGCATCGGGTGCCGCTCGGTCGACTGCACGAAATGGTCGCCATATCCGAGGATGAAATCATTCTCCATCCAGCAGGTCCTGCGACCCCCCAGCATGTCCATATGCCGGCCCCACCACAGCGGCGGGCCGTCCATCGTCAGGATCGCCCCCTGGTGCACGTAGAAGGACCAGCCGTCATAGCCGGTCAGCCAGTTCTGGTTGGAGGGGTCCGTGATAAAGACCGCATCGAGCCCGCGCTCTTCCATCGCGGCACGCGCCCGCTTGAGGCGGCGGTCGTACTCTACGGGGGTGAAGGGCAGGTCTTTCATGGTCTGATCGCTCCTCGTCTTGGTCGGGCCGGACAGCACGTGCCGGGATGCCCCGAAGGTGCATGCTGGGCGACAGGAATGCACGAAAAAAAACTTGAGAGACAGAAGTTTGGTGGGGTCCCGGAATGGCCGCTTGCGGGCGCCCATGCCCGAGTCAAGCGCTGTGAACAGAGGGCCAACAGGCCAGTGATGCGTCATCAGGCAGGAAATCTGACTTAAATCCGGGCGACCTTGGTTAATTTTCCTTCGGAGCTGCCTGCTGTGGAAAAACTCAATGAGTTTGCTTGCATCGCCGGCGGAAACTGGCTTTATTTCCTGCTAAACGCGGAACAACCGCGACGAAAAAACATATGGGGAGACACTCTTGACCGAATCGCAAGCGAGCGATGCGTTTGTCGCATTTGATCGTGTTCAGAAAAGCTACGACGGCGAAACGCTGGTCGTGAAGGATCTGAACCTTTCCATGCCCAAGGGCGAGTTCCTGACGATGCTGGGGCCGTCGGGGTCCGGCAAAACCACCTGTCTGATGATGCTGGCGGGATTCGAAACCGCAACGCATGGCCGCATTCTGCTCGACGGGGTGTCGATCAACGATATCCCGCCGCACAAGCGCGGCATCGGCATGGTGTTCCAGAACTACGCCCTTTTTCCGCACATGACCGTGGCCGAGAACCTCAGCTTTCCGCTGGAGGTTCGCAAGATCGGCAAGTCCGATCGGGAGGCCAAGGTAAAGCGCGCACTGGACATGGTGCAGATGGGCGCCTTTGGCGGCCGCCGCCCGGCACAGCTTTCGGGTGGTCAGCAGCAGCGGATCGCACTGGCCCGCGCGCTGGTGTTCGAGCCGGAGCTGGTTCTGATGGACGAGCCCCTTGGTGCCCTCGACAAGCAGTTGCGCGAGCACATGCAGTTCGAGATTACCAAACTGGCGCATGATCTGGGCATCACCACCGTTTACGTGACGCACGACCAGACCGAGGCGCTGACCATGTCGGACCGCGTCGCGGTGTTCGACGATGGCCGCATCCAGCAGCTGGCGCCGCCGGACGAGCTGTACGAGAGCCCGCAAAACAGCTTTGTCGCGCAGTTCATCGGCGAGAACAACACGCTGGAAGGAACCGTCAAGGAGATCCAGGGCGGTCTTGCGCAGGTGCAGCTGGACGATGGCGGGATCATCGACTGCAAGCCGGTCAACGTCAGCGAGGTCGGCGAACGTACGCGCGTCTCGATCCGGCCCGAGCGTGTCGAATTCGACAAGAAACGTCTCAAGGAAGGCACCCACACGATCAAGGCCGAGGTGCTGGAATTCATCTACATGGGTGACATTTTCCGCACCCGTCTGAGCGTGGCGGGCAACGACAATTTCGTGATCAAGTCGCGGAACGCGCCGGACCAGACGCGGCTGACGCCGGGCGAGACGATCGAGATCGGCTGGCTGCCCGAGGATTGCCGCGCTTTGGATGCGAACTAGGAGTTTATAGGGATTCGGGCGGGCCACCGCGCCGGCCCGGATAGAACGAGGTCCGCATGTTGTTCCCGTGACATGGGGCCCGAAAGGTAAACGGGAGTACTTTTGGGAGTATGACATGAAACTGACGAAAACACTTATGGCGACGACCGCACTGACGGTTGGTGCTGCGTCGGCTCACGCACAGGAAATGACGGATTCGATGACCATCGTTTCCTGGGGCGGCGCCTACCAGGCGAGCCAGCAGAAAGCGTATGCCGAGCCGTACAAGGAAATGAACGAAGGCCTGGAAGTCATCTGGGACGAAAGCTCGAACGAGGCCGTGGCCAAGCTGCGCGCCATGGACGAGGCCGGCAACATCACCTGGGATGTCGTCGACGTCGTGGCCGCCGACGCGCTGCGCCTGTGCGACGAAGGCCTGGCGATGGAAATCGACCCCGAGGAAGACCTGGCCGCGGCACCCGATGGCACCTCGGCCGAGGAAGATTTCGGCGAGCTGCTGGTGGGTGACTGCTTTATCCCGCAGATCGTCTATTCGACCACCTTCGGCTATCGCACCGACATGGTGCCGGAAGGCGTGGAAGCGCCCAACGACATCTGCGACGTGTTCGACCTGGAAACCTATCCGGGCAAGCGCGCGCTGGAAAAGCGCCCGATCAACAACGTCGAATGGGCACTGCTGTGCGACGGCGTCGCCAAGGAAGAAGTCTATGACGTCCTGGCCACCGCTGAAGGCCAGCAACAGGCGCTGGACAAGCTGGCAACCATCAAGGACGAGGTGATCTGGTGGTCCGCCGGTGCCGACACGCCGCAGCTTCTGGCCGATGGCGAAGTCTTCATGGGCTCGACCTACAACGGTCGTCTGTTCGCCGCGATCGAAGAGCAGGATCAGCCGATCGGCATGATGTGGGACGCGCAGGTGTTCGACCTTGACGGCTGGATCATCCCCGAGGGCCTGCCCGAAGACCGCCTGGCACGTGCCAAGGACTTCATCATGTTCGCGACCGACACGCAGCGTCTGGCGGACCAGGCCAAGTACATCTCGTACGGTCCGGCCCGTGCCTCCTCGGCACCGCTGGTGGGTCAGCATGCGGAACTGGGCATCGACATGGCGCCGCACATGCCGACCGATCCGGAGAACGCCAAGAACACGTTCCTCTACAACTACGAGTTCTGGGCTGACTACCGCGACGACATCGACGCCAAATTCCAGGCGTGGCTGGCGCAATAAGCGGTTCGCTTAGAGATACCTGGAAGGGCCGTCCGCGGCCCTTCCACACAGACAAAAAACAAAACAACAAACTGCCGACGGGGACTTTATGAGCGATGTGACTGACGCCACGACCGGCAAGGCGGCGCCCACGCCCGATGACGGGCTGCGCATTGCGGACAGCAACGAGGGCGGCCCGGTTCTGGCTGCCGACGGTACGCCGCTGAAGAAAAGCCTTTCGCGGACCTTGCGCCGCCAGAAGATGCGGGCGTTGCTGCTTATCGCTCCGCTGCTGATCTTCGTCCTCGTAACCTTTATCGTGCCCATCGTCTCGATGCTGCTGCGGTCGGTCGACAACACTATCGTGCCCGATACCCTGCCGCAGACGGTCAGCGCGATTGCAGAGTGGGACCCGACCGCAAGCGACCTGCCGGACGAGCCGGTCTACGAGGCGCTCTACTACGACCTGTTCCTGGCCTCCGAGGCGAAGGAGCACACCAAGCTGGGCACGCGCCTGAACTACGAACAAACAGGCCTGTCCTCGCAGTTCCGCTCTGTCGGACGCGACCTTGACGAGATCGGCGAAGACCAGATCGACGCGCTTGAGGATCTGGCCGAGGACACCTGGGATAATGAGGCGTTCTGGTTCGACCTGATGCGCGGCGGCGAGAATGCCGAGAACACCGACCAGGACGTGCTGGACCGCGCCCGTGCCCGGCTGCGAGCCCTGACGGGCGATGCGTTCACGGGCGGCACCGGCTTCCTGCCCGGAGCGGAGATTTCCGCGCTGCTGCCGCGTACGGCCTATGAATACGCCAGTTTCGCTGTCTTTACGGCCATTGCCGAAGAAGACGTGGTGGCCGAGGAAGAGCCCTGGGAGTCGGTCAAGATCGCCCTGATTCAGGAATTGCAGGCCGGTGCCGATGTGGCGTCCTACAATGGCTTCGGTGCCGAGGAACTGCGCGCGGCGCAGGACGTGCTGGCCGACCAGCCGCAACCGACCTTCAAGGAAGCGTTTCTCGAGATCGACCAGGGTTGGGGCAATCCGCAGACGTGGAAGACGCTTTACGTCTACAAGTCGCCCTACACGTCGGGATATTTTCTGAACGCGGCGGATTATCAGCTTGGCTTCGACGGGGTCGAGGCGCGGCCCGAAAACCAGCAGATCTACATCAAGCTGTTCATGCGCACGCTTTACATGTCGCTGATCATCACCGGCAGCTGTATCCTGTTGGGCTATCCGGTGGCATGGATCCTCGCCAACCTGCCGCTTCGCACGGCCAACGTGCTGATGATCCTCGTGCTGCTGCCATTCTGGACGTCGCTTCTGGTGCGGACCTCCGCCTGGAAGGTGCTGTTGCAGCAACAGGGGGTCATAAACGAGATCCTCGTCTGGCTGGGCTTCGTGGATGACGCGAACCGACTGATATTGATGAACAACGCGACCGGCACGATCATCGCTATGACGCATATCCTTCTGCCGTTCATGATCCTGCCGCTCTACTCGGTGATGAAGACGATCCCTCCGTCCTACCTGCGCGCGGCCAAGTCGCTGGGCGCGACCAACGTCACGGCCTTCTGGCGGGTCTATTTCCCGCAATCGGTGCCGGGCATCGGGGCGGGCTCGATCCTCGTGTTCATCCTGTCTATCGGGTACTACATCACGCCCGAGATTGTGGGCGGCACCGACGGTGTCTTCATCTCGAACCGAATCGCCTATCACATTTCGAGTTCGCTGAACTGGGGTCTTGCTGCCGCACTGGGAACGATCCTTCTGGTCGTCGTTCTGCTGCTCTACTGGTGTTACGACAGGATCGTCGGCATCGATAACGTCAAGTTGGGGGGCTAGTCATGACTGATCAAGACGATGGCTACACAGTCACCATTCCGCGCCCGCCGCTGACCGGGTTCACCCTTCCGCTGACAGCGGTATTGGGCGCCATGTTCGGCTTTGTGGCGGGCAACGTCTATGGCCAGCCCTGGCTTGGCGCGCTTGTCGGCGCGGTCATCGGGGCCGGCATCGCGGCGTTGGCGCATCAGATGTCACGTCAGCGCACGCAGACCCGGTGGGGCATCATCGTGGCCTTCGCGGTTGCCGGCTTTCTCGCCGGCGGTCTCGGTGCGGCAATTTCCGGGGTTATTATAGGCGCGGTGCTCAGTTGGTTTGCGTACTGGCTCGACACCGGCGATTACCGCAAGAACGTGCCCATCTACTACACCCCTGGGCAGGTGCTGTGGCACAACACGTTCCTTTTCATCTGCGGCTTCGTGTTCTTCTTCCTGATCGCGCCGCTCATTCCGGTGATGTGGCTGAGCTTCAACGCCGAGAACTTCTTTACCTTCACGCCCGAGATGCTGAACTTCCAGGCCGAGGGCTATTCGCTGAAGCACTACCGCGACTTCCTCGGCACGGACGAGTGGATGACGCCGCTGAAGAACTCACTGATCATCGCGCCCTTCGCGACGTTCATCTCGGTCAGCCTCGGCACGCTGGCGGCCATCGGCCTGTCGCAAAGTCACGTTCCGGGACGTCAGGCGATCATGGCGATCCTGATCTCGCCGATGATCGTGCCGCTGATCATCTCGGCCACCGGCATGTTCTTTTTCTACGCACCGCTGGGCAACTGGCTGGAGGCGAATTTGGGGCTGGACCAAGCCTTCGTGGGCTACGTGAAGGTGATCCTGGCGCACGCGGCACTGGGCGTGCCGTTCGTGATCATCACGGTGACGGCCACGCTTGTCGGCTTCGACCGCTCGCTGACGCGGGCGTCGGCCAACATGGGGGCGAACCCGGTGACCACGTTCTTCCGCGTGCAGATGCCGCTGATCTTGCCGGGGGTGATCTCGGGCGGGCTCTTTGCCTTCATCACATCTTTCGACGAGGTGGTGGTGGTGCTGTTCGTCGGTTCGGCACAGCAGCAGACTCTGCCGTGGCAGATGTTCACGGGCCTGCGCGAACAGATCTCACCGACGATCCTTGCGGCGGCCACGATTCTCGTGACGATCTCGATCCTGCTGCTGACGACGGTAGAGCTGTTGCGCCGCCGGTCCGAGCGCCTGCGCGGTCTCAGCCCGGGCTGAGACAGGGACATGACCAAAGGGGAAGCCGGGTCACTGTGCCCGGCTTTTCTTTTGCTTAAGGGTACAGCGCGCGCACGTGGTCGATCACCGTGCCGTCCGGGGACTCGCATTCCGCAATGACGCGTTCAACGAACTTGGGCGTTGCACGTTGCGTGGCCTGCGCTTTGGCCTTGCGGCGCAGGTCGTCGAGAGATGTCAGAGGCAACCCGGCGCTCTTCGCGGCCCGCGCCAGATCTGGGGCAGCGGGGGAGATGGCGATACCTTCTTCCGTGACCACGGCGCCGATCGTGTGGCCCGGTGTGGTGAGACAGGTCAGCCGTTCAACCAGCTTGGGAAATCCGCCTGCGCACAGCGGGGTCGTCACGATGGCCAATTTCGCGCCCGCCGCGGTGTCGGCATGGCCGCCAGATCCACCGATGATACGCCCGTCGCTGGCACAGGTTACATTGACGTTGAAATCCATGTCGACCTCCGCCGCGCCGAGGATCATCACGTCGAGGCGCGAGGCGGCGCTGTCCGGATTGGCGGGGCTGGCGTAGTCCCAGGCGGACATGGCGTGATGCGCGGCATCGTTTGCGTAAGAGGCGATGGCGGCCCCGTCGAAGGCCTGAACGTCCAGAAGGCGCCGGAACAGACCCGAATGCAGTTTTTCGACCAGAGGCCCGGTGATGCCGCCCGCCGCGAAATCGCCGGTGACGCCCCGGTCCGCCATGATCGGCGCCAGGCTGCGGGCGACCGCGAGAGACGTCCCACCGGCGCCGGTCTGGAAACTTAAACCGTCCTGCAGAAGGCCGCTGCAGGCTATGAGGCGGGCGGTCAGGTCGGCGATGGCCTGCCCTTTGGCCGACGGCGTCCGGGCGGTCGTGCCGGAGGCCACTTGTCGCGCATCACCGATGCTGTCGACGGTGACGACGAGATCGACCTGCTCGGCCGGGATGCACACACGTGGCAAGTCATAGACATAGTGATCGGTGACAGCCGTGACGAAGCGGGCGTGGGCAGCATCGACCATTGCATACCCCAGCGGGCCGCAGGCGTTCGGGCCCGCAGCTCCGCCGAGGTTACGCTCTGTGTCCACTGCCGGTGTCGCGATGAACGCCGCGTCGATCTTGAGCCGGCCCGATGCAATGGCCTCGGCCCGACCGCCATGGGTTTGCAGACGGACGGGATGAGGCGGATGTCCGCGCTGCACCGCTTCGGCAAGTGGCCCGTTCATGTAGGACGTGGTGATCCGCGTGACGGTCCCGTCTTCAAGGAACGGGATCAGCGCCGCATGACAAGGAAAGATCGAGGATGGCGCGATGTGCAGGTTGCGCAGGCCCATGTCCGAACAGGCCTGTAAAACCTGACGCATCACATCGTCCCCGTTCCGGAGGTGATGGTGAAACGACAGCGTCGCACCGTCCGACAGGCCAGCGGCCTCGATTGCGGTGCGCACGCTCATGCGCCGTCATGCCACGCGAAGGCCAAGACCTACGCGCGCACCAGTTTCTCGTAGCTTTCAGCGATATCGCGGGTCAGCGCGCCGACCTCGAAATTGTAGTCGCCGATCTGGCCAACGGGCGTCACCTCGGCGGCGGTGCCGGTCAGCCAGCATTGCTCGAAGCCTTCCAGTTCCTCGGGCATGATGTGGCGCTCGTGCACCTTGACCTGACGATCCTTCAGCATGCCGATGACCGTCTGGCGGGTGATGCCGTTGAGGAAACAGTCGGGGTCGGGCGTGTGCACCTCGCCGTCCTTGACGAAGAAGATGTTGGCGCCGGTCGCCTCGGCCACGTAGCCGCGATAGTCGAACATCATCGCGTCTGAACAGCCCTTCGCCTCGGCGGCGTGTTTGCTGAGGGTGCAGATCATGTAAAGACCGGCGGCCTTGGCGTGGCTGGGGATGGTTTCGGGGCTGGGACGTTTCCATTTGGAGATGTCGAGCTTGGCACCCTTCATCTTGGCGTCGCCGTAATAGGCGCCCCACTCCCAAGCGGCAATGGCCAGGCGCACGGGGTTGCGGGCCGATGCGACGCCCATGTCCTCGCCGGCACCGCGCCACGCGACTGCGCGGACATAGGCGTTGTCGAACCCGTTGGCCTGAAGGACCTCCATCTTGGCAGCTTCGATCTCGTCGACGGTGTAGGGGATCTCGAAATCAAGTTGGCGGGCGGAATAGTGCAGGCGTTCCGAGTGCTTGCGGCTCTCGAAAATCTTGCCGTTGTAGCACCGCTCGCCCTCAAAGACGGAACTGGCGTAGTGCAGGCCATGGGTCAGGATGTGCACATTCGCGTCCCGCCACTCGACCAGCTTGCCGTCCATCCAGATCTTGCCGTCGCGATCGTCATATGCTGCCATTTCCGCCTCCTCAGCCTGGCCTCTTTCCATTTGTTGCGCTGGAAACGTCCGAAGTGGACATAAAATTGCGCAGAAACTGCGATTCGCTACCAGTTTGATCTTGGAATGTCAACAAGGCTGACTTATCTTGGCGCCGTATGTGACGGGAGGGCGAACATGGCCGAGGCGCATGGCGGCGAAAACCTGTTGTTCCTGACGGACGAACAGTTGCGACAAGGCATAGAGGCGATGTTCTTTGCCTATCGCGGTTTCACCGCAGATCCCGACCGTATCCTGGCCACGATGGCGTATGGCCGGGCTCATCACCGCGCGCTTCACTTCATCGCGCGCCGTCCCGGCACGACGGTGAACAATCTGCTGGGTATTCTGGGGGTCACCAAACAGTCGCTCAACCGGGTCTTGCGTACGCTGATCGAGGATGGGCTGGTGGAAAGCCAGCAGGGAAAGACGGACAGGCGTGAGCGTCATCTGACGCTGACGGACAAGGGGCGCGGACTGGAACAGACGTTGTCCGATGCACAAAGAGCCCGGATGCGGGCGGCCTATCGCAAGGCGGGACCGGAGGCCGTGGCGGGTTTCCGGCAGGTGCTCGAAGCGATGATGGACCCGGATATGCGGCGGAAGTATCATGCGATACGGGAGGCTGACACATGAACGATCCGGCGCCGCACCTTCTGATCGTCGATGACGACGAGCGCATCCGCGACCTGTTGCGCAAGTTCCTTGCGCGAAACGGGTTCCTGGTGTCTGTGGCGCGTGACGCGGATCACGCGCGCCGCGTGCTGTCGGGGCTGGAATTCGACCTGATCGTGATGGACGTAATGATGCCGGGCGAAGACGGCGTTTCCCTGACGCGGTCGTTGCGCGAAACGATCGACACGCCGATCCTTCTGTTGACTGCAAAGGGAGAGACGGAGGAGCGCATCGCCGGGCTGGAGGCCGGTGCGGACGACTATCTGCCCAAGCCCTTCGAGCCGAAGGAACTTCTGCTGCGGATCAACGCGATCCTGCGCCGGATGCCGGAGGCCGAGCCCGAACATGCAGCCCCCAAGGTTCTGAGCATGGGGCCCGTGCGGTTCGACATAGAGCGGTCCGAGCTGATGCGGGGCGAGGACATGATCCGGCTGACGGCGACGGAGGTTCAGCTGATGCGGATATTTGCGGAGAACCTGCGCGAGCCGGTGAGCCGCACCAAGCTGGTCGAAGACCTGGGCCGCGACAGGGGCCAGGCGCAGGAGCGGGCCGTGGACGTTCAGATCACGCGCCTGCGGCGCAAGATCGAGTCCGATCCGAAACAGCCGCGATACCTGCAAACCGTGCGCGGCGAAGGCTATATGCTGGCGCCGGACTGACCCGTGATCTGGTTGTGCGGCTGCGCCGCGCAGGTTTGGTGAATTGGGGGCCAGCCCCCAGGGTTGAAGCGCAGCTTCAACCGAACCCCCGGGATATTGATGGCCAGAGGAAGAAGCGGTTCGGTCCGCGGGCCCGTTGTGCTCTTGATAGACTCGGGGCGGGGTTGTATCTGACACTCATGATACGGGTTTTCGACATGGACGATCGGGCGCGCCTGCCCTGGCGGTTCTTCGGCGCGGCACGCGCGGTTCTGGCGCGTCTATAGGGCGACGCCCTTCGACGAATTGTTATGAATTTCCACTGACACGACGGGAGAGGACCGATGTCCCCCAAGACACTCTATGACAAGATATGGGATGCCCACCTGGCGCACGAGGCCGAGGATGGCACCTGCCTGCTTTATATCGACCGGCATCTCGTGCACGAGGTGACGAGCCCGCAGGCCTTTGAAGGGCTGCGCATGGCGAACCGCAAGGTGCGCGCGCCGGACAAGACCATTGCCGTGCCGGATCACAACGTGCCGACCACCGAGGGGCGCGAGAATCCCGAGGCGATGCCCGAGGACAGCCGCATCCAGGTGGCCGCGCTGGACAAGAACGCCAAGGATTTCGGCATCCATTATTACCCGGTCAGCGACGTGCGGCAGGGCATCGTTCATATCGTCGGCCCCGAGCAGGGCTGGACCCTGCCGGGCATGACGGTGGTCTGCGGCGATAGCCATACCGCGACCCACGGCGCGTTCGGCGCGCTGGCGCACGGCATCGGTACGTCCGAGGTGGAGCATGTGCTGGCCACCCAGACCCTGATCCAGACGAAGTCGAAGAACATGAAGGTCGAGATTACCGGCAAGCTGCGCCCCGGCGTGACCGCCAAGGACATCACCCTGTCGGTCATTGGCCGCACCGGCACCGCGGGCGGTACGGGCTATGTCATCGAGTATTGCGGCGAGGCCATTCGCGACCTTTCGATGGAAGGGCGGATGACCGTCTGCAACATGGCGATCGAAGGCGGCGCACGCGCTGGCCTGATCGCGCCCGATGAAAAGACCTTCGAGTACATCAAGGGCCGGCCTCATGCGCCGAAGGGTGCACAATGGGAAGCCGCCATGGACTGGTGGAAGACGCTTTATTCCGATGACGATGCGCATTGGGACAAGGTGATCACGATCAAGGGCGAGGATATCGCGCCGGTGGTCACCTGGGGCACCAGCCCCGAGGATGTGCTGCCCATCGACGGAGAGGTGCCTGCCCCCGAGAGCTTTACCGGTGGCAAGACCGACGCGGCCCGGCGTGCGCTGGAATACATGGGCCTTACGCCCGGTCAGAAGCTGAAGGATATCGAGATCGACACGGTGTTCATCGGGTCCTGCACCAATGGCCGGATCGAGGATCTGCGCGCCGCCGCTGAGATCCTGAAAGGCAAGAAGATCAAGGTGAAGCGGGCGATGGTCGTGCCCGGCTCGGGGCTTGTGCGCGCCCAGGCCGAGGAAGAAGGGCTGGCCGAGATATTTACCGAGGCCGGCTTCGAGTGGCGGCTTGCAGGCTGTTCGATGTGTCTGGCGATGAACCCTGACCAGTTGCAGCCTGGTGAACGGTGCGCGGCCACGTCGAACCGCAATTTCGAGGGTCGGCAAGGCCGAGGAGGGCGCACCCACCTGATGAGCCCGGCAATGGCCGCAGCGGCGGCGGTGACCGGCAAACTGACCGACATCCGGGAGATCGTGTGATGGAAAAATTCGTGAAACTTACCGGCGTCGCGGCGCCGATGCCGCTGGTCAATATCGACACCGACATGATCATTCCCAAGCAGTTCCTGAAGACGATCAAGCGGTCGGGCCTGGGCGTGAACCTGTTTGACGAGATGCGGTACGACGACAATGGCGACGAGATTCCGGAATTCGTTCTGAACCAGCCGGCCTATCGCGAGGCCAAGATCATCGTGGCCGGGGACAACTTCGGCTGCGGGTCGAGCCGCGAGCATGCGCCCTGGGCGCTGCTGGATTTCGGCATCCGCTGCGTGATCTCCACCAGCTTCGCCGACATCTTCTACAACAACTGCTTCAAGAACGGCATTCTGCCAATCGTTCTTCCGCAGGAAGAGGTCGACAAGCTGATGGACGACGCGGAGCGCGGATCGAACGCGGTGCTGACTGTTGACCTGGAAAGCCAGGAAATCACCGGCCCGGATGGCGGCACCATCGGCTTCGACGTCGACCCCTGGCGCAAGCACTGCCTGCTGAACGGGCTGGACGATATCGGCCTGACGATGGAAAAAGCTGCGTCGATCGACGCGTTCGAGGCCAAGGCCGCGACGCAACGCCCTTGGGTCTAACCCCCCAAAGAAAGCGATGTGCCGGCCGCCATCTGCGGCCGGTGCAATCTTGAGATTAAAAGGTTAATCAAAAGAACAACTAATATTAATGAATTATTGTGGGGGCTTAGCCTGAACCCCCCACATCTTGGGTGTGAACACAACGGCGCCTCAAATCCGTCAGCTTATTGATGCAAACCGGCACCACCCTCACCATCAAATCGCCGAAAATTCTAAGTCTAACGAACTGGTGTCTTGAGCCGGATGGTGAAAGAAGGCAGAAATTGGGCAAGAATGAGGCAAGCCGTCATAATCGACGGACCCGAATTGGAACAATGTCGCGGCATCGAACCGTGGCAGGCCAGTTGTAAGGGAACCGGGCAGTGGTTTCGCAGATCATCAGTGCGCTGACGCGTGCAATACTCGTGGCCTTGCTGGTGGCAACACCGGCGCTTGTGCTGCCGTCGGTCGCGACGGACACCGCACAGATTGTCGTGGTGATCGCGCTGCTGTTCTCGTTGCTTACTTTCATCGAGTATTTCGGCCGCTATCCCAGCATCGTCGAATTCCGGTTCGCTCCGCCATTCAATCGTTTGAAGTTCCTCGCGCTGGCACTTGTCGTGGTGGTGCTTTCGTTGATCGCGCGCGGCAAGATCGAGCCCAGCCCAATCACCCTGATCCTCACCTACTTTGCGCAGACCCTCGGCAATGCGATGGATTTTCCGTTCTCGCCGGTGCGATTGGTCGTGCTGATGCTCCCGCCGGATGCCAGCCTGGACCTTGCCAATTCGGTGCGGATCGCGGCTGCCGTGGCCTATAGCGTGTCCCTGGTGATGGTGCTGGTCTTCGTTATCCTGGTGCGGCTTCTTGGATGGCCCATGCGCAACGGCGCGTTCAATGTGTGGGTCAACCTGCCCTTGTTCGATCCGACGCGCGGCGGCGACATCGTCGACAGGCTGCGACGCGACTCGGGTCTTAACATTGTGTTAGGAGCTTTGCTGCCATTCTTGATTCCGGCAATCGTGAAGGCGGCGTCACTGGTGATCGAGCCGGTGTCGTTTCAGAGCGAACAAACATTGATCTGGATGATGACCGTATGGGCTCTTCTTCCCGCAAGCATTCTCATGCGTGGTATCGCATTGATGCGCGTGGCCGAACTGATCGAGGAAAAGCGCCGCCGGGTCTATGCAAAGGCGGAAGGTTTGCAGAACGCCTAAGCGCGGCGCTTCTGGCGCTGATTGCGGCGATCTCACCCGCGGCGGCCGAAACAACCGTTCGTATCGCGACGTTCAACACCGAACTCGCCCGCGAGGGCCCGGGACTGCTGTTGCGCGATATCCTGTCCGAAGACGACCCGCAGGTCGAAAGCGTGGCCCGGCTGATTGCACGCGCAACGCCGGATATCATCGCGTTGCAGGGTATCGACTACGATCACGATCTGATGGCAGCGCGCGCCCTCGTGCAGCGAATCTCTGCGCACGGGCACGATTTGCCGCATGTTTTTGCGCTGCGGCCCAACACGGGCATGACCACCGGACTGGATCTCGATGGCGATGGACGAAAGGGCCGGCCCAGGGATGCGCAGGGTTACGGCACATTCGCAGGGCAGGGCGGGATGGCGGTTCTGTCACGGTTTCCCGTCGTCACCGAGGATGTGCGCGACTTCAGCGACATCCTGTGGCGCGACATGCCGGAAGCGCTTTTGCGCCTTGAGGACGGTACGCCACTTTTGCCGGATCGTGTAAAGAAGGTGCAGCGCCTCTCGACCGTGGGACACTGGGTCGTGCCGGTTCGGATCGAGGACCAAACGCTGCGTCTATTGACCTTTCATGCCAGCCCACCGGTGTTCGACGGGCCGGAAGATCGAAACGGGCGGCGAAATCATGACGAAATCGTCTTTTGGCCGAAGTACCTTGATGGCGCTTTCGGTGACCGGCCGGAGCCGCACTTCGTGCTGGCAGGGGATGCCAATCTCGACCCGGTCGATGGGGCGGGACGCAAAGCAGCGATCCGGTGGTTACTTGCAGACGGCCGGATGACCGACCCCAAGCCGATGCGACCGGCCGGTGTGGCGCAAGGCGACGAGCATGACGGCGACCCACGACTTGATACGGTGGACTGGCCAGGTCCCGATCCGGGGTCGTTGAGGGTCAGCTATGTATTGCCTTCGGCGGATCTGGAGGTCCTGAACGCGGGGATCGTCACTGACGGTATGAATGCGTCCGTGGAGGACGCCAGTCGTCACGGACTTGTCTGGGTCGATCTTTTGCTGAAGTGACATGAGCGGCATCGTGTCGGGCGGGCTGTTCTGCGCCAAGGCGCGACGACCTGGGTCAGCGCCTCGTCCAAGGGTGTATCCCGATAGTCCGGACATAGTTCGGCCAGGCGTTCGGATTGCAGGCTGTGCGGTAGGTCCCAGAGATATCGCATCTCGAGCAACCCGCGCGCCAGCGGCCAGAACGGCGCGGCCAGCCGCAGGGGAAGCCAGTTCATCCGGTGTACCTTGATATCGTGGTGGAGAGCCTGCGATATGTGCTGCGCGAATTGATAGCCGGTTATCGCGTAACCGGGGAATATGATTTCCTTGAACTGGCCGAGATTGATCTTGCGTCGGGCGAGATGCTCCGCCGCGCGGGCCAGATCGGGCAGGAAGGCCCATGCGTGCAAGGCGTCCGCGTCACCCGGATAAAGCAGCTGACCCCGGCTTGAGCGCGACATCATGACCTTGTCGAGCCATCCGCCGTCACGCTCGGTGTCGAGGAAATCCCCGGAACGCAGAAGAATCGTCTGTACGCCGCTGTCACGGTAGCTTTGCTCGACCTGTTTGCGAATACGCCCCAGCGCTGTGGGAGGCGCCTGACGCGACGTTTCGGACCATGGTTTTGCGGTGTCGGGCCCGTAGACATACACGTTCCCGGGAAGAAGCACGGCAGCCCCGCTGGAGCGGGCGGCGGCCTGGATCCTCGCGTGAAGACCTGGAAGCTCATGCTCCCAGAGGTGATAGGGCGGATTCCAGGCGGCGACGATGATATCGGCGCCCTGCGCCTGTGTCATCAGGTCGTCACGGGCGCGATCAAACAGCCGCACGGTCCAGCCTGCGTTCCAGAACGCATCGGACGCGTGACGCCCGAACCGTCCGGTGGCGCCGAGAACAAGAACGGTCTTCTGCATCAGATCGCACCTCGTGCTGCTTGGATTGACCTCAGGTTAGATAAATACATGAGAATAGGAATTGCCAAAATTTGCGCATTCGCTATTCATTCGTGAATGGTAAGTCGCATGTCAGATATTGACTGGTCGCTTGTCCGGGCCTTCCTTGCGGTGGCGGAAAAGGGCTCGCTTTCGGCGGCCGGGCGCCTTTTGGGGACGAGCCAGCCCACCCTGGGCCGCCAGGTCCGTCAATTGGAAGACCTGCTGGGCCAAGTCCTGTTTCATCGAAAACCCAAAGGGCTGGAATTGACGGCAAACGGGCAATCCCTGCTGGAGCCCGCACGGAACATGCATCGCGCCATGATCGATATCGAATTGACCGCTGCCGGCCAGCAGACCGAGGCAACCGGGACCGTACGGATTACGGCGAGCGATACGGTATCGGTCTACATTCTGCCGCCGATCCTTGCCGCGCTTCATGCAGATCATCCCGGGATCCGCATCGACGTCGTGCCGTCCGACAGCAGCGAGAACCTGCTTTTCCGCGAGGCCGATATCGCCGTGCGGATGTATCGCCCCGAGCAGCTCGAACTTGTTGCCCGGCATCTGGGGGATTTCCCGCTCGGTCTTTTCGCCTCGCGCAGCTACTTGCAAAAGGCCGGGCGCCCGCGCACGATCGCGGAGCTCTTCGATCACCCGGTCATCGGGTACGACCGGAACGAGGAGATCATTCGTGGCATGCAGGAGCGCAACATGCCGGCCTCGCGCGATATGTTCGCGTTTCGCTGCGACAGCCACACGGTCGGCTGGGAAATGGTGCGCGCCGGATGTGGCGTCGGGTTCGGGATGAAGGCACTGGGCGCATTGCACGGCGATGTCGAAGACCTGGATTTCGACATCGACCTGCCAAGCCTCCCGGTCTGGCTTGCCACCCACCAGGCGCTTCGGCACACGCCCCGTATCGCCGTGGTCTGGGAGGCGCTGGCCAGCGGATTGAAACCCCACCTTTCTTGACCCTTCCCGCGCGTCAGGCTACGCGGTGGCAACAGTCAGGATTTGGAAAGGATTCCGCATGAGCACTCCCTCGCTTCTCATTCTGCCCGGCGACGGGATCGGCCCCGAGGTCATGACCGAAGTGCGCAAGGTCATAGACTGGTTCGGGTCCAACCGCGGGATGGCCTTTGACGTGAGCGAGGATCTGGTCGGCGGCGCGGCCTATGACAAGCATGGCAGCCCATTGCATGACGACACGATGGCCAAGGCGCAGGAGGTGGACGCGGTTCTGCTGGGCGCCGTGGGCGGGCCGAAATACGACAACCTCGATTTCTCGGTCAAACCGGAGCGTGGCCTTTTGCGTCTGCGCAAGGAGATGGACCTGTACTCGAACCTGCGCCCGGCGCAGTGCTTCGACGCGCTGGCGGATTTCTCGAGCCTCAAGCGCGACGTGGTCGCGGGCCTCGACATCGTCATCGTGCGGGAACTGACCAGCGGCATCTATTTCGGCGAGCCGCGCGGGATCATCCAGGAAGGCAACGAGCGGGTGGGCATCAACACGCAGCGCTACACCGAGTCCGAGATCGACCGGGTCGCACGCTCGGCCTTCGAACTGGCGCGGCGGCGCTCGAACAAGGTCTGCTCGATGGAAAAGGCCAACGTGATGGAATCGGGCATCCTGTGGCGCGAAGTGGTTCAGAAGGTGCATGACGAGGATTACCCCGATGTCGAGCTGACGCATATGTACGCCGATGCCGGCGCGATGCAGCTGTGCCGCTGGCCCAAGCAATTCGACGTGATCGTCACCGACAACCTGTTTGGCGACATGCTGTCGGATGCCGCCGCGATGCTGACCGGCAGCCTTGGCATGTTGCCCTCGGCCAGCCTGGGTGCGCCGATGGCCAATGGACGGCCCAAGGCGCTGTACGAGCCCGTGCACGGCTCGGCACCGGATATCGCGGGGCAGGGCAAGGCCAACCCGATCGCGTGTATCCTCAGCTTCGCCATGGCGCTGCGCTACAGCTTCGACCAGGGGGACGAGGCCAAGCGCCTCGAGACGGCGGTCGAGAAGGTGCTGGCCGACGGCCTGCGCACGGCGGACCTGCTGGGCGAAGAGGGGGTTCAACCCGTCACCACCAGCGAGATGGGGGACGCCATCGTAGCGGCGCTGTCCGACAGTCTCTGAACGGTCGGGCGCGGCCCGCGCAAAGCCAAGCTGACGCGACGCCTCGGCTGGGGCGTCTTTACTCAGAGAGGCGATTCCGTCCTTGCAAATGAAAGGGCGCTTATGTAATCGGCTGTCTCACGGACGGAGTGTAGCTCAGCCTGGTAGAGCACTGTCTTCGGGAGGCAGGGGCCGGAGGTTCGAATCCTCTCACTCCGACCAATGACAAAAGGCGCCCCGAGAGGCGCCTTTTTTCGTTTTTACCAACAAGATGCCGTTAACTTTCGGCTGCGCTGCGAATGCCCGCCGGGCAGCGGACATTCCATTCAGTCTGGTTCAGGCGGTCAGCCTGCGCAGTCTTGCAGTGCAGCCACGTCCGGGCCGTTGGGTGTGCGCCCGAGGTTGAACGGCGCGGAGGCATCGCGCCACTGGGCGTAGTCCTCCAGGTACTGGACCATGCTGAGATAGACCTTGGCCGAGTTCGGGTTCTCGCACGCGGTCTCGACGATGACTTCGTTGGCCATCTCCTGAACTTTCTCGAGGGTCGCGTCGTCATAGCGGTTGATCTCGACCGCGTCGTCGAACTTGGCATAGGCTTCGGTCGCGCGCTTTTCGGTGAAGGCCAGCGACCACAGCAGCGTGGCGTCCGCCGCGATCTGCAGTTTCTCTTGGGTCTCGGGGCTAAGCGCGTCCCAGGCCGACTTGTTGATCATCACACCGAAGACCGAAGCAGACTGGTGCCAGCCGGGCGTCGCCCAATACTGGGTCACCTGTTGAAAGCCGCCGGACCAATCGACGTTGGGCGTCGAGAATTCAGCACCGTCGATCACGCCGCGCTCGAGCGACTGGTAGATTTCGCCACCGGCCATCGATACCTGGTTGCCGCCCAGACGCTCCAGCAGTTTGCCCTGCTCGAGGCCGGAAAGCCGCAGACGCTTGCCTTGAAGGTCTTCCAGTGTGACGATCGGCTCGTTGGTGCGGAAGCCGGATTCGTTGTTGGTCACGCCGTAGGGCAGGTAGACCATGTTAAACTGGCCGTAGATCTCGTTGTAGAGCTCGGCGCCACCCCATTGCTGGATCCAGTTCACGTAGTCCACCGCGTTGAACAGGCTGGGTGTTGTGGCCAGCGGAGAGAATGCCGCATCGCGGCCCGCCCAGTAGCCCGGCCAGTCGGCGCCGGCCTGAATCGTTCCCGATTCCACCGCGCCGAACACCTCGCCCGACGGCACAAGCGCGCCGCCCTCGAAGAACTCGATTGTCAGTTCCCCTTGGGTCAGCTTGTTGGCGAGGTCGACAAAATGCTTGTCGGTCTCGATCAGTTCCAGGGAGGACGGCCACGTGGTGGTCATCGTCCAGTTTTCCTGCGCCGTGGCCTGTCCGGCCAGCGCCGTCGCGGCTGCGGCCGCAAGTGCGAATGCCTTGGTAGTCATGGTATCTCCCTTTTCCATGGTTTGGGTTACTGGGTGTAAATGACGTCGGGCAGCCACGTGACCAGTGCCGGGAACACGGCGACCAGCACGCACATCACGACGATCAGGGCGATGAACGGCAGCACGCCGCTTATGATCGAGCCGGTGCGAAGCTCCGGTGGCGCAATGGCCCTGAGGTAAAACAGCGCGTATCCGAATGGCGGGGTCAAGAACGAGGTTTGCAGAACGACCGCCATCAGGACGACGAACCACAGCAGGTTCACATCGGGCATTTCCTGGATGATCGGCAGAAAGATCGGAAAGGACAGAAGCACGATCCCGGTCCAGTCGAGGAATGCGCCAAGGATGAACACGATCACCATCATCATAGTGATCAGCATCCAGGGCTCCATGTCGAGGGTGCGAATGATCTCCTGCGTCGCGCGCAAGCCGCCGGTGATGTTGAAGACGCCGGTGAACGCCGTCGCTCCGACCACGATGAACAGGATCATTGCAGAGGTACGACCGGTTTCAAGCATCGCGCCGTAGAAGCTGCCAAGCTGGAACCGGCCCCGCGCGATCACGATGAGAAGGGCCAGGGCGGCGCCGATTGCCGACGCTTCGGTCGCCGTGGCGATTCCTGCCAGAAGCGAGCCGAGGATGCCGAAGATCAGGACCAGCGGCGGCAGCGCCTCGACCAGCAGCATCCGCAGAAGCGTCGAGCGTTCGACCTTCTCGTCGGGCTCTACCGCCGGGGCAAGATCCGGTCGCAGGACGGAAATGATATAGACATAGACCGCATAGCTCAGCCCGAGAAGGACACCGGGAATCATGGAGCCTGCAAACAGCTCGCCAACGGAAAGGGGCGAATAGCTGGCCATCAGGATGAGCATGATCGATGGGGGAATGAGGATGCCGAGACAGCCCGAGGCGGCAATAACCCCGGCCGTCAGCGAAGGCGCATACCCGTATTGAAGCATCGGACGCAGGGCCATGACGCCCATCACCGTGATCGAGGCCCCGATGATGCCCGTCGTGGCGGCCAGAAGAATCGAGATGAAAACGACCGCCAGGGCAAGCCCGCCCCGCACCTGGCTGAGCAGCAGGCGCAGGGTTTCGAACATTCGGTCCGTCACGCCGGAATCCGAAAGAAACCGAGCCATCAGGACGAACAGCGGAATGGCGATAAGCGTGTAGTTGTCCAGGACGTCACCGAAAATTCGGTTTATGACGATGCCCAGAACCATGGGCTTGCCGGCTATGATCGCAGTCAGCACGGCCGTCCCGCCCAGAACGAATGCCAGAGGGTGCCCAAGGAACAGGCCCGCGAGCAGCAGGCCGAACATCAATACCGCGATGTACTCGGGATTCATTGATGGCCCTCCTGCCGGTCGAATATGATCTTGAGGACTTCCGAGATGCCCTGCAGCAGCAAGAGGCCTGCCGCTGCGCACATCGCCAGCTTCAGCGGATAAACCGGCATCTGGATGGCGCCATATGTCACTTCGCCCTGCGCGAAGGAGCGCATCGCAAACTCCCACGAGCGGGTCAAAAAGACCCAGGCGAACGGGAAGAAAAAGATAACGTAGCCCACGAGGCTGATGATGCGTTGCGCACCGTGGCCAAACCGTTCCGTCAGGATGTCGACCCGGACATGCGCATTGTGCCGCAAGGCGTAGCCCCCAAGCAGAACAAAGTAGAAGCCGAACAACTGTTTCGAGACATCGAAGGCCCAGCGGGTCGGTTCGCTGAACACGTAGCGCAGAACGACGTCGTAGATGATGATTGCGGCGAAAACGATGGCCAGAACCGAAACGATCCTCCCGACGATTTCATTCAAGCCATCAATGGCACGCACCAAGAACACAGAAATGTCTCCTCCCGAGTGATCCGCGAATGTCATGGTGCCTGGAAACCATGATCCCCGTGTCGGGTCAGACCATCGGATAAACCACATAGAAGTGCAAGCAATCGCGTCAAGTTATATAAGGCCATGTTTTCACTTCAAAATTCATATTGACCTTGCGCCGCGGCGGCTTTGGTCAGCAAGGCGCACAGGTTGTCACCTGGGGAGTCGCGCCCATCGGGGCGCGCTGGCTGCGCCGGGCAAAGATCAGAATTCAGTGATCACCGTGGCGCCGACGCCGGCAAAGCTGTCCATTTCCGTGAGGGCATCAATGGAGGCTTCGAGCGTGATGAGATCGCCGATCAATTTTTCCGGGTCCAAGACGCTCGATTGGATCATTGCCAGCATCGCGTCATAGCGGTGTGCCTGCATGCCGTGACTGCCCAGGATTTCCAGCTCGTCGCCGATGACCCGGGCCATCGGGGCGGCGGGCGTGGCCTGGTCCGCCAGAAGCAACCCAACCTGGACGTGCCGTCCGCGCTTCCTCAGGTTCATGACCGAGTTGAAGAAGGTCGTGGGATGGCCGAGCGCGTCGAGCGAAACATGCGCGCCGCCGCCGCTGATGTCGCGGACGGCGCTCACCACATCCTGAACCTTGGTGGCATTGACGGTGTGGGTCGCTCCGCAAGCCTTGGCCTGCGACAGTTTCTCGTCCGAAATATCGATGGCGACGGTTTGCGCGCCGATCGCGCGCGCGATCATCAATGCAGACAGCCCGACGCCCCCGCATCCATGCACCGCAACCCATTCGCCGGCACGCGTGCGTCCCTGATCGACGACCGCGCGAAAGGCTGTCGCGAAACGGCACCCCAGGCTTGCCGCGGTCTCGAAGGACAGGGTATCGGGCAGGGCGACGAGGTTCAGATCAGCCTGGGCAATGGCAACGTACTGAGCGAACGAGCCCCAATGGGTGAACCCCGGCTGGAATTGGTGGTGGCAGACCTGCTGGTGGCCCGCATGGCATTCGGGGCAAGCGCCGCAACCGCCGACGAAGGGAACTGTTACCCGGTCTCCTACCTTCCACCGCGTGACGTCAGGCCCGACGGCGGCGACGCGTCCCGCCAGTTCGTGGCCGGGCACATGCGGCAGGGTGATATCGGGATCATGCCCCATCCAGCCGTGCCAATCGCTGCGGCAGACGCCGGTTGCGCCGACCTCGATCACCACGCCTTTCGCGTCGGGTTCCGGGTCCGGAACCGTCACGATTTCCGGCCGCGCCCCGAAGGCCTCGAACATCACGGCTTTCATGCTGTTTTCCCTTCTGCGCAGGAGTATCTATACTGGCGGTCTAGCAGGTCGCATTCGACTGCAACAGCCGATAGAGACACCTTCGATGCCACGTTTTTCCGCAAACCTGGGGTTCCTGTGGACGGGTCTGGACCTGCCGCGAGCGGTTCATGCCGCGGCGAAGGCCGGGTTCGACGCGGTCGAGTGCCATTGGCCCCATGATACGCCGCCAAAGAGCCTCCGTGCTGCGCTGGATGCCACCGGGCTGCCGCTCCTGGGGCTGAATACAACGCGCGGCGACCACGAGAAGGGCGATTTCGGTCTGAGCGCCGTTCCCGGCCGCGAGGCCGAGGCGCGCGACGCGATCGACGCGGCCCTGGCCTACGCCGAGATTGCAGGCGCCGAGGCCGTTCATGTCATGGCGGGCACGGCAGAGGGTCGGGCGGCGGAAAAGACGTTTCGCGACAACCTGGAGTACGCATGTGATCGGGCACGCGGCCGAATGATCCTGATCGAGTCGATCAACCCGTTCGACGCCCCGGGCTATTTTCTTCAATCGCCGGACCATGCGCGACGTGTGATTGCGGATGTGCGCGCGCCAAACCTCAGGATGATGTTCGATTGCTACCACGTGGGCAGGCTCGGACAGGATGTTCTGACCCAGTTGAACGACGTGTTCGAGCATGTCGGACACATCCAGTTCGCGGCGGTGCCCGACCGCGGCCCGCCTGACCATGGCACGCTCGACTACTCGGTGCTGTTCCGTGAGTTGGATGCGCTGGGCTGGCAGCGTCCGCTCGGCGCGGAATACAGGCCCGGGGGTGATACGGACGCGTCGCTGGGTTGGCTGGCCCGCACCAAGGCACTGTAACATCTCATCACGCCAGTCGGCTCGCCCATGACAGGTGGCAGAACGGGGCGTATGATGGATGCAATCAGCAAGGACGAAATGATGCCCGGAACGCCCAAGCGGACCATGTCGCGACGGACCGTCATTGGCGCGGGCCTGATTACCGCGGTCGCTGCCGGCGTGGGATACCGCGTTGCGTCACATCAGCGCTTCGACGGGTCGGAGCTTTCCGTACGAGACGCCCTTGAAGCGGCGCAGGCCGGAGATGTCTTTCTTGTCGATATTCGCACGCCCGAGGAATGGCGTCAGACCGGCATCGGGCAGGGCGCGCACCCGATTGACATGCGCCGCAGCGATTTCATTGCAGCTCTCGACAGTGTGACGGGCGCGCGGAAAGACGCTCCGATCGCCTTGATTTGTGCACGCGGTGTGCGGTCCGCCAGGCTGGGACGCGCCCTGGTGAATGCGGGCTACACGAATATCGTGAACGTGCCGGAAGGTATGCTCGGCTCCCGCGCCGGGCCCGGCTGGATTGCCAGCGGACTTCCGGTCACGAGCTACGACGGGTAAGCAACGCTATTCGGCAGCCTGTTGGCTCGATGCCTTGCCCTCCAGCGCCAGCTTCAGTTCCGCGCGGTAGTGCCGCGCCGCCTGCGTGATCGGCGGTTCGCGCCACAGTTCCTTGGTCCCCATCCACTTGGACACCAGACCTTTCAGCGACACGCCACTCAGCGCCGAAAGCGGCACGGCAAGCAAGAGGCTGACGGCGATCGGTAGCAGCCACAGAGACACCAGTCCGGCGGCCATGCCAGCCACCAGAAGCACACCGCTGACCGTTTCCAACGCATGGCAGATCAGCAGCGTCCCGAGGCCATAGCGACCGCCTTCCCGTTGCTGAGGGCTCCACCCGCTTTGCAGGCCGAACACCGTGCGGAACACGGCGATCATCTGCTGCACCATAAGGATCGGGGCATAGGCCACCGAAAGCGCTAGTTCCGAGAGGAACGACAGGGCAAAGCGCCAGGCGCCGCCATACTCGGCGAAGCGCGAGCGGGTCAAAGGCACCACGAGAATCCCCAACAGCTTGGGCGCCAGCAGCAGTGAATACATCAGCGCGATGATCAGCACGTGCCGCGCCTCGGTCATCTCGGGCCAGGTCGGCATCAGCGGGTTGTCGGGGCGGAAATAGGTCAGCACCGACCTGTCGCCGCCTTGCCCCATCAAAGCCCACATGACCAACAAAGCGAACCAGATCGGCGAGGCGAGATAGCTCATAGCGCCATGAAACATGTGAAAGCGCGAGGCGGTGCGCAGCCCGCGCGTGGACAAGAGGCGCAGGTGTTGCAGATTGCCCTGGCACCAGCGGCGGTCGCGCTGGATATGGTCGATCAGCGTCGGAGGGGTTTCCTCGTAGGAGCCGCGGATGCGCGGCAGCACCCGCACGCCCCAACCCGCGCGGCGCAACAGGCCCGCCTCGACGAAATCATGGCTCATGATCAGTTGATCGCGCCCGGTGAAGGACCGCAGATGTGGCAGGCCCGCGCTGGCCGCAAAGGCCTCGGTTCGGATGATCGCGTTATGGCCCCAGTAGTTGCCTTCCTGCCCGGTCCAGCGCGCCAGGCCTTCGGCCAGGGCGGTACCGTACACGCCGTTGGCGAATTGCTGCATCCGGGAAAACACGGTGTTGGCGCCGATAAGCTGCGGGCAGCTTTGAATCAATCCTGCACCGGGATCCTGCGCCAACGCGTCGGTCAGCCGACCGATGGCGCGACCGGACATCAGGCTGTCCGCGTCGAGAACCAGCATCGCGGGCCAGTCCGCGCCCCAGTTTTGCACCCAATCCGTGATGTTGCCGACCTTACGATCCGTGTTTTCGGCCCTGCGCCGGTAGTAAATCTTCAGCCCCGGCGACAGCGTGGCCTGCAACGCGCGGATACTGTCCTGTTCCGCCTCGGCAATCGCGTCGTCGCGCGTGTCGCTGAGGATGAACATGGCATAGTCGTGCGGACCGCCGCGCGCGCGCAACTCCTCAAGCATGGACCGTGCGTTGCCCAGAACGTACCACGGCACCTCGTTGTAGATCGGCATCAAAAGCGCAACCTTGAGCGGCCGGGGATGGCCCGGACGTTTCAGAGCCTGGGTCAGGGACCCCAGGCCCAGCGTCACGGTCGTCACCGTCAGGCAAAGCCAGAAGACATTGAACGACATGAGGCCCAGAAGAGTCGCTTCAATCAGCGTCAGACCGGCATCTCCGAGCCAGTCCCACATGATCCAGATAAATCCGATTGTCGCGAAAATCGCGGGTATGAAGACGACGCAGCGCCACAGCGTAACGTTTTCCCCGGGTTGGGCGGGGGGCGCCTTGGGGTCGGCATAGATCGCGTCAAGGTCCTGTTCAGGCATCTCCAGGGGCGCACGCGGCGGCATTATCCGAAGATCGTTCATTATGCAGTCCACCTGTAAAGCCACACTTCGGAGGCGTTTTGCCCGTCCTTGCGCAATTGAGCGCGCAATTCGACGTGCCGCCGTTCGCCCGGTTCGAAGTTGAACGCGAGGCGAAGCCCGCCTGTCGACGGGTTGCGTTGCAGGACGCCCTCACTGACCTCGACATGCGGTGAAGACGTATGAACGTCGATCGCATCCGGTCCTTCGTCAAATAGCGGGCTGTCCTCGAAATCAATGACGACCACTCGGCCTTCGGCGAAGGCCCGCTTACCCATCGCGGTATTCAGAACCCTTGGAAGATCGCGGTGCACCGGGGAGTCGGCGCTCCAGGTCAACCGATAGGCCAGGTCAATCTGCGACCCTGCGGTCATGGGATTTGCAGGCCGCCAATAGGCCACGATATTGTCGTAGATCTCTTCTTCCGTCGGGATCTCTACCAGGGTGACGGCACCGGCCCCCCAGTCGCCCTTGGGTTCGACCCAAAGACCGGGCCTGTTGTGGTAAAGTGCTTCGAGGTCCGCGAAATCGGACAGCTTTCGCGCCCTCTGCATCAGCCCGAAACCGCGGGGGTTCGTGTCGCCGAAGCTGGACACCTGAAGCTGCAGGGGGTTGGCGAGGGGCCGCCAGATTATCTCTCCATTGCCGTTCAGCATCAGCAGCCCGTCGGTGTCGTGCACGGCGGGGCGGAAATCGTCAAAGCGGCTGCGGTTGGTCTGGTCGTAAAGGAACATGGACGTCAACGGCCCAAGGCCGACATTGTTCAATTCGACACGCGGAAAAAGCGTGGCCTCGACCTCCATCACGCTGGCCGGTCCGGGGGTGATGTCGAACCGATAGGCGCCCGAGACGCTGGGGCTGTCCATTAGCGCATGGACGACCATGTTGGTCTGGTCCGGTCCGGGCGCTTCCAGCCAGAACTGGATGAACTCGGGAAATTCCTCGCCTTCGGGGTCGGCGGTGTTCACCGCCAGGCCACGACCGGACAATCCGTAGGTCTGGCCAATGCCGATGGCCCGGAAGTAGCTGGCGCCCTGAAAAACGCAGAACTCTGTCTTGTACTCGGGGTGTCCCAAGTCGGTGCGCAGGCGGATGCCGGAAAACCCCAGGCTTTCGCCCGTCTTGGTCAGGTCCGGCACCAGATCGCCCTTGTCGAACATCGCAAGGTCAAACGGCACCGGGTGCGCCATGCCGTTTTCGACCGTGAAAACCTTGACGGCGCGCGGGAAATAAAGGCCCGGGGCGAAGAAATCTATGTTGTAGGACCGATCAGAGTCCGCCCAGAGCGCATGCTCGCGGGGAAACCGGATGTCGCGATACTGATCGTAGGTCAGGGCGCGCCAATCCTCGGGCACCGTTTCACGCGGTGTGTAATCCTGCTGCGACCTCTGACGCGCCAGCTCGATCACCATCTCGCGGCTGAACGGCACGGGTTCGTCGGTGGCGGCAGCTTGACGTGCCGCGACGGGCCACAGGGCCGACGCCGCAACTCCGCCCAGAAGCTGGCGACGCGAAAGCGAGAGAAGGCGGTTCATATCGGCGACCTTGTGGGTTTGCGGGGTTTCCACGGCGTCGACTTGAACCAAGCCGCCGTGTA
Organism: Roseovarius sp.; assembly: GCF_965277045.1. GTDB lineage: Bacteria > Pseudomonadota > Alphaproteobacteria > Rhodobacterales > Rhodobacteraceae > Roseovarius. The sequence continues at coordinate 3,346,995 of NZ_OZ255712.1, read as the reverse complement.
GGCGCAGGCGACTAGCAGGCCGAAACCAACCAGATTGATGAACGCATTGGTCCAGGGGTTGCGGACAAGATCATCTCCGTCCAGCGTCGACGTCTCGTCGAGCCATACCCCCAGGAACCGGGCGAGCAGCATCGAGAACACGAACACGGCAAGCGATTGCTGGCCGACCTTCATGATGATGTTGTTGACCACCCAGGACCAGACCTGACCGACCCGCAGGTACTTGCCGCCTTCGCCGACGGCGACCCATCCGAGATAGCCAAGCGCAAGCATGTGCAGGTAGCGAAACAGGCCGAACTCCGTCTTGCTGCGCAGGACGCCGAAGTCGCGGTAGGTCTCCCATTGCCAACTGCGGATGGTATCCGCCCACCAGGCCGGCTGCCAGTCGTAAGCGCGCATCCCGACGGATGAAAAGACGAACGAAAAAAGCACATACGCAAGCGCGATGCCGATCAGGGTCATGTTGACCGGCGGGCGCGGCAACCAGCCGATCATCAAGGCAAACCCGGTGAAGAAACACAGCTGCCAGCCGAACGGGTTGAAGAACCACGGGCGTTCATCCTTGCCCTCCGGAAACCAGAGCTGTGCGGGAAGTTGCAGCGGCGTGACATCCGTGTCGCTGAAAAGCTCGAGCATCTCGACATTGGCGGTGCACCAGATCAGGACGCTTGCGCCCAGAACTGCCATCGGGTGCAGACGCGACAGCGCCATCATGAACGGGATCATCGCGAGGATTGCCAGATACATCGGCAGAATGTCGAAGTAGTTGGGCACATAGGTCAGCGTCATGAGGCCGATCATGTTGCCTTCGATGTTGTCCAGGAACGGCGGCAGGTTCAGCTGACTGACGTAGTCGCGCAGGGTAAAGCCCAGATACGGCAGCGCCAGCATGCAGGTCAGGACGACGAAGAAAAGACCTATGTGGGCCCAGTAGACCTGCCAGACGCGAAAGGCGATCCGGGCGCTTCCCAGCGCCAGCCCCTTGGTCTGGAACAATTTCCCGAAGGCGATGGCCGACGCCATGCCAGAGCAGAACACGAACATCTCGGTCGCGTCGGAAAACCCCCAGCGTGCCGGGATCCACTTTGTCCAAAGGTTGCCAGGGGTGTGCGCCAGAAGGATGATGAACATCGCAATGCCGCGGAAGAAATCCAGCCGCGGGTCACGTACTGTGGCCGCAGGTGTCGCACTGACAGCTGGAGCCTCGACAGTTTCTTGATAATCGGATGATGGCGAAATTGCCGCCATGGCTTTGGTCTTTCTGTTCTGATCCGGGAATCGATTTTCGTCTATTCGGCCGGTACGGAGGTTGAGTCATACGCAGTTCGGCCTGACGCAATAAGCGCGCGACGGTTGGCGGCGTATCCGTCTTCGCGCCCCGCGCGCTTGGACTGACGATCATCTAGGATTGCTTCCGCCTGATCCAAGTACCCGGCGCGGATTCCGGCATCTATTGTCATGCGTTCGAACACATCGCGCTGGGCATGGCTGCCTCCGGCGCGCTGCATCCCGTCGCGGGCCTGGGCGAGATTGGCAAACGCCTCGTCAAACCGCGCCTCGCCGAACGCCTCAAGGCCCTGTGCCGCGGCCACGCCCGGGTCGCTCATGCGGCTGCCCATCTCGCAATTCGACTTGGCGTCCCTCGCGATGCGTTGCACCAGGCGTGCGGTTGCGTCAGGTTTCCTGTCGCCGGTCAGGGCCATCAGGTAATGCAGATCGGCGAAGATCAGGCAGCCATCCTCTGTCCGGTTCGCGCAGATATCGGACAGCTCTTCCCACCTGTCGCCGACATTCACGCCTTCCAGTTCCAACCGCATCAACAGAGACGTCGCATTCGAGATGTCGCGGTAATCGTCTGTCTGATCGTTGCGTATCTGGGTGTCATAGAGATCTAGCACCGTATCCAACTGCCCGAGGTCGAGATGCATCAAGGCCTTGTGCCACCACACATGGTACCGAAAGTTGTTGCAATGCGACCAGGCAGCCTCGCGTCCCGTCAACCAGTCGAGCCCTTTTCGGGAGTTCGCAGTCATATCGTGAACATGGGCCACCGCGTGCAGACCCCAGGCGTCGTCGGGCGCCATCCAGAGCGCCTGTCGTCCCGCGATCTCGGCCTTTTCGTAGTCGCCGGTTTCCTCAAGCGCGAAGGCATGACAGCCCAGCAGGTAACCCCGGGCGGCATGGTCGGTGCCGTAGGCGGGCAAGACCCGCTCGATCGAGTGCCGCATCCCGGTGCCGTCGCCAAGTACGAAGCGCACCGCGTGGCTGAGCTTCATCGCCAAGGCGTCTTGGGGATGGGTCTGCAGGATATCTTCGAGAAGCGCCACAGCGCCACTGGGGCTGCCGTCCAGCCAGGCGCCCAGCGCATCGACATACTTGCGCTCCCGGGCGGTGGCGTCGTTCTGGGCAAGCTCGCCCCGTGCGGTCACGTAGGCGTCCGTCGCGGTTTCAAGCAATTCCCGCCGGCCCAACAGAACGTAGAACAGCCCTTTCAGCGCGTGGGCGTGCGCAAAGCCTGGCGCAACCTCCAGAACCTTCCCAAGGTGTTCGGGCGTCACGGCGGCATGGGCGAGGAAACCCAGCATCGTGTCGTTCCACGCGAGCAACGCCTTTTCGTTACTCAGGCTGGTCGGAGTTCCGAAGATATCGAATTTCATTGCCACTTCCGTTGTTGCCGCGAGTCCAACCCGCTGCACTTGCTTAACAAAAAGGTAAGTCAGTCACATAACGGTATCGGTTGCGCTAACGTATTGGTGAAGCTTCGTGTAGAGTGTCTGATGGGCCCATGCGGAAATTCGCCTAAAAATCGAACCATTCGGCGGATTTACCCCGAAAGGTGGGTCTTAACGCCGGAATTTTCAGCAAATGTTACACGGCAAAGGTGCCGAAGCGCCTAGATTCGGCCGTCATAGCCCCCTGGCTCGATCTCGGCAGCGATCACGCTGAACGTGTCGCAGCGCAGCGCCTCTTGCAGGGCCGTGCGCAATTCGGCGCGTGTGCGCACCGTATGGCCCGCGCCGCCAAACGCGCGGCCCATCGCCGCGAAATCGTGTCGTGCGAAGGCGACACCCTTGCTGGCCAACTGCCGTTGGCGCTGCTTCAGCTCGATCAGTGCCAGGCTTGCATCCACGAAAACCAGAAATATGGGCGTCAGTCGCAGTTCGGCGGCGGTTGCCAGTTCCCCGGCAACCATAAGAAACCCGGCATCGCCGGAAAAGCTGACGACAGGTCTGTTGGGCTCGGCAATCTTCAGGCCCATCGCCATCGGAACGGCGCACCCCATGGTGCAAAGCGCCGAGGACTGGATCAGTCCGCGCGGCTCGGTGCAGCGCCACATCTGGCTGAGAAGGATGCGATGCGCGCCGCTATCGGCGGTGGCCAGCGTGTCGTCGGGCATCACCGCGCGTGTTTCGGCGATGACACCGGCAGGGCCCCATTCGTCGGTGTCGGGGAAGGCGCCCGCCAAGGCATTACGCGCAGCCGCCGGTTCGTCGTTGGGCCAGGTCGTGCCGACGGGTGTGCCCTGGGCCAGCATCTCCAGCGTTTCGCCGGTATGCCCGACGAAGTTCAACGAGGCCTGGTGCATGTAATGCGTGTTCGGCACAGCGGCGATGTCGATCACCGTCTGACGGGCGGGATCAAAGGCGTTGCGCCAGCCCGTGCGCATCTCGATCGGGTCGTACCCGATGCAGAGCACAAGGTCGGCCTTTGCGATCAACGGCAGCAGATGCGTGTCTGCAAGCGGCGACAGGCCCGCACCGCCAAGGCAAAGCGGGTGGTCCTCGGGCAGCACGCCCTTTGCCTTGTAGGTCGCGACGAAAGGTATGCCGAACTGTTCCAGAAACGCGCGCAGGACGGTGTGCGACCCGTCTTGCAGGACATCGAGGCCGACCACGGCGATCGGGCGGGATGCCGTGGCAAGCGCCTCGCGGGCGCGGGCCGCGTCGGCGCCGGAGGGCGCGGTCGGCGACGCTGGCACACGCATCGGCCGCGGCGCGTCGGCGGGCACCTGGGTGTCCGCCACGCTGATCGGGACGTCGATGTGCACCGGGCCGCAGCGCGGTTCGGTCGCGAGGGCGACGGCCTTGTCGGCGATGACACCGGCGCCCGCGGCGGTCAGCTCGAACGTGGCTTTTGTGATGGGCCGGAAGACCGCGCGATGATCGAGGATCTGGTGGGTGTAGGTCAGCGCCTCGTCCGCATCGACACAGCCCGAAATCACGATCATCGGCACGCGATCCTGCTCTGCGTTGGCGACCACGTTGACCCCGTTCATCGCGCCGGGCCCGACGGTGGCCACCAGGATTGCGGGTGCGCCGTCGCGGTGATGCACGGCTTCGGCAATGAACCCACCGGCATTCTCGTGCTTGACCAGGGTGAAACGAATACCGGCCTTTTCCAACGCGTCAACGAGCGTCAGCACTTCGCCCCCGGGCATACCGAACGCATGGCGGCACCCGGCCTGATACAGGCGCTGGGCCAGCACGTCGGCGGCACGTAGCGCTGAGTTGGTCATGGTCTGTCCCCGAGGTCTGTCGTCATTGACACGGACCCTAGCCACATTCGCAACGCCGTGTCCCGCTGCTTTTGCGCAAGTTGCATCACAGCTGCGTCAGACTTTCCCGTTTGCAAAAGAAAACGGCCCCCGCGATGTCGGAGGCCGTCCTTGAGAGCGTCACGACGTGTCAGTCTTCGATCATTTCCGCCGATTTGACGATGACCTCAGCCTGCTTGATCGAGGCGATGTCGATCAAGCGGCCCTTGTAGGTGGTGGCGCCCAGGCCCTTTTTCTTGGCTTCTTCCATGGCCTCAAGGATCTCGCGCGCCTCGGTGACGGCTTCCTCGGTGGGGGTGAAGATCTCGTTGCAGGCTTCGACCTGGCTGGGGTGGATCGCCCATTTCCCGACCATGCCTTGCGTCAGGACGCGCAATGCCTGCGCGCGGAAGCCTTCGGGATCCGAGAAGTCGCCAAACGGGCCATCGACCGGCAACAGGCCGTGGGTGCGGCAGCAGGCAACGATCTTGGCGGTGGCCCAGTGCCACGGATCGACCCAGTAGTTCTCGCCCTTGCGGTGCATGTAGTAATTTTCCTGTGTCCCGCCGATGCCGGTGGTCTGCATGCCCATGTAGGCGGCAAAGTCGGCGGCACCGAGGCTCATCGCCTCCATCCGGGGGCTGCCCTTGGCGATATCTTCGACATGGCAGATGCCCATGGCGGTTTCGATGATGCATTCGAACGCGATGCGCTTCTTGTGGCCCATGGCCATCTCGATCGAGCTGACCAGCGCGTCGACGGCGTAGATATCATCGCCCGAACCGGCCTTTGGGATCATGATCATGTCGAGACGACCGTTGGTCTGTTCCAGCAGGTCGACCACATCCTTGTACCAGTACTGGGTGTCGAGGCCGTTGATGCGCACGCTGAGGGTCTTTTTGCCCCAGTCGATGTCGTTGATCGCCTCGATCGCGTTCTTGCGGGCTTGGTCCTTGTCCGACGGCGCCACGGCATCTTCGAGGTCGAGGTTGACGACGTCGGCCTTGGAGGCGGCCATCTTCTCGAACAGGCTGGTGTTCGAGGCCGGTCCGAAGAGTTGGCAACGGTTGGGGCGCGCGGGCGCCGGAGGTTGCGGGCGGAAACTCATATTGTGATCCTTTGGTCAGATTGTTGCGAAACCACGTCGCAGACCAGCTATAAAATTGCGCGGGCAATGGCAAGCAGATGACAACGACCTGCATGCGTCGCAAACGCGCGGTCACGGCATCGCCCACCGATTAGCATGGCCGCATGAGACGCGCGTTGGTGGAAAACTGGGCCCTGTTCATGGGCATGACGATGCTGATGGTGGCCAACGGGCTGCTGGTGACGTTGCTGACCATTCGCGGGGCGGGAATCGGATTTTCGGATTTTTCCATCGCGATGATGCAGGCCTGCTATCCCCTGGGGGCGCTGGCCGGTACGATCATCACGCCGCGACTGATCGAGAAGGTTGGCCATATCCGCGTCTTTTCGGCTTTGGCCTCGATGGTGTCCGTCGCCGCGATTGCACATCTTCTGACCAGTGATCCGGTCAGCTGGAGTGTCATGCGCCTGTTGGCGGGGTTTTGTTTTCCGGGTCTCTACGTGATCACCGAAAGCTGGTTGAACGCCAAGGCCGAGAACCGGCTGCGGGCGCAGATCCTGTCGGTCTATTTCATCATCCAGACGGCCGGGCCGGCGCTGGGCACAGCCATGGTGGCCTTGCCGGACCCGACGGGCAACATGCTTTTCGGGTTGGCCTCGATCCTGCTGTCGGTGGGGTTCGTGCCGCTGCTTCTGTCGAACAATCGCGCCCCGGATTACACCGCGCCCGAACGGATGCCGGTGGCCAGACTTTACCGTGTGTCGCCGATGGCGGTGCTGGGAATCGTGATCATGGGTGCGGGCGTGGTTTCGTGGTTCATCGCTCTGCCGCTCTATGCCTTGCGCAGCGGGTTTTCCGACGCGCAGGCGTCGGGGGCGCTCGTTGTCGCGATGATCGTGGCGGCGTTCGTGCAATACCCGGTCGGCTGGATTGCGGACCACGTGGACCGGCGCTTCGTCGTCATGGGGTTGGCCTTGATCACCGCGGCGGCGGCGCTCTGGATGGCGGTGGATACGGCTCCGTCGCGGATCGTGCTGGGCTTTTCGGTTATCGCGGCCGTGTCGCTGCCGGTTTATTCCGTGCTGGCGGCCCACGCCAATGACCACCTGAGCCCCGGGCAGATCGTGGCCGCAAGCGGAACTATGGCGTTTCTGCTGCAACTGGGACAGTTCGGCGGCATGTTGGTAGGTCCGAACCTGATTTCCATGATCGACGGGCGGGGACTGCAACTGTTCATCCTGGCGACAAGCCTTGTGGTCGCCGCAATCGCCGTTGTCCGCAGGGTTTCGTCCGAGCCGCCGGAAGAAACGGGGTCCGTGCAGGCGATGGGCGTCCTCGGGGTGCCGCAACCGGGCCTGTTGCAAGCCGAGGCCGTGTCGGAGGACATGGAAGAGCGGATGGAGGCGCCCGACCCTCCGACGCAAGAATCTGCTGAAAAATTCGCAGGATGACAGGGAATCTTGCCGCTCTTCCCTGGAGGCTCGTCAATTCGGTATGAATTTTCGGGTAACTCGGTGCACCATTCCGCAGAACCGATTCTGGAAAGGACCAAAATATGATCGAGACCCCGTACCTGTTGTTTCTGGGCGATGCCCCCGACATGCTGGCCGCGAAAGTGGCTATTGGCATAAGGGACTGGCGACCGGAATACGCGGTGGGGCAGATCCGGCTGCCGGGGTGCGGCGCCGACCTTGGCCTGACAGACATGACCCTGGCCGAGGCGAGGGACGCAGGCGCCAAGACGCTGGTGATCGGCGTGGCGAACCGGGGCGGCGTGATCTCGGACAAATGGAAGGCAGTGCTGCTGGAGGCGCTGGCGATGGGATATGACATCGCGTCGGGCCTGCACAACCTGCTGAAACACGAGGAAGACCTCGTGGCGGCGGCAGAAGAGCATGGCCGCACGCTGCACGACGTGCGGGTGCCGTCGGTGCGCTATCCGATCGCGGATGGCAAGAAGCGCAGCGGCAAGCGTTGCCTTGCCGTGGGCACCGATTGCTCGGTCGGCAAGATGTACACGGCGATGGCGATGGAGCGCGACATGCACGAGCGCGGCATGAAGGCCTCGTTCCGTGCCACCGGGCAGACCGGCATCCTGATCACGGGCGACGGCGTGCCGCTGGACGCGGTGATTGCCGATTTCATGGCCGGGTCGATCGAGTACCTGACGCCGGACAACGACGAGGATCACTGGGACCTGATCGAGGGGCAGGGGAGCCTGTTTCACGTATCCTATTCCGGTGTGACCATGGCGCTGATCCATGGCGGCCAGCCCGATGCCCTGATCCTGTGCCACGAGCCGACACGCACGCATATGCGGGGCCTGCCGGACTACAGCCTGCCCAGCCTGCAGACGCTGCGCGACACCGCGCTGCCGCTGGCGCAGATCGCGAACCCGGCGTGTCGTGTGGTCGGTGTTTCGGTCAACACCCAGCATATGAGCGAGGACGACGCCAAGGCGTATCTCGCCAGGGTCGAGGAAGAGATGGGGCTGCCCGCGACGGACCCGTACCGCTTTGGCTCGGCCAAGCTGGTGGACGCGCTGGAGCAATTCTGATCCAACCGCCTTGGCTGGCGGCGTCTGATGGATGCCTCCGGCGGGGATATTTCTGGCCAGAGGAAGGGGCAGTTGTTGATGCAGATTTCCGTGACGCGCGATGTGTTCAAGCTGGCGCAGGTGTTCACCATCAGCCGGGGCTCGCGCACCGAGGCGAAGGTGCTGACCGTGCGCGTGAGCCAAGATGGCGTCACCGGGTGGGGCGAATGCGTGCCCTATGCGCGGTATGACGAGACGCTGGACAGCGTGACGGCGCAGATCGAGAGCCTGCCCGAGGAAGTTTCCCGCGAAATGCTTTACGAACTGTTACCGGCGGGCGCGGCGCGGAACGCGGTGGATTGCGCGCTGTGGGACTTGCAGGCGAAACAGGCCGGGAAGCGGGTCTGGGATCTGGCAGGATTGCCTGCGCCGGGGCCCGAGATCACGGCCTACACGCTGTCGCTGGACGATCCCCAAAAGATGCAGGAGCAGGCCGCGAAGAACGCGCATCGGCCCTTGCTGAAGATCAAGCTGGGAACGCCCGATGACATGCCGCGGCTGGAGGCGGTGCGCGCCGGCGCGCCGGATGCCAAGATCATCGTCGATGCCAACGAGGGCTGGAGTGCCGAGGTCTATGCCGACCTTGCGCCGCACCTTCAGCGCCTGGGCGTGGCGCTGGTGGAACAGCCCTTGCCGGCGACGGAGGATGACGCGCTTTTGGGCGTGGAGCGGCCCGTGCCGGTTTGCGCCGACGAGAGCTGTCATGACCGCGCCAGCCTGCCCGGGCTGAAGGGCAAGTACGACATGGTGAACATCAAGCTGGACAAGACCGGAGGCCTGACCGAGGCGCTGGCGCTGCGCGCCGCCGCGTTGGCCGAAGGCTATGACGTGATGGTGGGTTGCATGATCGGATCGAGCCTGGCGATGGCGCCCGCGGTGCTGGTGGCGCAGGGGGCGTCGGTGACCGACCTTGACGGCCCGCTTCTGTTGGCCGAAGACCGGGATGAACCTTTGATTTTCGACGCCGCCGGGGTGCATCCGCCGGTGGCTGGGCTATGGGGATGAGCGAAATGCGGACCGTATATGTGAATGGCGACTACATGCCTGAAAACGAGGCGAAAATCTCGATCTTCGACCGGGCGTTTCTGATGGGCGACGGGGTCTACGAGGTGACCAGCGTGCTGGACGGCAAGCTGATCGATTTCGAGGGGCACAATCGCCGGCTGCAACGGTCGCTGGACGAGCTGGACATGCCGCACCCGACGGTGATGGGCGATCTGCTGGAGATCCACCGCGAACTGGTGCGGGTGAACGAGATCGAGGACGGGCTGGTTTACCTTCAGATCACGCGGGGCGCGCCGGGCGACCGCGACTTTGCCTACCCGGACCCCGACACGCCGCCGACCGTGGTTCTGTTCACCCAGTCGAAGCCCGGGCTGGCCGATAACCCGGTGGCGAAAAAAGGTATCAAGATCATCACTGTAGAGGACCTGCGCTGGGGCCGTCGGGACATCAAGACGACGCAGTTGCTGTATCCGTCGATGGGCAAGATGATGGCCAAGAAAGCGGGTTGCGACGATGCCTGGATGGTGCAGGACGGGTTCGTGACCGAAGGCACGTCGAACAACGCCTATATCGTCAAGGACGGCAAGATCATCACCCGCGCGCTGTCGAACGACATCCTGCACGGGATCACCCGCGCCGCCGTGCTGCGCTTTGCCGAAGAGGCGCAAATGCAGGTGGAGGAACGGAATTTCAGCGTCGAAGAGGCCAAGGAAGCCGACGAGGCGTTCGTCACCTCGGCCAGTGCTTTCGTCATGCCGGTGGTCGAGATCGACGGCGCACGTCTGGGTGACGGAAATCCGGGGTCGGTGGCGACGCGGTTGCGGGAAATCTACATCGAGGAAAGCCGGAAGGTCGCTGTCTGAGCGAATCGAGGGTTAACGCCGGTATCCCACGTCGGTATTGCGTCGGTATTCGGGTGGTATCGCGTCGGTATTATCCGCAAATCGCGTCTGTTGACTGACCGTCCGGTGCACCGTGGTCAGAGCGCCGCGATGGCGGCGGCAAAGCGCGTGATCTCGTCCTCGGTGTTGTAGGCGTGAACCGAAGCGCGGGCGAGATGGTCGAGGCCGCGGGCGCCGAGATCGAGCTGGGCGCTGGTGCGGTTGGAAACGGAAATGTTGATATTTCGTGCCCGCAACGCGCTGGTCATGTCTTGGGGCGTGTGGGCGTCATGGGTGAAGGTGACGATGCCGCATTTGCGCTGGCCCAGGTCGCGAACCGTCACGCCGGGAATGTCGCGCAGCGCATCGCGGAGGGTTTCACCGAGGTCGGCCACGCGCGCCTCGATCGCGGGCAGGCCGGTGTCGCGAGCGTAGCGGACGGCGGTGCCTAGGGCGATCTGCCCGGCGACGAAGCGTTCCCAGTTCTCGAAGCGTTTGGCGTCGGGTGCGAGTTCGTAGGTGTCGGACCCGGTCCACTTGGCCGAGAAGAGGTCGATGAAAGGCGGATCGAGGTCCTTGATCAGACCCTCACGCACATAGAGAAACCCGGTGCCGCGCGGACCGCGCAGGTACTTGCGGCCTGTGCCCGAAAGCATGTCGCAGCCCAGCTTTTCGACGTCGAGGTTGATCTGGCCTGCAGACTGGCAAGCGTCAAGCAGGTAGAATAGACCGTGTTCTTTCGCGATGCGCCCAACCTTCTCTGCCGGATTCACGAGGCCGCCTTGGGTGGGAACGTGGGTGAGGGCGATGAGGCGCGTTTTGGGCTGGATCAGAGACTGAATAGCGTCGATATCGACCTGGCCAGAGGCGTCGGACGGGATGAGGTCGATCTCCAGCCCGCGGCGCTGGGCCTGAAGCAGCAGGCCGAGATAGTTCGACACGTATTCAGAGGCGTGGGTCAGGATACGGTCGCCGGGTTGCAAGGGCAGGCTGAAAAAGGCCATGTCCCAGGCGCGGGTGGCGTTTTCGATATAGGCGATCTCGGACGGGTGCGCGTTCAGGAGCGCGGCCATCTCGGTATAGAAGGCGTCGGCCTGTGCCTTGGCTTCGGCGTGCGCCTCGTACCCGCCGATGCGCGCCTCGAGCGCGAGGTGGTCCGACAGGGCCTGTTGCACCGGCAAGGGCATCAGCCCGGCGCCGGCGTTGTTGAAGTGCAGCAGGGTTTCGCAGGCGGGGGTGTCGGCGCGCAGGCGGGCGATGTCGAGTGTCATGGACTCAGGTCTTGGGCCCCACGTTTTCGGCGAAGGATTTGTCGAAGGCCGCTTTCTTGTCGTCAGAGGCGTCGGTCTGGTAGTTGGCCTTCCACTCGTCCATCGTCATGCCGTAGAAAATCTCGCGCGCCTCGTCCTTGGTCATGTCGATTCCGCGTTCGTTCGCGGCCTCCTGGTACCAGCGGCTGAGGCAGTTGCGGCAGAAGCCGGCGAGGTTCATCATGTCGATGTTCTGCACGTCGGTGCGCTTTTCCATAAGGTGCTCGCGCAGGGTGCGAAACGCGGCGGCCTCGAGTTCGATGCGGGTCTGGTCGTCCATCTTCGTGTCTCCCTTATTCGGTCAGAGCATACGTTTCATATAGGGCTGTTGGATATCATCCAAGCGGACGGTCAGGCTGCCGACGTCGGGCAGGTGCGCCTGAAGCGTGTCCAGCACCAGTTGGGCGAGTTCCGTGCGGGTCTCGTCGCTGCGGCCGGGGAGGAGAAGCAGCGTGGCGTGGGCGAATGTCTGCGGTTCGACGCCGATGCGCGAGGCGGTGGCGGCGAGGGTGCGGGTGCGCACGGTGTCGGGCGCCGTGACGCTATGGTGATCCGCGAATTTCTCCCACAGGTCGTCGCAGAGCGCCTGAAGGTCGTGGCTGTCTTCCAGACCGCCGGAATGTTCAATTATGATATGCGGCACGCGCGCCTCCTCTCGGTCGGTGAATGTGGCGATCTGTTAATGAAATCACCCGGTTTGCAGTGAAACAGTCTCTGAATCGACCCCGGCATGGCCTGCCGCCTCGACCAGCATCGGCGCCAGACGCCGGGCCCAGGCGGTTTGCTGATCCTCGGTGACGATCAGGTCGTTGCGCAGCTCGATCAGGGCATTGAGACGCTGATAGGCGATGCCGTGCCGGGCGATGGCGTCGCCGGGCAGATGGCCGCCATAGGGTTCGTTCTCGCCGACGCAAATGTCGGGTTCCTGCGCCATGCGGTTGATCAGCGGGCGGGTCAGACGTTCGTCCGTGGCATAGAGCACGCCGATGTGCCAGGGCCGGGGCGGGCGGTTCCGGAGTTGGCGCGTGAAGGAGTGGATCGAGACGATGATCGTGTCGTCCTGCCGCGCGGCCAATCGAGCCAATTCGCTGTGATAGGGTCTGTGTAGCGCGTTCAGGCGCTGTTCGATTTCGGCCGGACCGACATGGCGGTTGGCGGGGATGATGGTGCCGTCATAGAGCTTCATCACCAGTGTCGGGTCATCTTCGCCCCGGTTGGGGTCGATCACGAGGCGGGAAAAGTTGGTCATGATGCAGGGCGCGTCGAGCGCACGGGCCAGCGCCCGCGCCACCCCGGCGGCGCCTGGATCATAGGCGATGTGGCGGGCCATATCCGCGGGGTCGAGCCCGAGCGAGCCTCCGTTCACGAAGGGCGGCACGGTGTTGGCGGCATGGTCGCAGGTGACGAGCCAGCGGGTGGGGCGATCTGCCCCTTCGGTGAAAAACGGTCGATATGTCATGGTGATGTCATCTCTTGCCCGCCACTTTTATGTCAGTTGTCAGGGAATGGGAATTAAGTAATAACCCTGCGTAAGTTTAGCGCTAACGCCGGCTGGACAATAAGGTAAGGACAGACATGAGACGCTATCGCAATGTGAAGATCGTGGCCACGCTGGGCCCGGCATCGGACAGCTATGAGACGATCCGGGCTCTGCACGAGGCGGGGGCGGATGTGTTCCGGCTGAACATGAGCCACGGCACGCAGGACGATATCCGCGCCAAGCACGAGATCATTCGAAAGGTCGAGCAGGACCTGGACAGTCCGATCGCCATCCTGGCGGACCTGCAGGGGCCAAAGCTGCGGGTCGGGCCATTCAAGAACGGGTCGGAAGAACTGGAAGAGGGCGCGTCGTTCCGGCTGGATCTGGATGACGCAGAAGGCACGATCGACCGTGTGAATTTGCCGCATCCCGAGATTTTCCAGGCGCTGAAACCCGGCGCGCGATTGTTGGTCAACGACGGTAAGATCCGCCTGAAGGTCACCAAATGCGGCAATGACTATGCCGAAACCGAGGTTGTGACTGGCGGCACGATTTCGGATCGCAAGGGCGTGAACGTGCCTGACGTGGTGCTGCCGCTGGCCGCGCTGACCGAGAAGGACCGCGCCGACCTGGAATTTGCCTGCGAACTGGGCGTGGACTGGCTGGCGTTGAGTTTCGTGCAGCGCGCGCGGGACGTGATCGAGGCCAGCGCGCTGGTGCGCGGGCGCGCGGCGATCATGGTAAAGGTGGAAAAACCGTCGGCGGTGACGGATTTCGATGCCATCCTGAAAGAGGTCGACGGGATCATGGTGGCCCGCGGCGACCTGGGCGTGGAACTGCCGGTGCAGAACGTGCCGCCCTTGCAAAAGCGGATGGTGCGCAAGTGCCGCGCGGCGGCCAAGCCGGTGATCATCGCCACGCAGATGCTGGAGTCGATGATCTCGAGCCCGATGCCCACCCGCGCCGAGGTCAGCGACGTGGCCACGGCGATTTACGAAGGCGCGGACGCGATCATGCTGTCGGCGGAGTCGGCGGCGGGCGAGTACCCGATCGAGGCGGTGCAGACGATGGACAACGTGGCCCGCGAGGTCGAGGAGGATCCGACCTATACCGAGATCATCGAAGCCTCGCGCAAGGCCGACCGCACCACGGTGGCCGACGGGATCGTCGCCGCGGCGCGGGAGATCGCGGAAACCACCGATGTGGCGGCGATCTGTTGCTTTACGCAAAGCGGCACGACCGCGCTGCTGACCGCGCGCGAGCGGCCGCGCGTGCCGATCATCGCCATGACCAACGTGCGCGACACGGCGCGGCGGCTGTCGCTGAACTGGGGCACCGATTGCGTCATGACGCCGGAACTGTCGCGGTTCAAGATGGCGGTGCAGAACGCCACGCGCGCCGCGCTGAAGCAGGGATACGCCACCGAGGACGACCTGGTGATCGTCACCGCGGGCGTGCCGTTCAACGTGCCGGGTACGACCAATATCCTGCGGGTAGCACCCTGTAATCAAAAGGAACTTTCTTCGACTGACCAAGACTGAACTGCGCTATACTCGCCGGCAGAGCGGTTCAAGGAGGATCTGTGCAATGGATCCCGATCTTATCTTTGTCATTGGCCTGGTTCTGGGGGTGTTCTCGATCCCGGCGATCCTGTCGGCGATTTCGGACGGGCACGCGCCGCGGGTGGCGGCGCTCACGGTCATCGCAGCGGGTGTCATGGTGTTCTGGGCGATCAGCAACAAGCCGGGCGGGTATGACATCTACGAGATACCCAATGTCTTCGTGCAGGTGGTGGCAAGGTACCTGACCTGAGGCCGCGTGGACGGCCCTGGCGTGAAAAAGGGGCGACACATCGTGCCGCCCCGATCCGATCCTAGAAGAAACCCAGCTTGTTGGGGTTGTAGCTGACCAGCATGTTCTTGGTCTGCTGGTAGTGGTCGAGCATCATCTTGTGGTTCTCGCGCCCGATGCCGGACTGCTTGTAGCCGCCAAAGGCCGCGTGGGCCGGGTAGGCGTGGTAGTTGTTGACCCAGACGCGTCCGGCCTGGATGCCGCGCCCGAAGCGGTAGCAGGTGTTGGCGTCGCGCGACCAGACCCCGGCGCCGAGGCCGTAGATGGTGTCATTGGCCAGTTCCAGCGCCTCGGCCTCGTCCTTGAAGGTTGTGACGGAGACGACCGGGCCGAAGATCTCTTCCTGGAAGACGCGCATCTTGTTGTGGCCTTTCAGGATGGTCGGCTGGATGTAGTAGCCCTCGGACAACTCGCCCTCCATCTGCGCCGCTGCACCGCCGGCCAGCACCTCGGCGCCTTCCTCGACACCGATCTGCAGGTAGCTGAGGATCTTGTCCTGCTGTGCGCGGCTGGCCTGTGCGCCCACCATCGTGTCCATCAGGCGGGGGTCGCCCTGCTTGATGGCTTTCACCCGTTCGATGGCGCGAGCGATGAACTCTTCATAGATGTCTTCCTGGATCAGCGCGCGGCTGGGGCAGGTGCAGACCTCGCCCTGGTTGAAAGCGAAGAGCACGAAGCCCTCGATCGCCTTGTCGAGAAAGGCGTCGTCCTTGGCCATCACGTCGGAAAAGAAGATGTTGGGGGACTTGCCGCCCAGTTCCAGCGTGACGGGGATGAGGTTCTCGGTCGCGTATTGCATGATCTTGCGGCCGGTCTGGGTGGAGCCGGTGAAGGCGATCTTGGCGATACGGTTGGATTTCGCCAGCGCCGCGCCGACCTCGGCGCCGTAGCCGTTGACGATGTTCAGCACGCCGTCGGGCAGAAGGTCGGCAATGACCTCCATCAGCACCATGATCGCGGCGGGGGTCTGTTCTGCCGGTTTCAGGACGATGCAGTTTCCGGCGGCCAGCGCCGGGGCGAGTTTCCATGCCGCCATCAGCACCGAGAAGTTCCACGGGATGATCTGGCCCACGACGCCCAGCGGCTCGTGATAGTGATAGGCGACGGTGTCGGCGTCGATTTCGGACATCGCGCCTTCCTGCCCGCGCAGGACGCTGGCGAAGTACCGGAAATGGTCGACGGCGAGCGGAATGTCGGCATTGACGGTCTCGCGGATCGGTTTGCCGTTGTCCCATGTCTCGGCCACGGCGATCAGGTCGAGGTTTTCCTCGATCCTATCCGCCACTTTCAGCAGGATATTTGCGCGTTCGGTGGCCGAGGTGCTGCCCCAGGCGTCTTTGGCGGCATGGGCGGCGTCGAGCGCCAGCTCCACGTCGGCGGCATCCGAGCGGGCGATTTCGCAGACCGGCTGGCCGGTGATCGGGGTCACGTTGTCGAAATACTTGCCGTTCACGGGCGGGGTGAATTTGCCGCCGATGAAGTTGTCGTAGCGGGTCTTGAAAGGCGATTGGAATTCCGCCGAGAGTTGCGTCTGTTCGTTCATGTTGGTTCCTCCTGGTCGCCTCGGGTCCTCCGCCCGAAGTCGTGAGGAGAGAGGTGACGTGCGACGAGCGATTCGTCAGGAGGGGGGCAAGCGGTGGTGGCGCGGGGGTGTCTCAGAACTGAGACAGGTCGGGTCAAGTGTCGTCCAGACCCAGCCGTTTCATGCGCCGATAGAGGGTGGCGCGGCCGATCCCCAGCGCGCGGGCGGCCTCGGACACGTTGCCATTCGCGCGGGTAAGGGCGCGCACGACGGCGGCGCGCTCAGCCTTCTCGAAGCCGCGGGGGCCGTCCTCGCGCCCGAAGATGTCCGACGCGGGGCGCGGGGTGAAGGTGCCGCTGGGCGACAGACCAAGCGCCTTGCGCGCCTCTCGGGTGGCGCCCACCACGATATCGTCGCCATCCACGGCCAGCAGGGTCGCCGCGCCGCCCTCGGCCGAATCGGCCACCACGATGCGGGCCTTGGGATAGGACGCGCGGAAGAAATCGGCCTCGATTGCGTGGGCGGTCTGATCGACCATCGCGGCGATCAGGCGGTTATAGGCCTCGGTCTGGTCGACACGGGCCGAGGAGACGTCGAGCGCGGCCAGAAGCCCGCCATCGGGGCCGAAAATGGGCGCGTCCATGCAGCTCATGCCGATGTTGCGGGCGAGGAAGTGGTCGTCGCGGTGAATGGTGATGCGGCGTTTCTCGGTCAGGCAGGTGCCGATGCCGTTGGTGCCCTCTGCGGCCTCGGACCAGTCGGCGCCGACGGCGAGGCCCCAGTCCTCGAACGTGGTGCGGTCGCCGTCAGAACAGCGCTGGTCGAGGATGATACCGCTTTCGTCGGTCAAGAGGACGCCGCAGCCCGACAGGCCCACGAGACCGAAGAGCTGGTCGAGCTTGGGTGCGGCGATGGTCATGAAGCGGTCGAGGCGCGCGCGGCTTTCGTCGACGACGCTGTGATCGACGCGCTGGCCCTGCGCCGGGGCGGCGGGGTCGAGCCCGTGCCGTTCCATCGAGCGGTGCCAGGAGGCCGCCAGCGCGGAACGCGCGGCGGCACTGGGCGAATTCACCGCGTTCACGACCTTGTCGATATGGCGCTTCCTGTCCAGCCTGCCGATCCTCCCCGCGCCGGATGTTACGGGCAATCGGCTTTTCGCGCAAATGGCGCGTTGACGCGAGGCGGGGTCGGGGGTCAGTCCAGCACGACGATGCCGGAATGCTTCTGCTTGTGCTCGGGCTCTACGTGGATGGTGATCCGCGCGCCCTCGACTGCCTGTTTCAGGGCGGCTTCGACCCGGTCGCAGATCTCGTGCGCATCAAAGACCGTGGTGTCGCCCGGCACGACGAGGTGAAAGTCGATGAAGATCGCCGGTCCGGCATGGCGGGTGCGCAGGTCATGCGCCTCGACCGCGCCCCCGGCCTCGGTCGCGATGATCTCGCGCACGGTGTCGAGCGTTTCATCGGATACGGCCTCGTCCATCAGGCCGCTGAGCGACTCGCGCACGACGCGCGAGCCGGACCAGAGGATGTTGACCGCGACGATGGCGGCCATGATCGGGTCGAGCACCCACCAGCCGGTGACCATCGCCAGAAGGACGCCGAGCGCGACGCCCGCCGAGGTGACGACATCGGTCCACAGGTGGCGGCCGTCTGCGACGAGCGCGGGCGATGAATTGGCGCGGCCGCGTGTGATGAGGACCCAGGCCCAGAGCGCGTTGATGACCGTGGCGGCGCCGTTGATCACAAGCCCCTCGACCGGCATGTCGAGCGCGACGGGATCGAGAAAGCCGCGATAGGCCTCGCGCAGGATGACGAGTGCGGCGATGATGATCATCACGCCTTCGAGCACGGCGCTGAAGAACTCGGCCTTATGGTGGCCGTAGGGGTGCGAGGAATCCGCCGGTATGGCGGCGATGCGGATCGCGATGAGCGCCGCGATGGCCGTGGCCACGTTGACGGTGCTTTCCAGGGCATCCGACAGAAGGGCCACCGAACCTGTCAGCCACCACGCCAGGCTTTTGATCGCGAGCACGATTGCACCGACGAAGATGCTTGCCATGGCGAGCCGGAGGGTGGTGGACACTGACGCCTCCCGTGGGTTGGGGAAAATCCGGTCTAGCCCTGCGGGTGCGCGTTGGCAAGCGCCCGGAGCACGTCCCCTTTCCCGGACGGTCGCAAACCGGGGCAAACCCCCTTGCTTTACGCACGCTGTCGTCCTATACGGCGCTCTCATTCGCGCGGCCGGCCGGAGTGGCATGCCGAGTCGCGCATAAGACCGACCATCAAGAGGAGCCGGAAATGCCCAAGATGAAGACGAAATCGAGCTGCAAGAAGCGGTTCAAGGTGACGGCCAAGGGCCGCGTGGTGGCTGGCCAGGCCGGCAAGCGCCACGGCATGATCAAACGGACCAACAAATTCGTCCGCAACGCGCGTGGCACCACGACGCTTTGCAAGGCTGATGAAGGTATCATCAAGCCGATGATGCCCTACGCACGCTGAGGAGGTTCGAGACATGTCGAGAGTCAAAGGTGGGACCGTTACCCACGCCCGTCACAAGAAAATCACCAACGCCGCAAAAGGCTATTACGGTCGTCGCAAGAACACCTTCAAGGTGGCGGCACAGGCCGTGGACAAGGCCAACCAGTACGCCACGCGCGACCGCAAGAACCGCAAGCGGAACTTCCGCGCGCTGTGGATTCAGCGGATCAACGCCGCCGTGCGCGCCCATGACGAATCGCTGACCTATTCGCGGTTCATCAACGGCCTGTCGCTGGCCGGTGTCGAAGTGGACCGCAAGGTCCTGGCCGATTTGGCCGTGCACGAACCCGCCGCATTCGGCGCCATCGTGGAACAGGCAAAAGGCGCGCTGACCGCGTAAGCCTGCCGTTCGAGGGACAAGAAACGAACGCCGTCGGGTCAACCCGGCGGCGTTTTTCTTCGTGCCAGGATCGTTAACAATTTTCTAAAATCAGACATACTTTCTCCGCAAAGTTGTGGGATGCCTTTTGACACAACGGCCCGTAAAGGGCGGCAACCCAGGAGGCAGAGACATGGTACGCGTGATCGTGCAGACCCGAGACGGGCAATCCGAACTGAGTGAAAAGGCCAAGCGGCTTCTGGCGGCGCATGACCGCGAAGTGCGCGACTTGCGCAGCACGTCAGCTGCCTGATTTCCCCTGGCCCGGTCCGGGGCGGGCGCGTGGATGCGGCTCAGGCCGCGTCTGGCCGTCCGAACGTGGCGGTGTTGGCCGGCGCAAGGAAGATCGACGTGGTCAGCAGGCTGAAGACGAATTCGTAGACCTCCCACTGGCGGGGGATCTCGACGACCAGCATCACCACGCTGGCGACAATGCCCATGATCCCGTGGCGCCATGACGGCACCGGCCATGCCAGGCGGTCGGCAATGCGCGTGACAAGGCGGGATCTGCCGTAAAGCGCCGGCAATGCCAGCAGGTAGAGCAGGATCGCGATGGTCAGCCCGCTGCCGAACACCGTCTTGGTCAGCTGCTTGCCGCCCACCACGATGTTGTGCAGCGTGATTTCATCCTGGAAGTTGACCTCCCGGAGCGAGTCGGGCGTCTCCAGCCCCAGGATGCGCTGCCCCCAGGAAATCTCTTCGCCCGTGCCGAAGACGAAGATCAGCGCGTAGATCGACAGGCAGATCCCGGCCAGCGCCTGGCCTTTGCGGAACTGGCGCGCGGAGTGCCATGCCAGCACGAGCGCCGACACGAACAGCATGACGGCGGTGCCGTACTCGACGGGGCCGTCCTCGATTGCGAAGCCGGTGGCGAACTGAGTGTCGAAGCCCAATATCCAGTAGACCAACGTGAAGAGGAGACTGGCGTTCATCAGCCCGAAGAGGAACTGGTCCACGGGGGAAAGATTGCGCATAGGGACCTGCTATTGTTGATTAAAAAGCCTGCCCGGCTGCGCTATGGTCCGTCGTTGGGGGTGTCAAGTAACCCGTGCGTGAGCGGGGCCGGCGGCCGCCCCTTGCCGGAGCGCGAGGGGCTGCCTGAAGCGTTCCGCCTTTGACCTGAGGCCTCAGCAAAAGGCGGAACGCGTCCAACGACTGAGCGGAGCAATGCATTGCTTGAAAATCTGTGATTCAGGTTTTTCGCGAAACGCTTTAGGCTTTCCGCATGGATCACCGGGAGTTCATCGCCGCCTTGCCTCGGGACGTATTGGCCGGGCTGACAAAGGCCGAGAATGCGCCCGGCCTGTTCCGGCTGGCGGTGCATTTCGGGTTGATCGGGCTGTTCGGTGTCTGGATCGGGCTGGGCTGGCCCTTGTGGGGGGCGATGCTGGTCCCGCAGGGCATCGCGATCTGTTTCCTGTTCACGCTGGAGCACGAGGCGACGCACAAGACGCCGTTCCGGTCGCCCTGGCTGAATGAAGCGGTGGGGCGGGTGTGCGGCCTGCTGATCGTGCAGCCGTTCGAGTGGTTCCGGTATTTTCACCTCGCGCATCACCGGCACACCAACATCCCCGGCAAGGACCCCGAACTGCTGGCCGGGGCCAAACCCGAAGGCTGGCGCGCCTATCTGTGGCATGTGACCGGCCTGCCGTTCTGGTGGGCGATGATCGGGCGGACCCTGCGCAATGCGGCGGGTGCCGATCCGGGCGATTACGTGCCCGAGCGCGCGCGGCCGCGCCTAGCGAGTGAGGCGCGGGCGATGCTTGCGCTCTACGCCGTGGCGCTGACGAGCCTCGTGGTGACGCCCTTGTTGTTCTGGGTGTGGATCCTGCCGGCGCTTCTGGGGCAACCGTTCCTGCGACTGTACCTGCTGGCGGAACACGGGCGCTGCGCCTTTGTGGCGGACATGTTCCGGAACACACGCACCACCCGTACCAACCGGATTGTGCGGTTCCTGGCGTGGAACATGCCCTACCACACCGAGCATCACGCCCTGCCTCAGGTGCCGTTCCACCGCCTGCCGGAATTGCACGGGATGATGCGGGGGCATCACGGTGTCGTCTCGGATGGGTACGTGGAATTCACCCGCGAGTATGCCGCGACCTTGCGCTGATGGGCCAGTCGGGGTAACCGGCGTTCAAACCGGGATTGAGTGAAACGCCATGGATGACCTGAGAGACAAGTACCTGAGAGCCATTGCCGAGGCCGGTGACGAGGCCGCGCTGGAGGATCTGCGCGTGCAGGCCGTGGGCAAGAAGGGCGAGGTCGCGCTGAAGATGCGCGAGCTGGGCAAGATGACGCCCGAAGAGCGACAGGAGATGGGGCCGAAGCTGAACGCGCTGAAGGACGAGATCAACAGCGCGTTGGCGGCCAAGAAGGTGGCGCTGGCGGATGCCGCGCTGGACGAACGGCTGCGCGAGGAATGGCTGGACGTGACCCTGCCGGGACGGCCGCGGCGGGAAGGCACGATCCACCCGATCAGCCAGGTGACCGAGGAAGTCACGGCGATTTTCGCCGACATGGGGTTCGCCGTGGCCGAGGGGCCGCAGATCGATACCGACTGGTATAATTTCGACGCGCTGAACATTCCCAGCCACCACCCCGCGCGGGCCGAGATGGACACGTTCTATATGCACCGGGCCGAGGGGGACGACCGCGCGCCAGACGTGCTGCGTACGCACACCTCGCCGGTGCAGATCCGGCACCTGGAAAAGCACGGCGCGCCTTGCCGGATCATCGCGCCGGGCCGTGTGTACCGCGCCGATTACGACCAGACCCACACGCCGATGTTCCATCAGGTCGAGGGGCTGGCCATCGACAAGAATATCTCGATGGCGAACCTGAAATGGGTGCTGGAGGAGTTCTTCACCGCCTATTTCGGCACCTCGGTGAAGACCCGTTTCCGCGCTTCGCACTTCCCGTTCACCGAACCGTCGGCGGAAGTGGACATCCAGTGCGCCTTTGAAGGCGGCACGGTGAAAGTGGGTGAGGGCGACGACTGGCTGGAGGTGCTGGGCTCGGGCATGGTGCATCCGCACGTGCTGCGCTCGGGCGGGATCGACCCGGAGCAATGGCAGGGCTTTGCCTTTGGCATGGGGATCGACCGGATCGCGATGCTGAAATACGGGATTCCGGATTTGCGGGCGTTCTTTGATTCGGACCTGCGGTGGTTGCGGCATTACGGCTTCGCGGCGCTGGACGTGCCGACGCTGCATGGGGGCCTGAGCAGATAGGTGTATTATCTGAGCCTTCAGTTAGCACGCTATGTAAATTGGTGTGAGGCTGTTGCACCGCGCATTGACCGTTGGCAATGCGATACGATTCTTATTGGCCTCGGAATTCTTCCCTTCGCACTTGGCAGTTTTCTACCTCACCCTTTCGGTGCAATCCTGCTGTGGATCTGTTTCCTTTGTGCGCCCGCTGTTTTGGTTTTCTGGTGGACCAATGGGAAATACTGGCGCAGGCGGGATGAGATAAGAGCGGATAGTGAGGCACGAAGCCTGAAGGTCAGGCGCATGGTGGACGAGACATATCGGGACAAATCCTGACCGTTTTCCTGCGTGGCAAGTTGCGCCGCTTAGGTTAGGGTTATCGCGAAAGGAGCCCTTCAAATGGCGCTCATTCAGTTGCTTTGTGCCTCTCGACACTTCCGATATGATACCGCCCCGGCCGGCGTCTCAATTGATGCGCAAGACGGCGCTAAAGGGAAGGTGAACCTTTGACAGTCGGGCAAGGCATTCTGGCACTTTTATGCGTGATTGCGGCGCTGCTGGTCTATATCGCGGTGAAGGCGTCGCGGGCATTTGGGCGGCTGACCGAGGAACGGATCAGGCTCTATATCGAGCATTTGACCCATCTTCACGAGATGGCGCATGCGCTGAACCACGGCCAAGATCTGCCCGAGCGTGCGCCGGGGGCGGACCGGGCGATCGACGTGATCGCGTCGGTTGCGGTGATGCGGGCCAGCACGGAGGCCTACGAGGCGGTGCTGGCGTATCACCATGCCCGGAGTGAGGGGCAGGGCGCGGCGCGGATCGAGGCCGCGAAGCAGGCGCTGGAGGCAAAGCTGGTCGAACTGAATGCGCGGATGCGCGACGATCTGAAGCTGAACCGTGGCGCGGGACAGATCCCCAATGCAGAGCTGTTTCGCGCCCAGCGCGGATCGTGATCGCGTAGACAGCGCAGCGTTCGTGGCCTAGGCTGAGCGCGAAAGGAGCCCTGCCATGGCGCTCACGCAGTTGATCTATGCCTCTCGCCCCTTCGGATACGATGACGCGATGCTGGCCGGTATCCTGCTGGATGCGCGGCGGTGCAATAAACGCGATGACATCACCGGGGCGCTGATCTGTCGGGCGGATCTGTACCTGCAGTTGCTGGAAGGGCCCGACAAGGCCGTTAGGCACTGTTACGCGCGCATTCGGCAGGATGACCGGCATATCGAACCGCGCAACCTGCTGGAGCGGTCGATCAAAACGCGATTGTTCCCGGCCTGGGCGATGCGGGACGACCCGGCGCAATCCTGGGTCTGGAGCCGCGAGGCGGTGCGCGCGGGCGCGGTGGAGCAGGCGACCGAGGACGAGGTTCTGGGCTTTTTCAACCGGCTGGCGGCGGACGGAGTGGTGCCTTTTCCGCAAGATTAGGGTCTCTTGCTTGCCAATTCGGGCGGCGTGGTCTTTCTAGGGCGCGATGTTCGACAGACCCCGGAGAGAGTGCCATGCAGATGTTCAAGGACAAGCGCCATGTCAGTGCCGAGACACGACGGGTTTACGCCATTTTCGAGCTGTTGCACACGCTGGCGGATTTCGTCGCCGCGTTCTCGTTTTTGATCGGGTCGATCCTGTTCTTGTGGAAGGCGACGGAAACCGTGGCGGTGTGGCTGTTCATCGTGGGGTCCGTGTTCTTTTGCCTGAAACCGACGCTGAAGCTGATCCGCGAGGTCAAGCTGGCCTCGATCGGGGATACGGAGGACTTGGCGGAGCGGTACAGGCCTTGAGGTTTTGCGCCCGCGACAGCTCTGTTTTGCGCAATGACCGTGCGCGACGGCGGTGCCGGGGCGGTCGCGCTTGACTTGGGCGCGGCATCGGCTCAGCCTCTCGCGCAAAGGAGAGCTGTCATGAAAGATCAACCGGCTGACAATTTTACCCTACGCGCACGGCGCGAGGGCGGCGGCACGCCCAGGCTGAACGACTGGGGAGCGGATAGTGACTATGGCACGTTGCGGTCGGTGCTGCTGGGGCCAATCGAGAATTACCGCTGGCTGAAGACCTCGTCGGTGAGCAAGAAGACGCTTCGGCGGGGGGTGGAATTTGACCCTAACGTTGCGAAAAAACAGCATGCCGAGATGGTGAGCGCCTATGAAAGCGCGGGCGTCGAGGTGCATACGCATGTGCCGGACCCCGAACTGCCCTACCAGGTCTATGCGCGGGACAGTTCGGTGATGACGCCCTATGGCGCGATCATCACGCATATGTCGCAATATTGGCGCCGGGGCGAGAATTTCCGGGCAATCGAGACGTATCAGGGTCTTGGCGTTCCGATTTACGATTTCGTCACCGCTGGCACCTTCGAGGGCGGCGATTTCAACGTGATCGAGCCGGGCTGCGTGCTGATCGGCTGGGAAGGCGAGGAAGGCCGGTCGATGGAGCAGGGCGCCCGCCAGGTGGCATCCTGGATGGAGGCCGAGGGCTGGGAAGTGAAGCTTGCGGATATCGACCCGTTCTATGTGCATATCGACCTGATGGTGGTGATGCTGGCGCCGAAGCTGGCGGCCGTTTGCACCGATTGCACCGATCCCGAGATCGTCGACTGGCTGCGGGCGAAGAAGATCGAGATCGTCGAGGTGCCGTTCCAGGAGACCATCGCGCTGGGCTGCAACGTGGTGGCGCTGGGGCAGGACCGGGTGCTGCTGCCCGAGGGGTCGAAGACGCTGAAAGAGAAGCTGAAGGCGCTGGGGTTCACCATCTACGACCCGGACCTGAGCATGATCACCCAAGGGGGTGGCGGCGTGCATTGCATGTGCCAGAGCCTGATTCGCGACCCGGGGTGATCTGAATGAGTGGCTGCGCCACGCTTTATTGCAGGGAGGAGGGGCCAGCCCCTCCGGTCGAAACGGGGTTTCGACCTCCTCCCCGGGATATTTCTGGCCAGAAGAAGAGATCGTGAAGCGGGCCGTGTCGGTCTGCCTTGCCCTATTGTGGGGCGGAGTGGCGTGGGCGCACGCGTCGGAGCAGAGTTTCGTGCTACTCTTGCCGACGGATGTCTATATCGCTGCGGGGGTGGCGAGTGTCGTTCTGACGGTGCTGTTGCTGGCGGTGCTGCCGGCGCGGGCCGGGGAGGCGGTGTTTTCGCCGGTGCCGCTGCTGCGGCGGCCGCCGTGGTCGGTGCGGCATGGGACAAGCCTGCTGGCGACGGGGGTGCTGGCCTTTGCGGTCTGGCAGGGATTTGCCGGGCCGCGCACGCCGATGGAGAACCCGATGCCGCTGTTGACCTGGACGGTATGGTGGGTGGTGCTGGTGAGCCTGCAAGGTCTTTTCGGCAATCACTGGCGCTGGACGAACCCCTGGACAGGGGTGCTGGCGGTGGTGTCCCGCTGGACGGGGATGCGGCCCTTGATGCGCTATCCGCAAAGGTGGGGTTACTGGCCGGTTGTGGCCCTGTTCCTGGCCTTTGCGGCGTTTCTTTTGTGCGACCCGGCGCCGGCGGATCCGGCGCGGTTGGCGAGTGTCGTGGGGCTTTACTGGTATGCAGTGCTGTTCGGGGTGCTGCTGTTCGGGCCCGCGTTCCTGCTGCGGGGCGAGATGGTAACGGTGATGATGCGGGCCTATGGGCGGATGGGGCTGCTTGCCCAAGCGCGCGGCCGGCTGGCAATTGGCCTTTGGGGTTGGCAGGGCGTGGTACGGCGGGCGCCGCCGCTGAGGATGGCCGTGCTGATGGTGTTTCTGCTGGGTACGGGCAGCTTTGATGGGCTGAACGAGACCTTCTGGTGGCTGGGGGTAATCGGGGTCAACCCGCTGGAGTTTCCGGGCCGGTCGGCGGTTGTTATGCCCAACCTCATTGGATTGGTGGTGGCCAACCTTGGGCTGCTGGCGGTGTTTGCGGCCTGCCTGGGGCTGGGCGAGCGGATTGCCGGGACGGGGCGGAGCCTGCGGCAGGCGGTGTGCCTTTTCGCGCCGTCGGTCCTGCCGATCGCGCTGGGGTACCACGTGGCGCATTACCTGCCGACGTTCCTTGTGGAGGTGCAGTACGTGGTGCAGATGCTGGACGATCCGTTGTCGAACGGTGCCCATTTGCTGGGCCTCGACGGGTTTTACGTGACCACGGGCTTCTTCAACACGCAAGACACGGTGCGGCGGATCTGGCTGAGCCAGGCCGGGGCCGTGGTGGTGGGGCATGTCGTGGCGATCATGATGGCGCACGCGTTGGCCATGCGGGACGGGGCGGACCGGCGGCGCGCCGTGCTGGGGCAGGCGCCGCTGGCGGTGTTCATGGTGGCCTACACGTTCTTCGGGCTGTGGCTGCTGGCCTCGCCGCGCGGTTGAGGGCAGTCCGGTCAAAACACTGGACAAACCGGGGCGGGCTTCGCAGGATCGTGCCAAAGTCATTTCAAAGAACGGGGAGAGTTCGCGATGACCAAGCTGATCAAGGGCACGTCGCGCCGGGGTGCGCTGAAGACTCTGGCCGGGGCTGCGGCGGGGGCGGCGAGCCTGCCGCTTTGGGCGCGCTATGCGCAGGCGCAAAGTTCCGAGCCGATCAGGATCGGGTTCCAGCAGCACAGTACCGGTATCGGGGCCGCGTACGGGCGCTGGTACGGGCGCACCACGGAGGCGGCGGTGAAGCTGATCAACGAGGGTGGCGGCATCAATGGGCGGATGATCGAGATCATCGCCGAGGATGACGGCACCGACCCCAAGCGCGGTGCCGAGGTGGTGGAGAAATTCGCCAACCAGCATGGCTGTGACGTGGGCTTTGGCACGCTGTTCAGCCACGTCGTGATTGGGTCCGCGCCGCGGGCAGGCGAGTTGAAGCTGCCCTATTTCGTGGTGTCGGAAGGGCATCACGTGGCGAGCGGGATGCTGAACCGCTATACCCTGCAACCGGGCATCACCGACGTGAAGAGCCAGGTGCAGGCGATGGCGCCCTACGTGTCGGAGAACCTGGGCAAGAAGGTCACCATGATCTTCCCCGATTTCGCCTTCGGTCACGATCACCGGGATTTCTTTTCCGCCGCGATCGAAGAACAGGGCGGCGAGGTGCTGGCGCAGATCGCGATTCCGCCGAGCGAGACTTCCTTTACCAAGTATTTCCCGCAGATCCCGCGCGATACCGAGGTGCTTTATCACGTGATGGTGGGGCCTGCCGTTCTGACCTTCGTGAAGGAATTGGGCGAGTTCTTCGGCGACCAAGGGCCGGAGATCTTCGGGTTCATCGACAGCCTGGAGGCGGTGGATATTTCCAGCCCGGGCCTGGAGTTCCTGGAAGGGACGTATTTCTGGGAAGGGATGCCGCGCTACGCGCAGGAGGATCAGAGCGAGCACGAGGCGTTCTATCGTGAGGCAGTGGGCGTGGATGAGAACGGTGCGTCGGTCAGCGACGCGAGCGACGTGTCGACCTATGCGCATATGTTCGGATGCTGGGAGACGCTGCATGTCATCAAGGCGGGGATGGAAGAGGCCGGCTATGCCGGGCCGGACGACAGGCCCGCGCTAATCGAGGCGGTCGAGGCGATGGGTGAGATGCCCGAAAGCCAGGCGCATCCGCAGGGGGCCAAGCGTTTCAACGGCAAGACGCACCAGGTGTTTGGGCATCAGCATATCAGCCGGGTCGAGAACGGGCGGCTGGTGCGCGTGCATACGACATCCATCGACGACACGCTGTATCCCGACGAGGTGGACTACACCACGCAGCCGCTGTGATGCAGGGTTCGGACGGGGTGTGTGACCTGACCTGATGGAGTTCGGACCCCACCTTATCCTCGCCACGCTGGAAGGCGCGGTTACGGCTGCTGTGCTGGCGCTGACCGCCGTGGGCCTGAGCCTTGTCTTTGGCGTTATGCGGGTGGTGAACATCGCGCATGGCGAGTTCTACATGCTGGGCGCGGTGATTGCCTGGTACGTGGCGCAGATGGTGGGCGGGCATCCGGCGCTGGGGTTCGTCGCCGCGCTGGTCATCGCGCCGCTGCTCGTGGGGGCGCTGGCGGCGGCGGCGGATGTGACCATACTGAAGCGTATTGAATATGATCCCGAGCGGACGATCGTGGCGACGATCGGTTTGCTCTACATCATCCAGCAATTGACGTTGATGACCTATGGTCCCGAGGCGCGGCCCGTAGAGGCACCCTTCAGTGGTCGGATTGAGTTGCCTTGGTTCGAGTGGTTCGAGACCTTGTTCGGGATGGCGCAGCCTTGGGGGTGGAGCATCACGTCCTACAAGCTGTTCGTGATCTTTGCCGCGGGCGCAGTGCTGTGCGGCGTCTGGACGATGATGGCACGGACCAAGATCGGCCTGTTGATGCGGGCGACGCAGGCGGACCGGGACATGGCGCTGGCCTTTGGCATCCCGGTGGAGCGGGTCTATGCGCTGGTCTTCGGAATCGGCGCGGGGCTGGCGGCGCTGGGGGCGGTGCTGATCGTGCCGATCCAGCAGGCGCATTACCTGATGGGGGTGGAACCGTTGCTGCTGGCCTTTATCGTGGTGATCATCGGCGGGCTGGGGAGCCTGCCGGGGACGGTTCTGGCGGCGCTTTTCATCGGGTTGAGTGACGGGATCATCTCGGTCTTCTTCTCGCCGACGCTGGCCAAGATCCTGGCGACGCTACTGGTGGGTCTGGTGCTGGTGTTCCGGCCGCAGGGGCTGTTCGGGACGCGGACGGCATGAGCATGGGCGGGCGCGTTCTGGGGTTGCACCTGGGCCTGTTGGTGGTGCTGTTCGCGTTGCAGTTCGTGCTGCCGGCGTATCACCATGGGAATATCGCGCGGATCATGGTGCTGGCCAGTTACGCTGTCGGGTATAACATCCTGTTTGGTTATACGGGGCTGCTGAGCCTTGGGCACGCCTTGTTCTTTGCGGCGGGGATGTACGGGATGGGGCTGACGATCCAGCACGCGGGGTTTACGCCTGCGCCCGCGTTGATCGCGGGGATCGTGGCGGGGGCGCTGGTGGCCGGGGGGCTGGCGTTGTTGGCGCTGCGGACCTCTGGCGTGGCGTTCATGATCGTGACGCTGATGTTCGCGCAGGCGGGGTATCTGACGATCCTCTATTTCGGGGACTACACGCGGGGCGACGAGGGGTTCGTCATCCAGCAGGCGCAGAGGGTGCTGTGGGGGATCGACCTGAGCGATCCGACGGCGCGGTATTTCGCGGCGTGGGGGCTGTTCTCGGTCTGCTTTCTGCTGTCGCTTTGGCTGGTGCAGAGCCGGTTCGGGCGGACGCTGATCGCCATTCGCGAGAATGAGGAGCGCGTGCGCATGCTGGGCTACGACACCTATGCGCACAAGCTGGGGGCGATGGTGGTGTCGGGGACGATTTCCGCCGCGGCGGGGGCGTTCTATGGTCTGCTGTTCGGCTATGCGGGGGCCACATTTGGCTCGGTGCAGTATTCGATCTTTCCGCTTTTGTGGGTGCTGTTGGGCGGCGCGGGCACGGTGCTGGGGCCGTTCGTTGGCACGCTCTTCATGTTCTACCTGATCGACCTCAGTTCCGGCGTCACCTCGGCCTACATGCTGATAGCGGGCGTGGCGCTGGTGGCGCTGACGCTGTTCGCGCCGCAGGGCCTGACCGGGGAAGTGCGGCGGCGGCTGTGGAAAGGGTTGCCGTGATGCTGCTGAAGGTGCGGGGGCTTTCGAAATCCTTTGATGGGTTGCAGGCGGTGAGCGGCGTGGATTTCGACCTGCCGCAAGGCGAGGTGCGGGCGCTGATTGGCCCGAATGGGGCGGGCAAGACGACGCTGGTGGGGATGATCTGCGGGCGGATCCCGCCGAGCTCGGGGACGGTGATGTTCGACGGCGAGGACATCACGCGGCTGCCCGCGCACAAGCGGATCCTGAAGGGTATGGCCTATACATTTCAGATCACCTCGATCTTTCCGCGTCTGCCGGTGCAGGAGAACGTGGCGCTGGCCGCGCGGCGGCGGTCGCAGGGCCGCGCGGTGGGCGCCGCCACGGCGGAGGCGCTGGGCCGCGTCGGGCTGGAAGGGCAGGCGGACGAGGAGGCGGGGAACCTCAGTTATGGGCACCAGCGCCTTTTGGAGATCGCGATGGGGCTGGTGCAGGCGCCGCGGCTGCTGATCCTCGACGAGCCGACGCAGGGCCTGTCGGAGGGCGAGATCGACGCATTCAAGGCGCTGATCCGCGAGCTGGCGGGGGAAACGACGATCCTGCTGATCGAGCACAACATGAAAGTGGTGATGGAGACCGCCGATTCCGTCAGTGTGCTGAACTTCGGCGAGATGCTGGCTGAGGGCACGCCGCAGCAGATTCACGAGAATGCCGATGTGCAGGCGGCCTATCTGGGGACCGGATGATGCTGGAGCTTGATGCGGTCAATTCGGGGTATGGCGCGGCGCAGGTGCTGCGGGACCTGTCGTTGCGGGTCGAGGCGGGCGAGATCCTGTGCCTGCTGGGCCGTAACGGTGCGGGCAAGACCACGACGATGCAGACGATCATGGGGCTGCTGCCGCTGATGTCGGGGCGGATCACGCTGGACGGGCAGGACATCGGCAGCCTGCCCGCGCACGAGGTGCCGCGCGCGGGGATCGGCTATATCCCGCAGGGGCGGCGGCTGTTCGCGGGCCTCAGCGTGGCGCAGAACCTGGAGATCGGGTTGCAGGTGCGTGGCGCGGGCAAGGACGTTCTGGACGAGGTGTTGGACCTCTTTCCCCGGTTGCGGGAGCGGATGGATCAGCCCGCGCAAACCCTGTCGGGCGGAGAGCAGCAGATGCTGGCCACGGCGCGGGCGCTGTGCATCCAGCCCAAGGCGCTGCTGCTCGATGAGCCGACCGAGGGGCTGCAGCCGTCGATGATCGAGGCGATCCGGCGGGTGATCGTCAGGATGCGCGAACAGGGCGTGGCGATCCTGCTGGTCGAGCAGCGGGTGGATGCAGTGTTGTCTGTGGCCGACCGTGTGGCATTCATCGAGAACGGGCGCAACGGCGAGGTGATGAGTGCGGAGGCGCTGCGGCAGGATCACTCGATCGTGGATCGCTATGTGGGGGTTTGACGCGTTTCGCCTCTCGCTGATCCGTAAGGGTGACGGCAAAACGCTTTGAGTTGACAGGGCGAAATGCGGCGGCGCACGATGAGCGCACCCCGGCATGGAGAGCGCGGTGAGCGGTTACATGAGGCCCGAGACCCTGGACGATGCGCTGGCGCTGCTGGCGCAGAGCGGCGGGCGCGTGGCGGCGGGCTGCACCGATCTGTTTCCGGCGACGGCGGCACGGGCCTTGCAGGGGCCGGTGGTGGACATCAGCCGCGTGGCGGGCCTGCGCGGGATCGCGCGGGGCGACGATGGTTTGCGGATCGGCGCGGCAACCACCTGGAGCGATATCGTGAAGGCCGACTTGCCGCCCGCCTGCGACATGCTGAAACAGGCGGCGCGCGAGGTGGGCGCGGCGCAGATCCAGAACGCCGGGACACTGGGCGGGAACATCTGCAACGCCTCGCCCGCGGCGGACGGGGTGCCTTGCCTGCTGGCGCTGGAGGCGGAGGTCGAGCTGGCCTCGGCCACGGGACTGCGGCGGATGCCGTTGGAAAGCTTCATCACCGGGCCGCGCAAGACGGCCCTGAAGCAAGGCGAGGTCGTCACGGCGATAGATATTCCGCATTCGGCAATGGCAGGAGGCTCGCGCTTTCTGAAGCTGGGCGCGCGGAGATACCTGGTGATTTCGATCGCCATGGTGGCGGTGCGGCTGGAGGTGACGGACAGCACGGTGTCGCGGGCCGCGATGGCGGTCGGATCGTGCAGCGCGGTGGCCATGCGATTGCCTGCGGTCGAAGCGGCGCTGATCGGGTGCAAGGCCGACCATATGCTGGCGGCTCGTGTCGATGCCGATGTCGTGGCGGACGTATTGTCGCCGCTCGACGATATCCGCGCCGATGCCGCGTATCGGAGCCACGCCGCAACGGAATTGCTGCGCCGGGCTGTGGCGGATGTCGCGTGTGCGGGGCGCGCGGGATGAACCGGCCCATGGACACCTGTACCCTGACCGTGAACGGTCAGCGCCAGGTTCTGCCGGCGGACCCGGCACGGCGCTTGTCCGAGGTTCTGCGCGACGGTCTGGGCTTGCGCGGCACCAAGGTGGGTTGTGACGCCGGGGACTGCGGAGCGTGCACGGTTCTGCTGGACGGGGCGCCCGTTTGCGCCTGCCTGACGCCGCTGGGTCAGGCCGAAGGTCGCAGCATCGAGACGATCGAAGGGCAGAAGAACACCCCGTTGCAGCAGGCTTTTCTGCGGCGCGGTGCGGCGCAATGCGGGATCTGCACGCCCGGCATGGTGATGACGGCGGAGGCCTATCTGCGCGGCGCGCGCGCTCCGACACGGGCCGAGGCCGAGGAAGCGCTGGGCGGTGTCCTTTGCCGGTGCACGGGTTACACCAAGATCATCGACGCGGTGATGGATGCGGCCCCCGGCGCGGTGGCGGAGATGCCGGAGGCGGGCCGGGCGGTGGGCGCGGCCGTGGCGCGGCTTGACGGCGCGGCGAAAGTCGACGGCACCGAAGCCTATGGCGCGGATGCCGTGCCGCAGGATGCGCTGCTGGTGCGCGCGGTGCGAGCCCCTTATGCACCGGCATCCTTTGCCTTTGGGGATATCGACGGATGGGCTGCGGACAGCGGCGTGCGCGTCTTCACCGCAAGGGATATCGCCGGGACCAACCGTTTCGGCGTGATCCCGGCGTTCCGCGACCAGCCGGCATTGGCCGAGGACCGGGCGCGGCTGGCGGGCGAGGCGGTGGCGCTGGTCGCGGGCAAACCTGCGATCGTCGAGACGCTGGACCTGTCGGGATTTCCAATCACCTGGCGCGAGGATCCGGCGGACCGCCCGGTGCACGACGCGCATCCCGACAACCTGTTGATCGCGGGCAAGGTCCGGCGCGGCATGGCGCGAGAGGCAATGGCCGACGCGGTAGTCATGGTCCACGGCGCCATGCGGACGGGGTATGTCGAGCACGCCTATATCGAGCCCGAGGCCGGGGTCGCCTGGATGGATGGCGAGACGCTGGTGATCCGGGCCTGCACGCAGGCGCCGATCATGGATCGGGACGATACCGCCGCCGTGCTGGGACTGCCGCCCGAGGCGGTGCGGATCATTCCGGCGGCGACGGGTGGCGGGTTCGGGTCCAAGCTGGACGTGTCCTTGCAGCCGCTTATCGGGGTGGTCGCGCTGAAGACCGGGCAGCCGGCGCGGATGGTTTACAGCCGGGCCGAAAGCATGGCCTCGACCACGAAAAGGCACCCGTCGGACATGCGCGGCACTCTCGGGGCCGACGCCGAGGGCCGTATCGTGGCGATGCAGTTCGACGGCGATTTCAATACGGGAGCGTATGCAAGCTGGGGGCCGACCGTGGCCGGGCGCGTGCCGGTCCATGCCTCGGGGCCGTATTTCATTCCGAGCTACCACGCCGAGGCGCGGGCGAACTACAGCTATCAGCCGATCTCCGGCGCGTTCCGCGGATTTGGCGTGCCGCAGGCGGCGATCCTGCAGGAAACGCTGTTTGACGATCTGGCGGGCAAGCTGAGCATGGACCGGCTGGAGTTCCGAAGGTTGAATGCGTTGCGCGATGGGCAGTCGACGGTCTGTGGCCAAACGCTTTATGGCGTGGGGATGGAGGCGTGCCTGGAGGCGCTGGAAACGCCCTGGCAGGACGCCTTGCGCCGGGCCGATGCCGCCAACGCCAGGGGCGGACACATTCGGCATGGCGTTGGTATCGCCTCCTGCTGGTACGGATGCGGGAATACAGCCATCGCCAATCCGTCGACCATTCGGATCGGGCTGACGCGCGATGGACGGCTGTGCCTGCACCAGGGCGCGGTGGATATCGGGCAGGGGTCGAACACGGTGATACCGCAGATCGCGGCGGATGCGCTGGGGCTGCCTTTGGCGCAGTTCGAGATCATCGGGGCCGATACCGCTCTGACGCCGGATTGCGGGAAGACGTCTGGGTCGCGCCAGACCTACGTGACCGGAAGCGCGGCCTTGAGGGCCGGGCGGGCCTTGCGGGCGCTGATCCTGAAGCAGACGAATATGGGGCCGGAGGCGGTTCTGCGGCTGGACCGCGCCGTGCTGCATGTGAGCGATGGTGAGCGCGAGCAAAGGATTGATCTGGCGGACCTTTCCGAGCAGGCGCATGGCTATGTGCTGTGGGCCGAGGAAAGTTACGATCCGCCGACGCAGCCGCTGGACGAAGACGGACAGGGGGTGCCCTACGCTGTCTATGGCTACGGCGCGCAGTTGGTGGAGCTGTCGGTGGATATGGGCCTTGGCACGGTGAAGGTGCACAAGGTCACCGCGGCGCATGATCTGGGCCGGGTGATCAATCCGCAACTGGCCGAGGGGCAGGTCGAGGGCGGCATCGCGCAGGGGCTGGGCCTTGCGCTGATGGAAGAGTTCATTCCGCGGCGCACCGAGAACCTGCACGATTACCTGATCCCCACCACGGGCGACATGCCGGAGATCGAGACGATCTTTCTGGAAGTTCCAGACCCGGAAGGGCCGATGGGTGCGAAGGGGCTGGGGGAGCATGTGCTGATCCCCACCGCCCCCGCGATATTGAACGCGATCCGGGATGCGACGGGGGCGTTGGTGACCGAGTTGCCCGCACTGCCGCACAGGGTACTGGCGGCGATACGGGAGGCGGGGCATGGCTGAGCGGGGGCAAGAGGAGAAGATCCGCTGCGATGCCTGCCCGGTAATGTGCTATATCGCACCGGGCAAGATCGGGGCCTGCGACCGCTATGCCAACGAGGATGGCCGGATCGTGCGCTGCGATCCGTTGACCATACTAGACCGTAGGGTTTCCAAGGGCGACGCGGTGAAGCCCTTCCTCGGGCCGGAATGGGATGGTGAGATCCTGGGCGGCGAAGAGGTGTTCGTCAGCGGCGTGGGGGCGGGCACGACCTATCCGGATTACAAGCCCGCGCCCTTCATCGTCAGCCGCGAGGTCGAGGGGGCCGATTTCGTCACCGTGGTGACCGAGGCGATCTATTCCTATTGCGGGGTGAAGGTGAAGATCGACACCGACCGGCACCTGGGCCACGAGGCGGCCACCGTGCGCAGCAATGGCGAGGCGGTGGGGCATGTGACCACGTCGGAATATGGCTCGCAGATGCTGTCGTTGGGCGGGGTGGATCACCTGACCGGCGGCGGCAAACCCGAGGGGCGCGCAACCTGCGACGCGCTGCTGCGGCTGTGCAACCGCGAGGCGGTGGAACTGGAGATCGACGATGGCGCGACGGTGGTCGTTGAGGCCGGGCAGGCGCCCGTGGTCAATGGCCAGCGCGAGGACCGGATGCGCGTCGGCTGCGGCTCGGCCACCATCGGGATGTTCGCAAGCCAATGGCACGGGCTGGTGGACGAGGTGGTGGTGGTGGATGACCACATCACCGGGGTGGTCAGCGAACACCAAGCAGGCAAGGTGCTGGGCTGGCCTGACACCGGCATTCGGATCAAGGGGCGCCGGTCGACTCCGGGGCGGTATTTCAAGGTGGCCGAGCCGGGGCAGGGCTGGGGCGGCACCGATTTGGACGATCCGCTGGCAATCCTGAACCCGTGGCTGGAAAAGAAAGGCGCGCGACCGGGGCTGACGCTGTTGATGGTCAGCACCACGGGGGAGCATCACGGCTATTACGTTCTGGATGAGGAGTTGCAACCGCAGGAAGCGGAGCTGCCGGAGGCGTTGAAGCCATCGGTGGACCTGATCGCAGAGAATTGCGAGCCGGCGCTGTGCACGGTGATGTTCCAGGCGGGGGCGGGCGGGTCGCTGCGCTCGGGCGTGACGCAGAACCCGGTGAAGCTGACCCGATCGGTGCAGGCGCTGAAGACGCGGGTGACCTGTGGTGGGGCGCCGGCCTTTATCTGGCCCGGGGGCGGGATCACGCTGATGGTGGATGTGCTGAAGATGCCGGAAGGATCGTTCGGGCATGTGCCGACGCCCGCGCTGGTGGCGCCGTTGGAATTCACGCTAAGCCGCGAGGATTACCGGGCCTTGGGCGGGCATGATGCGACGGTGCGGACCGTCGCAGATATCCTGAAGCATGGCGGCGAGTACGGCAGCGCGGTGCGTGTCGTGGAGGGCAAGTGATGTCGGGCGCGCAGGCGAGCTGGCTGCCGGACGGGCAAAGGCTGCACCTGCATCACGGGCCGATCGACATGATCGTGGGCATTGAAGGGGCGGGCCGTGAGGCGGCGTTTCAGAGAGCGGTGGCACGGTTCGGGACCTTGCTGGAAGAGCTGGTGGCGGAGTTGCCGCGCTTGCGCAGCCACGTGGGCGGGCCTGTCGAGGGAGAGACGGCGCGGCGCATGATCGAGGCGGTCCGTCCCTTTGCGGCGGAGTTCGTAACGCCGATGGCGGCGGTGGCCGGGGCAGGCGCGGAGACGATCCTGGCGGCCATTCTGGACGGGCCGGGCGTGCGCAAGGCCTATGTGAACAACGGTGGGGACGTGGCCTTTCACATCGGGCCCGGCGAGGTCATGCCGGCGGCCATTGCGGGCCCTGTGCCGAGGCATGTGACGGTACTGCATGGCAACCCGGTGCGCGGGGTGGCGACGTCCGGCGCGGGCGGGCGGAGCCATTCGCTAGGCATTGCCGATGCGGTGACGGTGCTGGCGCGGGACGCCGCGAC
This sequence comes from Roseovarius sp., assembly GCF_965277045.1. GTDB lineage: Bacteria > Pseudomonadota > Alphaproteobacteria > Rhodobacterales > Rhodobacteraceae > Roseovarius. The sequence continues at coordinate 3,309,979 of NZ_OZ255712.1, read as the reverse complement.
AGCCGACGCCGCCGCCACGCTGATCGCCAATGCCGTGGACCTGCCGGGGCATTCGACGATTGTCCGTGTTCCGGCCTGCGAGGTGTCGCCGGACAGTGACCTTGGCGCGCGCGCGGTGACGCGGGAGGTCGGTGTGCTGAGTGACGGCGACGTGACCCGCGCGCTGGAGGCCGGGCGCGCTTATGCGGCCGGGCTGGTGGCGCGGGGCGTGATCCATGCGGCCTGCCTGAGCCTGCGGGGGCAGTGCGTGACCGTCGGCGAGACTTCCATGATCGAAGAAAGAGACCCTGAACATGCCTGACTTCACCCTGCGCAAGACCGCGCTTTTCGTCGAAGAGATCCATCACGATGGCGGGCCTGCCGCCGGGACGCCGCGCCGCCGCGCCGCGATGGCGGCTCTGGTGAAGAACCCGTTCGCGGGCGCCTATGCCGAGGATCTGCAATCGGCGATGGACGACCTGAAGCCGCTGGGGCTGATGATGACCGACCGGCTGATCGAGGCGATGGGCGGCCCCGAGGGCATCGACGGCTACGGCAAGGCCGCCATGGCGGGCGAGGCCGGGGAACTGGAGCATACCGCGCTGTGGCATGTGCCGGGGGGATACGCGATGCGCGCGCGGCTGGGCGAGGCGAAGGCGATCGTGCCCTCGTCGATGAAGCAGGGCGGGCCGGGCAGCCGGATCGACGTGCCGCTGGGGCATATCAACGCGGCCTATGTGCGCAGCCATTTCGACGGGATGGAAGTGGGCCTGCCCGACGGACCCCGTGCCGATGAGCTGTTGTTCGTGCTGGCCATGAGCCGGGGCGGGCGCATCCACGACCGAATGGGCGGGCTGACGGTGGACGAGGTAAAGGGTGAGGACGGGCTGCGCTGAGGCGTTTTGGGGGCTTTGCTCCAGACGTGCTTGAGGTGACCCGCCGAGGTCCGGAAAGACTTGCATTTCTGTGCGTCGTCGCTTTCCTGGGCACATGGTAAAACTTGTTCTCCTGCATAAAGCCAACTCGATTTACGAGGATGAGCCGGATGCCGTTTATGACTTTCCGCGCTCGTACCTGAAGGCGGTCGAGGAGGCTGTCGGTGACTGGGTCATCTATTACGAACCTGTCAAAGCCGGCCCTCGGGGCTATTTTGCTGTCGCGAAGATCGAGCGGGTGATCCCGAAGCCGGGCGCCGAGGGAAGATTCCTTGCCATGATCGAGCCTGGAAGCTTTCTTCCCTTTGATTGGGAAGTCCCACGACTGATCGATGGGCGACCTTTGGAAACGGCCCTGACAGAGCAGGACGGCGCGCCAAAAAAGGGAGGCGCCGTGCAGCTGGCTGTGCGGCGGTTGCCGGAAGCAGATTTCGCCCGCATCGTAAACCTCGGTCTGCCGCAGGAATTGGAGAAAATCGAGGCGACGCGCTATGATCCACAGAATAGCGCGCTCAATGAGGATGCGGAGCCGTTTGATCGTCCGGTGCTGGAGCGTCTTACCCGTCGACCGTATCGTGACGTTGCTTTCCGCAGGAAGGTGCGTGAAGCCTACGACTATTGTTGCGCGATGTCAGGCTTGATGCTGCGGAATGGTGGTGGTCGACCCGAAGTGCAGGCTGCGCATATTCGCCCGGTTGAGCGCCGAGGCAGCGACTCGGTTCGCAATGGCCTAGCTTTGTCTGCTACTTTGCATTGGATGTTTGACCGCGGCTTGGTGTCTGTCGCTGATGATAACGAGACGATTCTTGTGTCTCGCAACAAAGTGCCAGACGACGTCGTGGCGCGATTGCTTCGACCGGATTGCAAGCTGTGGAAGCCGAAGAACCGGGAGGATTGGCCCAGTCCGAAGAACTTGCAATGGCACCGGGAGAACGTTTTCGGCCAAGTGATCGGAGAGGACCTAATCAGCTGGCATTGAGCGGTCGCTCAGCAGGCGGACGCAAGGCGGCGCTATGAAATAGTGACACTCAAACTCCAATAGTATTTGGGGCTCTGTCCCCGTTTCAGGAAGGCCCGGGCCTTCTTGAGGGCGTTTAAGGCCGGAAGAAAGCAACGCTTGCGCGGGGGGCTGACCTTTGGTGACGAAGCCTCTATAGGCGTCAGTTGAGAAGCGATCGGACTGCACCTGACATGAGCGATACCCCAACCAAGACACGCCAGCCGCTGTATAGCGACGCGGACAAGCGGAACATGCGGTGGTTCTGGCGGAACTACCTGCGCAAGCATCAGGGCAAGCTGCTGCTGGTTCTGCTGCTGATCCTGGTGCAGGGGCTGGTTTACCAGCAGTTCCTGGCGATGACCGAGGACGGGTTGCGGGTGATCTTCGAGGCAGGCGCGATGCGTGAACTGATCGAGGTCTGTATCGTCGTGTTCGTGCTGTTCGCCGTACGCGGCGTGGTGTCCTTTCTGGCGCCGATGATCACGGTCAGGGTGTCGAACCAGGCGATCTTCGAGATGCGGCGGGATCTGGTGGGGCATCTGATGTCCTTGGATCTTGCCTATTTCGAGCGTACCAAGTCGGGCGAGATCATCCAGAAGCTGGTGACGCAGACGCAGCAGATCGGCGCCTTCGTCGGGCTGGGCGTGGCGGGCGCGCTGCGGGACGCGGTAACAGTGGTCGTGGTGTCGGGGTACCTTATCTGGAAAAACCCGATCCTGTTCGTGTCGGCCATCGTGGTGCTGCCGTTCATCATCGTGGTGATGAATTTCGTCTCGGACCGGGTGAAACAGGCCCAGGGCGAGGCCGAGGAGGCACTGGGCGGCTACATGAACGGGATCGAGGAGACGGTGAACGGTATGCGCACCGTCAAGATCGCCCGGCAGGAGGAGGTCGAGAAGGACCGGCTGATGCGCGGGACCGATGCGATCCGGCGGTTGACGACCCGGGTGCAGGTGACCCAGGCGCTGGTGCTGCCGTCGATCGACCTCAGCTCGGCCTTTGTCTATGTGCTGGTGATCGGGGGCGGGGGATACATGGTGCTGTCGCCCGCGTATGAAGTGGACGGCGCGGGGATCATCACCTTCCTGCTGGGCATGGTGATGGTCTTCGACCCCGCGCGCCTGCTGGCACAGTTCTTCGGCGGGCTGCAATCGAGCCTGGTGCTGCTGGACCGAGTGCGGAGCCTTTACGACCAAGAGCCAAGCATCAGGGATGCCGAGGGGGCGAAGACGGCGTTCGACACCGGCGGGGATATCGTTTTGAAGGATGTGACGTTCTCCTATTCGCCGGATCAGCCGCTGTTCCGGGGCCTGAACATGGCGTTCGAGGGGGGGAAGGTGTCGGCCATCGTCGGCTCGACAGGGTCGGGCAAGACGACGATCCTGTCGCTGCTGTCGCGACTCTACGACGTGCAGGGAGGTGACATCACCTTTGGCGGGACGCCCATCAGGGACCTGCAGGTGGCGGCGCTGCGGGGGGCGTTTTCCGTGGTGGCGCAGGATATCGTGATCTTCAACGCGTCGATCTGGGACAACATCCGTTACGTCAATCCGAAGGCGACCGAGGCGCAGGTCTGGCAGGCGGCCGAGGACGCCGAGATCGCCGACCTGATCCGGGCGCGCGGCGAGATGCCGGTGGGGCCCAAGGGGGCGCAGCTGTCGGGCGGGCAGAAACAGCGGATCGCGATTGCGCGGGCGTTCCTGCGCGATGCGCCGATCCTGCTTCTGGACGAGGCGACCTCGGCGCTGGACCAGGCGACGGAGGAGCGGATCAAGTCGGCGTTGGAGCGGCTGACGAAAGGCAAGACGACGATCGTGGTGGCGCACCGGCTGAGCTCGATCGCGGATGCGGACCGGATATTCGTTTTGGAATCCGGGCAGCTGGTGGAGCAGGGCCGGCACGAGGACCTGCTGGTCGAGAACAGGCTTTACGCGCGGCTCTACCAGGCGCAGAAGAAAGGCTATGACGACAGGTAGCCGGAGCGGCCTTGCCGCGCAGGGTGTCTCGGCGTCGGCCCTTGGCCGCCGCCTCGGGGCAGCGGCTGACCTGACGCGCCGGTGCCGCCGGCGGGAGTATTGTCAAATGTGAATAGCTATTTGCATCAGGTGTCTGAAGCTTGAGGGCGTATCGCTATCCCTCGTTCCTAGGTGCACCTCTCTGTCATATTTGATCGACAATGATGTCCGGAACAATGCCGGATCGCGTGATGGCATCACCTTCGTTTATCCCGACCAGTGACCCGAAGCCGGTTACCAGGGCAGTTGCAAATCCCATGTGCCGTCCGCCCAGAATGTCGGTATGCAGGGTGTCACCGACCATGAGGACACGCGATGGCGGGAGCCTCACCGGCAGACGCGACAGGGCGATGTCGTATATGCTGGCAAAGGGCTTGCCCAGAAAATAGAGACCGCCCAGCCCGAGGTCGGCGAGCCGGTGTGCGTAGTAGCCGGGTTCCAGCGACAGGGTGACTTCGCGCGGGGCCACGATGTCGGGATTGCCTACGACGACGGGGCGGGGCCGCTTGACCAGCGCGTCTTCCAGAAGGCGCTGGCGGTCTTCCGTCCAGCCGTCCGAGCCGATCAACAGAACCCCCTCCACGGCTTCGTAAGCATCGGCGTCGTCTTTCAGAAACGTTGTCTGAATGCTGTCGAATTCCTCGGTCCCATAGGTGTCCGAGAGCATGAGGCCCCAGTGTCTTCGCGGGGCATCGGCAAGATACGCCAACAGAGTGTCACGACTGGTCACGACCTCCTCTGGCGCGAAATCAAACCCGAGACGGGCGTAGCGTTCCATCATCAGACGTTTGGGATATCCCGCCGAATTCGACACGACCATCACCGTCTTGCCCGCCATACGCAGCGCCGCGATACGCTCGGCCGCGCCCGGAATCGGGGCCTCGCCCGCGTTCAGGACGCCATAGGCATCGAGCAGGATCACGTCATACGGGTCTGCCACATCCGCAAGCGTCTGCGCACGGACCGGCGTGCCGGAAAACTCCGCCGGCGGCAGGCGGTGTCGGATGTCGAGGTAGACCTCGAACGCCTCGGCGGTCCCCTGGATCACAGGATACGGCGGCGCAGGAAGGCCGAGACAACCTCTCCGACGATCACCAGCACCAGGATCGCGATCAGCACGGTTGCGGCCTCGGGCCAGTTGAACGTGTCGATTGCGCCCTGCAGAATGATGCCGATGCCGCCCGCGCCGACAAGTCCCAGCACGGTGGATTCGCGCAGGTTGATATCCCAGCGCAGGATCGACACGGCCCAGAACGTGGGCATGACCTGCGGTACGATGGCGTAGGCGATGACCTTGAAGCGCGATGCGCCCGTGGCTTCCAGCGCCTCGACCGGGCGCCTGTCGATTTCTTCGATGGCCTCGCCCAGCAACTTGCCTATGAAGCCGATGGAGCGGAACATGATTGCCACGATCCCGGCCAGGACGCCGGGTCCGAATATCGCCACGAAGAGCAACGCCCAGATGATCGTGTTGACCGACCGCGACGTGACAAGGATGAGCCGCCCGAGCCAGAGCGTCGCGCGGTTGGGTGTCGTGTTCTGCGCGGCGATATAGGCCACCGGCAGCGACATGAAGACGGCTATGGCGGTGGCAATGGTAGCGATGTTGACCGTCTCGACGAGGACGCTCAGGATCGTCCAGAGATTGGTCGCGTCGGGCGGATACATGCGCCTGAAAAGGTCGCCCATCTGTTGGGGGGAATCCCAGACCCACGCCCAGACGACCTCGATCGAAGTCAACGCCCAGGCGATGGCCGCGGCGCAGACGGCGAAAATGCCGAACCGCCGGGCCTTCTGCTTTGGCGTGTAGCGCGACCAGTCCTCGCGGCCGAACTGCTCGGATATGCTGTTCATCCCACTCGCTTCCTGATGTAGCCCGAGACGCCTTCCGACACGAGGATCACCGCGACGATGACGATTGTGATCGCGAAGGCGAAATCATAGTCATATCGCCCGAAGGCATTGGCGAGGGTTGCGCCGATGCCGCCCGCCCCGACGATGCCCACCACGGCGGATGCGCGGAGGTTCGAATCCAGCTGGTAGATCGTCAGGCCGATCTGGCGCGGCATGATTTGCGGGAAGATCGCGTAGAACAGCGTCGAGAGATACGGCGCCCCGGCGGCGCGGGTCGCCTCGACCTGACCCATGTCGATTTCCTCGATCCTCTCGGCCAGCAACTTGGCGACGAAACCGATGGAATAGACCACCAGCGTCAGGACCCCTGCAAACGGGCCAAAACCCACGGCCTTGACGAAGATGATGGCGACGATCACCGGGTGGAAACTGCGTGCCACGATGATGATGAAGCGTCCCAGGTAGAAGATGGGCAAAGGGGCCACGTTGCGCGCGGCCATGAAGGCGATCGGGATGGACAGGATGACGCCGCCCGCCGTCGCGAGAATTGCAATTTTGATGCTTTCGAGAAAGCCGTCGATCAGCAATCCGCTGCGTTCGAAGCTTGGGGGGATCGCTCCGCCAAAGATGCGTCCGGCGCGGTCCACGCCTTCGACGACGCGTTGCCAGTCGATGGGGATCGTGGCGATCACCCAGACCACGTAAACCAGCGCCCCGATATAGACGGCCCAGCGAAGCCACCGGTTGGAAATGAAGGGTGGACGGCGCCATGTGTCGGGATGGTTGCTCATTGCGCGACCACCGGATCCGTGCTCCGATCTGCGTGCGGGCTGCCGGAATAGATCTGGTCCATGGCATCCTGATCCAGCCTGGCCGGCACGTCGTCGAAGATGATCCGTCCATAGCGCATGCCGACGATGCGGTCGGTGTATTCCTTGGCCTCGCCCACGTTGTGGATGTTGATCACCACGGGCAGCTTCAACTCGCCCGCGAGGTCACGCAGAAGGCCCATGATCTGTTCGGAGGTCTTGGGGTCGAGCGAGGCCGTCGGCTCGTCCGCAAGCAGGATGTCGGGGTCCTGCATAAGGGCGCGCACGACGCCGACGCGCTGTCGTTCGCCGCCCGAAAGCTGGTCGGCGCGCTTGTTGGCGTAATGCGCGATGCCGACACGCTCCATCAGTTCGTAGGCGCGGCGAATGTCCGCCTTGGGATAACGCCGCAGGATCGCGGCCCATGTCGGGATGTAGCCCAGCCGACCCGACTGGACGTTCTCCATAACGGTCAGCCGGTCCACAAGGTTGAAGCCCTGGAACACCATCCCGATCTTGCGCCGCGCCGCGCGCAGCTTGGCACCCCGCAGGTGCGTCAGTTCGGTCCCGTTGAGATTGATACTTCCCGACGTCGGCTCCACCAGCCGATTGATGCAGCGCAGGAGGGTCGACTTGCCCGCACCCGACGAGCCGATGATTGAAACAACGGTTTGCCCCTCGATCGTCAGATCGAGATCCTTGAGGACCGGGTCACCGCCATCGTAGCGCTTGACCAGGTCGGTAATCTTCAGCATTCGCTTGTTCCTCCGGACAAGGACCGGCACGCGTGGTACCGGTCCTGTCGATGTGGCTCATTATTCCGAAGCGAGCCCCTGAGGCGTATACTCGACGCCGTTGGCCTTCTGGATCTGGCGAATGACGCGCCATTGATCCTTGTAGGTGATCGGAATGAATTTCGACACGCCAGTGAACTCTTCGCCCAGTGCGGTCCCTTCGAAGTCGAAGCTGAAGAACGCGTCTTCGATGCTCTTCTTCAACTCGGGCGTCAGGTCGTGCGCGTAGGCGTAGGAGGTTGTCGGGAACGGATCGCTTTCCCACACGATGCGAACGTCCTCGGGGTCATAGAGGCCGCGCTCGGCCATCCGGTCGACCACCTCGGAGGCGACGGGTGCGGCGTCATAGTCGCCTGCCACCACGCCCAGCATCGACTGATCGTGGCTGCCGGAATAGGTCACTTCATAGTCCTGATCCGGGACGACACCGAGGTCGGGGAAGAGTGCCCGCGGAGCTTGGTTGCCGGAGTTCGATGTCGGCGAGGTGTGCGCAATGCGCTTGCCGGCCATGTCGGCCACTTCCTGAATGTCGCTGTCGGCCTGCGTGTAGATCTGCAGCTTGTAGCCGAACTGACCGTCATCGGCGCCCATGATCGCGAAGGGAACGGCGCCCGCCAGGTTCACCGCGAAGGGCGTCGGGCCCGTCGAAAAGCCCGCGATATGCAGACGGCCCGAGCGCATGGCCTCGACTTCGGCCGAGTTGGACTGCACGGCAAAGAACTGGACGTCCTTGCCGGTCTTTTCCTCCAGATGCTCGATGAAGGGTGTCCATATATCCTCGTAGATCGCCGGGTCCTCGACCGGCGTGTAGGCAAAGACCAGCGTGTCTGGATCGCGCAGGGCGCCTTCATCCTCGGGCGCGTCGGCAACGAGGTCGCCGTCCGCGTCGGTGTACTGGCTGTCGAGCTGGGCGGTCTCTTCTTCCTGCGCGAACGCCGCGCCGGCGGTCAGCGCGATCACGGCAGATAGCGTTGCCCCGTAGGTCAAGATCCTATTCATCATGTATCCTCCCATTTGGTATTTTGTCTGCAAACGTTTCCCGGATGCAATTCTGTGAGCACATCATTAATATCGAAAACTTGCAATGATTGTCTGGGGATGCCGTCTTTGCCGGTCCCGAGGGCAACTGCGACCGGATTGAATTTTCGGTCAGCAGAAATACGGTATTGCGGTCGGCGATGTCGTGTTCCATTTGCCTTTGGTGACCCAACGAAAGACTTGTGAGGAAAGACCTGTGAGCACATGAAATTCAGCCAGTTCTCAGGATTGCTTCGCCAGGCACGCCACAATGTCGAGATGACCTTTGTCGTCATTCTGAGCGTCATCGTTGCGGCGACCTGGGCGCTGTCCGAACTTGTCGACGAAGTTGTCGAAGGCGCGACCAGCGATGTCGACCGCGACATCCTGCTGATGTTGCGGAGCGCCGATGATCTTTCGGATCCTATTGGCCCGTGGTGGCTCGAAGAGATGGGGCGCGATTTCACCGCGTTGGGGGGAGTCGCGGCACTGACGCTCATGACGCTGGTCGTGTCGGTCTTTTTCCTGCTGCTGAGGCGATGGACGACGACGATCTATATCCTGGTCTCCGTGGGTGGTGGCATTCTGATCAGCAGTTTTGCGAAGGAATTCTTCGACCGCTCAAGGCCCGACCTCGTGCCGCACGGGTCGCTTGTGCATAGTGCCAGCTTCCCCTCGGGCCATTCGATGATGGCGGCCGTCGCATACCTGACGATGGGGGTCCTGATCGCCCGCGTGCAGCCACGTTTCCATCTCAAGGTTTATGTCATGAGCGTCGCGGTCCTGCTGACGGTACTGGTCGGCGTCAGCCGGGTCTATCTGGGTGTCCACTGGCCGACCGACGTTGCCGCTGGCTGGTTGGCGGGTGGGGCCTGGGCAATGGTCTGCCTGATCTTTGCCCGCAACCTTTCGGATGGTGGACATTCGACGCGGCATCCGGTCGACGGCGCGCCGGCCAGCACACCGGAAACGCGGATGGACCTGTCGCCCGACGAGTGACCGTAACAGCGTCAGAGTGCGGACACGCCGATCACATGCGGATGGGCCAGCAAAAGTGCGGCGAAGGCCGCAAGCCCGACGAGCAGCCGGATGAACAGGCCGGGCCAGGAGTGCGGCGCATGAAGCCGCGGCCCGGACTTGCGTTCTGTGTCCAGCCTGGCCCAGAGGGATGTTCCGAGGACCCGTCTTTTGCGCCGGTCGAGCAAGGCGCGACCGGCGAGAGCGAAGCCGCCCAGCATGCCGAACAGAATGACATGCGCAAGGTCTCCGTTGGGTAGAACGTGGACACCAGCCCACAGCGCCAGCGCCAGCAGGACAGGGTGCCGTGTCCAGCGTACGATGCCGGGACGGGATGCGTCGAAACACTCGTTCCGCGCGCCGCCGAAGGAAAACGGATTCGGTCGCCCGATGCTCAGTGCGAGGACGAGGCAGACAGCCAGCATCCCCAGATGTGCGGCATGGCGGTGCCATTCCATCTGCGGCCAGAGCTGAACGTAGGGTGCCTCGCCGGCGGACCAGATCAGCAGAGCCAGCATCCCGGTCGAAAGGGCCGAGTAGGCCAGCCCGAAACCGCGCGTGCCGATTTTCCCCACAATCCGGGACTTGATTGCGGGGCGCACGGGGATCGAGTGCGTCAGGAAGAAGGCCGCGAATATGGCGGTGAAGCCGGTCCATCCCATGTTACTTCTCCGGCTTAAGGCGCAGGAGAGACGGGCCGTAGGCGATTGCGAACCCCACGAAGGCCGCCAGCCAGAGCGCCCCTGACACATGCATGAGTCCCAGATGGATCGAGGCGCCGAACCGGGCGAGGACCGAGCCGAAGAGGCAGAGAAAGATCGCAACGGTCGCCCGGTTCGCGGTGAGGCTTTGCCCGGTGTGGCCCAGGCTGGCGCGGGTCATGACGGCGAGGGTCATCGCGCCGATGGCCCCGGCCATCCAGAGGTGCTGCGCCCCGGCGGTGCCCGGATGGCCCAGGATCTGGTCGAGGCCGAGGGCGAAGGCACCCAAGGGGATGAACAGGTAGGCCGCGTGCAGCACCCATAAGAGGGGTTCTCGCAGCGTATGATGTGGCTGCCAGCGGGCCTGCCGGGCAAGATGCAGCCCGCCGAACAGGAGCAGCGCCGCGCCGGTTTGTGTTGCGAACGGCCGGACGACCCAATGCGTCAGGATCACTATGCTGGCCAGCAGTACGATCTTGTCGAAGCGTTGCATCGGCGGGGCGGGCCGCGCGGGATCGTTGTGCTGCGCAAGCCAGTTGAGGGTAAAGGACGGGATGATCCGCCCGCCGATCACGGCGATCATCATGATGCCGGTCGCAAGGCCGAGGCGCAGGCCGAAGCCTTGGGCGGCGTAAGCCCCCGTAACGGCCTCGATATGGAAAATCCCGTTGGCCAGCGTGAAGACGGCCAGGAGGCCCAGCACCACCAGGTTGCGCCAGTTTCGGCCCGCCACGATCTCGCGCAGGATCAGGCCGCCCAACACCAGCGGAAAGGCCAGGTCGATGACCGGCGCGACTGCCGCGGGCAGGTGGCCCGAGGCCAGCACCGCCACGCGCCCTGCACCCCAGAGCGTGAAGAGCGCCGCCAACCGCCAGCCCACCATCGGCAAGCGGCCGGTCCAGTTGGGCACTGCCGTCAGCAGGAAGCCCGCCAGGACCGCGCCGAGATAGCCGAACAGGAATTCATGCGCGTGCCATGACACCGGGTCGAAGCGCGTCGGCAGCGTGATCGTCCCCGAGAGGGCGGGCAGCCACAAGAGCATCGCCAGCGCCACCCAAGCCGCGCCGAAGAGGAAGAAGGGCCTAAAGCCGAAGCTGAAGAGCGCCGGGCCCTGCCACGCGCGCATCTGTTCTGCCGATGTCTTTTCCATCATCGCTGTCCCGTTCTGGTGCGCAGGGTCTTGAGCACCGTTCCGTCCTCGGAACAGGTCAGCCGCACGCGCATGTCATCGTGAAAGAAGCTGAGCCGCATTTTTCCGGCGTCATCGTCAGCGCCGGTTTCCAGCCGCGTCGTGATCCGGCCGTCGCGCATCCTCTCGCGCACCTCGTCCGGGGTCAGTTCCAGCAGCCCGGCGAGGTCGGTCGCGTCGATCACTGGTTGGCCGGTCCGCATGTCGATCTTCATGACGCCTCCTTTCCGTCCGCCACATCCATCAGATGACGGATGTGCCGCGCGAAATACCACGTCGCGGGCGCCCCGATACCACAGCCCAGTCCCAGCGACCAAGCCGTCGAGGCGACCGGCGCACCGACCCAGCTGAAGATCAGCGACGCGAAGAAGACGTTCACCGCCGCCGCGCCCGCGCCGAACGGGTAGAGCGCCAGAGCGATGCGCCGGGTGGACCATCCTCGCCGGGTCATCTGCGCGACACCAGTCTTTGCACAGCTACCATAGACGCGAGGAGCGCGATGCAGGCCATCGCGTACCAGAATTCGGCGGTGGCCGACTGGGCCTGCGGGATGGGCCGGTCGAAGCTCTCGGCAATCGCGGGCGAGGCGAAGAGCGTGGCGAAAGGAAGGATCAGTCTGCGCATGTCAGGTCTCCTGCGTCAGGGTGCGGTAGATGTCGGGCAGGGCCCGGGTCAGGCGTTCGGGATCGGGCAAGAGGGTAAAGCCGCCGCGCCCGAAGATGCGGGCGAACCAGTCCTGGCCGTCCTCGTCGATGATGATGCCATGCAGGCTTTGCCCGGCATTGCGGGCTTCGCGCACGGCCATGTGGCTGTCCTCGATGCCGTGTTGACCCTCGTAATGATCAAGGTCGTTGGGCTTGCCGTCGGTCAGCACGATCAGCAGCTTGCGGGCGCTTGGCTGGTCGGCCAACCGTGCGCTGACATGGCGGACCGCGGCGCCGAGGCGGGTGTAGTGGCCGGGGCTCAGCGCGCCGATATTGGCGGTGATGTCCGGCGACATCGGGGCGTCGAAATTCTTGCAGCATGTCAGGAAGACGCGGTCGCGGCGCAGAGATGAGAACCCCCAGATGCCCAGGCGGTCGCCCGCCGCGTCGATGCCCCCGGCCAGCGCCGCCATCGCATCGCGCGCAACCTCGATCACCGACGTGTCGCCGATGGCGGCCTCGGTCGAACGGGAGGTGTCGATCAGGAACGCCACTGAGAGGTCCCGCTCGGTCTGGCGGGCCGATTGCCAGATGCGGTCCGAGCCGCGCCCGGTGGCGGCCAGGTCCGCGCGGGCCGTCAGCAGGGCGTCGAGGTCGAGCTCGGAGCCGTCCACCTGGCGCGGTTGCAGGATCCGGCGCGGGCGCAGCGCCTCGAACTGGCGGCGGACCTCGCGCAGGCGGCGGGCATCGGGCAAGAAAGCCGTACCACCGGGGCGCGCGGGCGCGTCCAGCACGCGGCAATGGCCGGGCATGTAGCTGCGGCTGCGGTGGTTCCATTCGGCATAGGTGTATTCGCCGGCCAGCGCCTCGTGATCGGCATCGGCGGGCGACAGGTCGAGATGCAGACGCAGGCGGGTCGCGGCCTTGCGGTCGTGTTTCGACAGGGTGATCCGGTCCTGGTCGTCGGCGGCCTTCTGGGCGTTCTCGTCGTCGTCATCGTCGACGCTGCGGTTGATGTTCATCGACTCGACCCAGGACAGGATCGATTCGAACCGGTGGATGATGAAGCTGTCCTTGCGGTTCTGCTGATCCTGGTCCTTGCGCTCGCCCAGTTTGCGGCTGGTATGTGCGGCATTGGGCGGAGGGGCGGCAGGATCGGCTTGTTCGTCGCCCGCGGGTGCACCGCAGCCGGGGTCGGCAAAACGCAGCCAGATCGGCACGGGTGCCGCGGGCATGTAGCCGCGCGGGGCAGGGGTGGGCGCAAGCGCCGGTTTCGCCCCGCAGAGCTGGTCGAGAATGGCGGCCTCCATGGCCGCCTCCTGTACCGGGCGGATGACGTTCGGACGTGTTTCGGCACAGAACAAGGCCATCTGAGCATAGCTTTGCCGCAGCCCGGGACAGGTGGCATAGGCCGCGTCCGCCGCCGCCATGTTGGCCCGGATCTGGGCGCAGTCGAATGCGGGTCCGTCTACAGCGAAGTCGTACTCCGCTATCTCGGAGCAAGCCGCCAGCGCCGTCAGCCAGAAATAGGCCGCACGGTTCAGATCGGGTTCGCGAAAGGCGGCGATGAAGGGCGGCAAGGCCAGGCGTTCACCGTCGAAACGGGCGACCCATTCGTGATCGCGCTCGGCCCCCAGCTTGCGCCGCAGCGGCCGACGGTGGCGCACCAGCGACGCGGCGACCTCGGACAGCTCGACCCCCGGCGCGCCGCCCAGCGAGCGGAACAGCACGGCAAGGCTGGGCCGGACCGAGGCGAGCGTGACGCTCGCCTGCGGGTAGCTGACCTCGGCCCCGATCCGGCTGGCCATGTCATGCCAGAGGTTGCCGACGGTCTCTTCCGGTTCCATGAGATCGAGAAGGTGCATTGTGCTTACCCGTAGATCGTCTCGACGAGGTCGCGCAGCGCCTGCTGCACGTCCGGCTCGTCGCTGAGAGGTTCGATGACGGCCGCCTCCAGGGCCTGAATGACTCCCATACCCCCTGCCATGAGCGTCGCGGCATAGATCAGCAGCCGGGTCGAAACGCCTTCCTCCAGGTCCATGCCCGACAGCCGCCGGATATGCCCGGCCAGCCGCACCAGAGGTGCGACGCGTCCCGGCTCCAGCCGGCTTTCGGCGGCGACCACGGCGATCTCGGTTTCCGCATCCGGGAAGTCGAAGGAGATCGACAGGAAGCGCTGACGGGTCGAGGGTTTCAGCCGTTTGAGCACGTTCTGATAGCCCGGGTTGTAGGAGGCCACCAGCATGAAGCCCGCAGGCGCCACCAGTTCCTCGCCGGTGCGGTCGATCATCAGGGTGCGGCGGGTGTCAGTCAGCGGGTGCAGGACTACGGTGACGTCCTTGCGCGCCTCGACGACCTCGTCGAGGTAACAGATCCCGCCCTCGCGCACGGCGCGGGTCAGGGGGCCGTCGACCCAGACCGTTTCACCCCCCTTGAGCAGGTAGCGCCCGATCAGGTCCGCGGCCGACAGGTCGTCATGGCAGGCCACGGTATAGAGCGGCTTGCCCAGCCGCGCCGCCATATGTTCGACGAAGCGGGTCTTGCCGCAGCCGGTCGGCCCCTTCAGAAGAAGGGGCAAACCGTTGTGATGGGCCGTCTCGAACAGGTCGCATTCGCGGCCCGTGGGCTGGTAGAACGGCAGGGTGGGCTTGTTTTCCATGTTCATCGCTCATTCTCCGGGAACAGGATTGGCGGGGCCGGGGGTGATGACCTCTTTCCGGCGCACGACCAGCATCGAGTAGATGAAGAGGAGTGCCCCGATCACCACGGTCGCCCCGGCGCCGAAGCGCATCAGGTAGAAGACCGACAGGCTGTCCTGCACGTCCATGTAGTAGTCGCCCACCACGCGCTGCATGTGGGTCTGGATGGTGCCGGCGAAGGTCAGCACGAAGGTCATGAAGGCCATCCCGCCGGTCATCAGCCAGAAGCTGGCCATGTTGAGCACCTGGTTGTAGGGCGCGCGCTGGCGCAGCATCGGCATCGCGTAGGCGAAGACCGCAAGGTTCAGCGCCACATAGGCGCCGTAGAAGGCGAGGTGGCCGTGCGCCGCGGTGATCTGCGTGCCGTGGCTGTAGAAGTTCACCCCGTGCAGCGTGTGCAGGAAGCCCCAGACACCCGCGCCGAAGAACGCGACGGTGGAGGACCCCAGTGACCACAGAAGGGCAGCCTTGTTCGGGTGGTTCTTGCGGCCTTTCCAGACCATGACGAAGGCGAATGACATCATCAGGAAGAACGGGATCACCTCGAAGGTCGAGAAGATCGAGCCGACCCACTGCCAGTAGCCGGGCAGGCCGATCCAGTAGAAGTGGTGCCCGGTGCCGAGGATGCCGGAGAAAAGCGCGGTGGCGACGATGACGTAGAGCCATTTCTCAACCACCTCGCGGTCGACGCCGGTTAGTTTCAGCAGCAGGAACGCGAGGATCGCGGCCATCACCAGCTCCCAGGTCGCTTCGACCCAGAGGTGGACGACGAACCACCAGTACATCTTGTCGAGGCTCAGGTTGTCGGGGTTGATGAAGGCGAAGATCCACAGAAGCGACAAAAGCCACAGCCCCATAAGCAGCACGTTGGTGATGGCCGTCCTCTTGCCCGACAGCACCGTCATCGAGATGTTCACCAGGAAGATGACCGCGGCGACGAGGATGCCGAACTTGACCCAGAGGGGCTGTTCGAGGAACTCGCGCCCGCCATGGATGCCGACGAGGTAGGAGCCGACCGCGCCGAGCGTGCCCACGAGCAAGATGATGAGTTGCAGATAGGCCAGTTTCGGCGACCAGATCTCGCGTTCCGATTCTTCGGGCACGAGGAAATAGGCCGCACCGAAGAAGCCCAGCAGAAGCCAGACGATCAGCGCGTTGGTGTGGATCATCCGGATCACGTTGAAGGGCAGTAACTCGGACAGGAAATTGGGCGAGACGTAGATCCAGCCCGCAAGGAGCCCGCCCGCCACCTGGATTCCGAAAAGGGCCAGCGAGGCGAGGATGTACCAGTACGCCACTTTCTGAGATTCGTATTTCATGGGTTCGCCTCCTTATCCGGCGTCGTTGGGCGGCCAGCCCTGGGTGTCTGTCTGATCGGTCCAGCGCAGGAACTCCGACAGGCCACGAAGGTCCTCGTCGGTCAGTTCGTAGCGTGGCATCTGGCGGCGTCCTTCGATGCCGCTGGGCTGGCTTTCGATCCAGCCCTTGAGCATCTCGAATGCGTCGTCGGGGCTTTCCATGACGCCCCAGCGGGTCATGACGTTGCCAAGCTCGGGTGCGAAATAGGCACCTTCGCCGTGCAGGCTGTGACAGTTGATGCAGGAATGTTCCTCCCACACGTGTTTGCCGTGGCGCACCTCTTCGGTGAGGGGCATTCCGGCGGTCGAGGTCTGCACCACGTAGCGGTGCGAGTGGACGGTCATCGCCACGAAGACCGCGACGAAGAAGATCGAGCCTCCGTAGAAGATGTTTCGCGCCCGGGATTTCGTGAGAATTTCAGCCATGTTCGGGCCTCCTTGAAAGCGGGATGCCCATTCGTAGCCGCACCTCTGAGGCCGAAGTTTGTGCCAGCGCAATGTTCGGTGCGATTGGCCGGTTAGGCTGAGAGGGGAAGGAGAAAGCCTATGGCCCGCGCCCGCCTGGACGACCCCGATCTGCCCCTGGCTGACCTGATGACGGCGTGGCCGCAGACGATCCCGGTCTTCGTGCGACACGGGATGCTGTGCGTCGGGTGTCTGATCAGCCCGTTTCACAGCGTGACCGACGCCTGTGCCGAGTATCACCTGGACGAGGAGGACTTCCTGGCGGAACTCAGGCAGGCGGCAGAGCGGAGTTGACTGCGGTTATTTCTGGCTGAGAACCACCAGCGCGTGCGGGTCGCGCACGACAATGCGCTTGCGCCGGCTTTCGACAAGACCCTGCTTTTCCCAACCGCTGAGCAGGCGGCTGACGGTATGCAGGGTGGTCGCGGTCAGTTCGGACAGATCCTGTCGCGTGATCGGGAAATCTATCTCGATTCCGTTTTCCACCTTGCGGCCCGTCTGGTTGACCAGACGCAGAAGCGCGTTGGCGACCCGCTGTTCGACCTGCTGCGTGGCCATTTCCACGATCTTGTTCTGCACTTCGCCGAGCCGCTGGCCCAGCGTCTTGTAGGTTTCGGTGGCAAAGCCGTCGTATTCCGCGACGAAGCTGTCCCACAGGTGCATCGGCCAGCTGAGCGCGAGCGATTCCGACGCGGTCATCGCGGTCGCCGGATAGGTATCGCGTCCGATGGCGCTGGCGATGCCGATCAGTTGGCCCGGAGGGATGTGCAGGGCGGTGACCTGTTCGCCGGTGGGAGTGATGCGCACGACCCGGACGTAACCGTCCAGCAGCATAAAGAAACGCTCCGCCGCGTGCCCTTCCTGAAAGATCGCCACGCCCTCGTCGTAGCGCCGGGACGACGCCTGATCCAAGACCGTGCGGATCTGCCGTTTCTCGAGTCGCGAGAACGGCGGCAGGTGCGTCAGCAGGCTCTCGTCGAGTCGCGGCAGTGTCTTGCGCGAAGGGGAAGGATCCATGCCCGGGGTTCTGCCACATTCCGGGGCGTCGGACCAACACGCATTTTCCACGTCATCGCGCAGAAGTTTGTGCCAGAGCAAAAAGCGATCGGCGGGGACGCGGTATGTTTCAGTCAACCGAAACAGAAATCCGAAAGGAAGAGACCGATGATCCGCACACTGGCAACCGGCCTGGCACTCGCGGCCCTGATGGGGAGCGCTGCCTTCGCCGAAACATTCGAAGTCAAGATGCTGAACAAGGGCGCGGATGGCGAGCGCATGGTATTCGAGCCGGCCTTCGTGCAGGCCGCGCCCGGCGACACGATCAAGTTCGTCGCCGCCGACAAGGGCCACAACGCCGAGACCGCGAAGGACATGATCCCGGACGGCGCCGAGGGCTTCAAGGGCAAGATCAACG
The DNA here is from genome assembly GCF_965277045.1 of Roseovarius sp. GTDB lineage: Bacteria > Pseudomonadota > Alphaproteobacteria > Rhodobacterales > Rhodobacteraceae > Roseovarius. The sequence continues at coordinate 3,292,089 of NZ_OZ255712.1, read as the reverse complement.
AGCAGATCGAGGTCACGTTGGACACCGAAGGTGTCTATGCCGTGATCTGCAAGCCGCACTACGCCATGGGAATGGTGATGACCATCGCCGTTGGCGATGTCGAGGCGCCCGAGGGCTTTCTTGAGGGGCGCGTGCCGAAGAAGGCCAAGGCCCGTTTCGAAGAGCAACTGAGCAACATGTGATGCAGCGGTGCGCGCGGGGTTGCCCGCCGCACCCATTTCCCAGGAGGATAGAATGACCAAGTTCATCAACCCAGGCCTTATGAAAACCAGTCGCCGCAACGTGCTGCGTGGATCGATCCTGGCCGGCGCCGCCGCCATGACCGGCGCGGGCGCAATGGCGGCCCGCCGCCCGCAGCAGCCGCTGAAGGCCGACGCGGTCTCGCGTAACCTTCACAAGGCGGCCGCAGACGGTGCGTCCGCCAGCACCGCGAAACCGGCGGACCTGTCAGGCTATACCCGCGTCAAGCAGGAGCTTGTGGCGCCGCCCTTCGCGCCGGAACACGAGCAGGTCGCCACCGGTGGGCCCAAGATCATCGAGATCACCATGGTCACCGAAGAGCGCCTGATGGTCGTCGACGAAGACACCGGGGCCAGCGTCTGGGCGTTGACCTATAACGGTTCGGTGCCCGGCCCGCTGATCATCTGCCACGAGGGCGACATGGTCGAGCTGACCCTGCGCAACCCCGCAGATTCGATGATGGAGCACAATATCGACTTCCACGCCTCCACGGGTGCGCTGGGCGGCGGTGGCCTGACCCATGTCTATCCCGGCGAGGAATGCGTGCTGCGCTGGAAGGCGACCAAACCGGGATGCTTTACCTATCACTGTGCCCCGGGTGGCGCGATGATCCCGTATCACGTCGCGCATGGCATGAACGGCGCCATCATGGTGCTGCCGCGGGACGGGCTGAAAGACGGGCAGGGCAATCCGCTGCGCTATGACAGCATCGCCTATATCGGTGAGCAGGACTACTACCTTCCGATGGACGAGAACGGCGACTACAAGAGCTATGACGCCGCCGGCGACGACTATGCCGACAGTCTTGACGCGATGCGCACGCTCGTGCCGACGCACCAGGTGTTAAACGGCGCGGTCGGTGCGCTGACCGGCGAACACGCGTTGAAGGCGAAGGTCGGCGAGACGGTCCTGATGGTGCACAACTCGTGCAACGTGGACAGCCGTCCGCACCTGATCGGCGGGCATGGCAACTATGTCTGGGAAAGCTCGTTCACCGATCCGCCGCTCACGGGCATGGAGACGTGGTTCGTCCGTGGCGGGAGCGCGGCGGCGGCGATGTACACCTTCGAGCAGCCGGGCGTCTATGCCTACGTGAACCACAACCTGATCATCGGCGCGATGCTGGGCGGGACCGCGCACTTCGTCGTCGAGGGCGAGTGGAACACCACCCTGATGGAACAGGTCGTGGAGCCGCGACCGTTCGAAAGCTGATCGAAAGGAGCGGGAACATGACCGCCGCGATGACATGGAAGCTCGGCCTGAAGGTGTCCCTTCTTCTGGTTGCGCTGTTGGTCATCGCGGCGGTTCTTCTCGGCACCGCGCTGACCCGGCGCGGTGCCAGATACGATCCGGCGCAGCTGCCGGAAATGGCGGCAACCCCCGTCACGCTGTCGACCGGAGCAAAGCTCTACGTCCAGAAGTACGAGGTCAGCGTGGCCGAATGGAACATTTGCCACGATCAGGGCGCCTGCACCCTGCGTCTGCGGGTCCGGCCGGACCAGGACGCGCAGGCGACGCCCGCGACGGGCCTGAGCTTTGTCGATGTCGGTGAATATCTTGAGTGGATCAATAACGCGACAGGCGTGACTTTCCGACTGCCCACCGCAGGCGAGTGGACCGAGATGGCGGCATCCGTTCTGCCGGACGAAGCCGATCCGATCTTCACCGATCCTTCGCTCACATGGGCCTCGACCTACTTGGTCGAAGGCTTGGCGCCGCGTGCGCTGAAGCCGCGGGGGAGTTTTTCGACCTCTCCAGAGGGTGTTGCCGATCTTGACGGAAGCGTATGGGAGTGGACGCAGGAATGTTTCTCAGGCGCATCGGGCGACGCCGATCCGTCACGCTGTCCTGCGTTCTACGTCGGCGGCGAACATGTCGCCGCGATGTCCTACCTTATCCGCGACCCCGCCCGCGGCGGATGCGCCGTCGGATCGCCGCCGGCCCATTTGGGGATGCGCCTGGTGAGCGACACGGAGATCGTGAAGCCTCATTGGGGCAGCTGAGATCCATGATGGCTGGCTGATGACAGGCGCATTACAGGCGCCGACAGCCTTTGTCGGGCATTGCACGCATCAGTTCCCGCGGATCCGGGCAACCTGTGCGCGGGCCTCCTCGAGGATATCCGCCACGATATCGGCAGCGGGGAATCCGTGCTCCAGCGATAGATCGGCTTGCCGTCCTCGTCGGCGATCCGTTGGCGGGGAATCTTTTCGCGGTCGTGGCCGAAGAGTCGGTCGCCCAGGCTGTCGGTCACGGCGGAGCGCAGGACCCTGATCGCGGCGCCCTTGGGCAAGTTGATGACGAAGGCGTCCGTATGGGCCGTCTCGTCCGACGCCGCCTCCACGACGCGCTGCTTGTGCAGATCGTGCGCAAAGGACTCCGTTGCCGCGAGGAACGCCGTGCCGGAATAGATGCCCTGCGCACCGAGCGCCTAGGCCGCGACGAGGCTGCGCCCGGTCGCGAAACCGCCCGAGGCGATAACAGGCAAGTCGGTTGCGGCGGCCACCTGCGGCACCAGAACCAGAGAAAATACGGCGCCGTGCGCATGGCCGCCTGCCTCGACGCCCTGGGCGATGATTGCGGCCGCGCCGGCCGCTTCCGCGGCGCGGGCCTGGCCGACCGAGCCCACCTGGTAGACGACCTGCAGACCAAGGTCGTTGGCGCGCGCAACGGCCTCCGGCATGACGTCCCGGAAGAAGGCCAGAGTTTCGATGCCTTCGTCCTTACAGGCCCTCAGCTGTTCGGCGAAGAGGTCGGGGTCGGTCGCAGCTGGAATGAGGTTCACCGCGAATGCGCGGTCGGTTCGGTGTCGCGCCTCTGCGATTTCCCGCCTTTTCAGTTCGCAAGGTTCGCGCACCATGCCGAGGCATCCGAAGCCGCCCGCATCGGATCCTCTCCGCCTTGCCGCGCGACGCGTGCGGCGCGGCTGCGATCGTCGTGCCGCATTCGGAAGACATTCAGAAGGTACTGCATCCCGAAGGTGTCACACTGCGCTGGTGTATCCGGGGCAAGGGGGGAACGCCGCTGTCGGCACTGGCCAGCCTGCCGTTCCCCGAAAGCGACCGCCAAATTTTTTTCGCCACCGAAAAGTTCGAGGTGGAGCAAGCGCGCAAGTGGTTGACCGAAAGAGGATTTCAGAAAGGTGAGTCGCGGACGGCCGCCTACTGGACGGCAGCGCAATGCTCTTTTAAACGGTGGATCGAGAGCATGAGCCGCGCCGGTCAGACGCGGCCCGGTCCCGAGGAAATTCCCATGCTGCGCCAGTTTTTCGAGTATTACCGCCCGCATATGGGCCTTTTCTGGCTGGATTTCGGCTGCGCGGTGATCTCGGGCTTGCTGGAACTGGCCTTTCCGCTGGCCGTGGCGGGGTTCATCGACCATCTGCTGCCGCGCGGGGAATGGGCGCTGACCATGTGGGCCGCCGTCGGACTGGTGGTGGTGTACCTGATCAACGCAGGCCTCATGGCCGTTGTGATCTACTGGGGCCACAAGCTGGGCATCAACATCGAGACCGAGATGCGCGCCCGCGCCTTCGACCACCTGACCCGGCTGAACTGGGGCTGGTTCGACAAGGCCGAGACCGGCAAGCTGGTGGCGCGCGTCACCCGCGACCTCGAAGAGATCGGCGAGGTGGCGCATCACGGCCCCGAGGATCTGTTCATCGCCATCATGACCTTCATCGGAGCCTTCGCCCTGATGCTGTGGCTGCACGTGCCGCTGGCGCTGATGACGGCGGTGATCGTGCCGGTGATGGTGGTGCTTCTGGCGGTCTATGGCGGACGCATGACCCGGGCGTGGCAGGCGATCTATGGCCGGGTCGGGCAGTTCAACGTGCGGCTGGAGGAAACGCTGGGCGGCATTCGCGTGGTGCAGGCCTTTACCAACGAGGCGCATGAACGCGAACTTTTCGCGGATGCCAACCGCGGGTATCGCAAGACCAAGCTGGAGGCCTACCGCATCATGGCGGCGCTGACGACGCTGCATTACATGGGGCTGCGCTCTGTGCAGGTGATCGTGATGGTGGCGGGCGCAGGCTATGTCTTTTCCGGTTCGTTGTCGACGGGCAGCTTCGTGGCTTTCCTGCTGCTGGTGGGCGTATTCTTCCGCCCGCTGGAAAAGATCGCGGCGGTGGTCGAGACCTATCCGCGCGGCATCGCCGGGTTCCAGCGGTTTCAGGCGCTGCTTGCAGAGCGGGCGGAGATCGCCGACGCGCCGGATGCCAGGCCCGCGCCGGACCTGACCGGGCGGATCGAATTCGACGACGTGACCTTTACCTACGACGGCGCGCGAGGTGTGCTGCACGGCGTGTCCCTCTCCGTCGAGCCAGGCCAGACGGTTGCGCTGGTGGGGCCGTCCGGCGCGGGCAAAAGCACGCTGATGGCCTTGCTTCCGCGGTTCTATGCACCGACGTCTGGCGACGTCCGGATTGATGGCCGGTCCGTCGCGGACATGACCCTCGACAGCCTGCGGAGGCAGGTGGGGCTGGTATCGCAGGATGTCTTCCTGTTCGGAGGCACCCTGCGCGACAACATCGCCTACGGGCGGCTTGACGCATCCGACGAGGAGATACTGCACGCCGTTCGGCAGGCACAATTGTCCGAGATGGTGTCGGAGTTGCCCGATGGTCTCGACACCATGGTGGGCGAACGTGGCGTCATGCTCTCTGGCGGACAGAAACAGCGCGTGGCCATCGCGCGTGTCTTCCTGCGCGACCCCCCTATCCTGCTTCTGGACGAGGCCACTTCGGCGTTGGACAGGGGCACGGAGCGCAAGGTGCAGGCGGCGTTGGATACTTTGTCTAAGGGGCGCACGACGCTCGTCATCGCCCACCGCCTTCAGACCGTTCGGCACGCGGACCGCATCGTGGTTCTTGACGAAGGCCGGATCGTGGAGGCGGGTACGCATGAAGAACTGGTGGATCGCCAGGCGAATTACTTCTCGATGATGGACTGAGCCGCTTTGATGCCGGCAGGCCATTCTTATCGGGGAAGTTTATCAGCGGCGCCTGGCGGCGTTCCCGGAAAGGATACGCTGCTTGCTCGCATGGCCGGGCGTCCGCTGTGTAGGAAGAGCTCGAACAGATCGGACCCGACGATATTTGCACGTCGAGTCCTGGTACGAGCGCTTTCAGGGAAGCCAAGGCGCAAAACTCGGGCGATTCAAGGGAAGAATTTTCAAGCCATTGAAAACAAATCAATTTCGAACAATTGACAATTCTTACTAAAAAAGTCAGATTAAACGGATCCAGCCATTCCCAAGCGCTCTAGTGCAGGGGTCGCCCGACAGATCCGAATTCAAGGAGGGTCCCGGAGCCGTATCGGCACTCAGGCCGAAGTATCCCGATCCTCCGACATCGTGCCCGGCAACAATTCGTGGGCGCCGAAACCATGAGAGACAGGAGGGCGGAATGGGCGCCATGGACAATACATCGCTCATCGGGGCGACCGAGGTCGACACGATCCCGCTGCACTATGCGAGCAAGCTGACGGATGGCGGCGGGCTGGCGCATATCCAGCTATACGATCAGGTCTACACTCTGCGTATTACGCGCGCCGGCAAATTGATCCTTACGAAATGATGGATCGACCTGAACGCCGCGGCGGCGCACCCGTCGGTTTCCTTCACGATCTCGATCCGGTAGAGGCGAGCGCTGTAATCTATTTGCGCATGTGGTTCGACGGGCCGGACGCGCAAAGCCTTGTCTGGAATGATTTTGCAACGGCTCTCGGTCCCAGGGCGGGACGCAGGGAATTGCAGAATTTCGAACAAATGTGCAGCCTCTGTGCCAAGCACGGCCGCCGCCCATTGGTGCGCCACCAGGTGCAGTGCAGGTGTCTGGGCGGCGATGAGGCGACATTCGCCAATATCGTGGCCCACGCCGCGGAGGGCGAGCGCGAGGATGCGTTCCTGATGGCTGCGAACCTTGTCCGGCCCGATATGGCCGCTGTCATCGTGGCACTTGCGCAGGAGTTCGGCATGACACTGCGGCGCATGATGGGCATGTCAGGTTACCATCCGGCCACATTGCCGACACCGATCGACCACCCCGATCCAACGAAACTCCACTAAAAAAGTGGAGAGCAAGAATAGGCAACCCGGTCACGAACATGTCCGCGCATCGCTGGTCACGATGCGCTCCGCGATGGCGGAAGGTCAGACGGGACAAGGTAGCCTAACCGAAATTGAATCTTTCAGTTCCGCAAGGGTCTTTGCCGGCCAGAAAGCCGAGCAGACTTGCAGCACCAGCGAGGTTTGTCGGTTGGCCGGCACAATCGCGCATGACCACCGATCTGGCGTTGCAGGCCCTGCGCACGGCCCTCTGGCGTCGTAAGCCAGAAAGCCAGGTGACAGTGCATTCCGCTCAGGGGTCGCGGTTCACAAGCCGGGATTGGCAGACGTTCCTGCGTCAGAACAATCTCGAAGCAAGACTGAGCCGGTGTGGGAAATTCCACGACAACGCAGCTGCCGAAAGCTTTTTTCACTTGCTGGAGCCGGAGCGGATCAGAGGAATCAGACAGCAGACACTGAACGAGGCAGGTGCCTAGGGACCTAGCAGCACCTCAGATCTGTCAGCTGAGGGCTTGGACCAGCCTTTGGCCGCAAGAGGCTTCTGCGGCAAACAACATTCCAGCTTGCCAGCACGGGTCACGGGCGGGATGGCGTTGTCCTCAGAGCAGCCAGGGCCTCTGCGTGCAGGGGGGCGCTGGCGGCGGCGATAATCTTGCCGTCCGATGCCAATGTGAGAGGCTCGCCATCCCAGTCAGTGATCACACCTCCCGCCCCTTCGACCACCGGGATGAGCGCCATGTAGTCATAGGGGTGCAAGTTCATCTCGAACAGCAGATCGACATGGCCCGAGGCCAAAAGACCGTAGCCGTAGCAATCGCCGCCGAACCGTCGCATGGCAGCCTTTTCCGATAGCGTCTCGAATTGCGCCAGTCCGGTCGCGTCGAAATTGTCCGGGCTGGTCGTGTAGAGGATCGCGTCGGCCAGAGCCGTTCTCCCACTGGTCTGGCAGGGCGTGCCGTTGAGGGTTGTGCGCTGAGCGCGCTGGCCGGTCCAGCGTTCGCCAGTGGGCGGAATAGAGATCACCCCGAGGTCCGGCGTGCCATCGGAGAGGCAGGCGATCAGCGTGCCGAAGGTAGGCATGCCGGAGAGGAAGCTCTTGGTGCCATCAATCGGGTCGATGACCCAGATATGCGAGGACTCCAGTCGCGCGCTCTCCTGTTCCTCTCCCAGAATGCCGTGAGTCGGGAAGGCTTGCGTGATCTGCCGCCGCATCTCGGCCTCGATGGCACGGTCGGCCTGTGTGACGGGCGAGTCGTCGTCCTTTGCCTCGATTTCCAGCGGCTTGCGGAAATAGGTCATCGCCATGGCGTCCGTAACGTCGGCCAAACCTTCGGCGAACTGGGCGAGCCGGTCTGTTTCCGGAAAGGTCGAGAGAGACTGCATGATTTTTCCTCAAATGCGGCGAGCGGCGGGCCGCGAAACATGTGCTTTGAAAATTTATCGTAGACAAATGCCACAAAAACGCAAGACTACACAAATAACCCCAGACTCGTACTTCATGTCGGGCAACCAGAACGGGCCATCGCAAGGGTCCGCAGTCTTCCGGATACAGGTCCGGGCCAACAGAACCGAACCAACAAGGAGATCACCATGAAAACCTGGACACAGACCACCGCGCTGTCGATCGCGGCGCTTGGCCTTGCCGCGCCGGCGCTGGCCGATGAACTGACCGTCTATACCGCCCTCGAGGAAGAGGAAATTGCGGCCTACGTGGAAGCGGCACAGGCCGCCATGCCGGACACCGAGATCAACGTCCTGCGCTTGTCCACCGGCAAGCTCGGTGCGCGGCTGCTGGCCGAAGCCGAAAATCCGCAGGCTGACGTGATCTGGGGTTGGGCTGTCAGTGCGATGATGGACCCTCAGATCCTTGAAATGCTGGAACCCTACGAGGCTGCCGGCTCTGACGTGCTGCCCGAGAAATTCCGCAGTGGCGACGGCAAGTGGTTCGCCCCCATCGGGTATATGGGCGCCTTCTGCGTGAACACCGCACGGCTCGAGGAAAAAGGCCTGCCGATGCCATCGAGCTGGGCCGACCTGGAAGACCCGGCATTCAAGGACGAGATCCTTATGCCCGATCCGAATTCCTCCGGTACTGGCTACCTGCACGTCAACGCCGTGCTGCAGAGCATGGGCGAAGAGGCCGGCTGGGCACAGCTGGACGCGGTCGATCCCAACATGGCGCAATACACCTCTTCGGGTTCCAAGCCATGCAAATCCGCCCGCGTGGGTGAATATACCGTCGGCATTTCACTGGCATTCACCGCGATGCAGTCGATCGAAGAGGGCTATCCGCTGGCGATGGTCTTTCCCGAGGGCGGCGTGGGCTACGAGTTGGAAGCGTCGGGCCTGATGGCAAGTTCGGACAACAAGGAAGCGGCGAAAGCCTTCCTGGACTGGACCATGTCCGACGAGGCGATCGGCCTTTACCAGACCTACAAGGCGCTGATCACTGTGCCGGGTGTCGATGCGTCGGAGGCGGCCGAGAAAGCCGGCCTTCCCGCGGACATCTCGACGATCCTGGCGGATATTGATTTCATCAAGGCGGCGGAGGATCAGACGGCCGTAAAAGATCAGTGGAAAGAAAAATTCGGGCGCTAAGCCCGAGACCGGGGCGGCCTTGGCCGCCCCGACACTTGACGGGCCGGTCGCGAACCTCCCCGACGAATGAGAAAGCACGCCCCACATGTATCTGATAGTCCGCGACGCCACCAAGACCTACGGCAATTTCACCGCCCTCGACCGCGTGTCGATCGAGATCGAGAAAGGCGAGTTCGTCTGCTTGCTCGGCCCGTCGGGATGCGGCAAGACGACTTTGCTGCGGCTGATCGCAGGGCTGACCGAACTGGATGAAGGAACGATCACGCTCGAGGGCGCGACCCTTTCGGATCTTCCGGCGCGCAAGCGGGGGTTCGGGATCGTGTTCCAATCATACTCGCTCTTTCCGAATATGACGGTGGCCGAGAATATCGGTTATGGACTTAAGATTCGGGGCGTTCAGAAAAACGACATCGCCGCACGGGTGCAGGAGTTGCTGGCGCTGGTGAAACTGCCGCAGGTGGCCGAAAACCTGCCGGGGCAACTGTCAGGCGGACAGCAACAGCGCATTGCGCTGGCGCGGGCCATTGCCGTGGATCCGCGCGTCCTGTTGCTCGACGAGCCGCTATCGGCGCTCGATGCCAAGGTCCGCTCGGTGCTGCGCGACGAGATCAGACAGGTGCAGCGCTCGCTGGGCATACCGACGCTGATGGTAACGCATGACCAGGAAGAAGCGCTGGCGCTGGCCGACAAGATTATCTGCATGAACCACGGGGTCGTGGTGCAGGCGGGGACGCCGGAGGATCTGTATCACCGACCCGCCACGCGCTTTGTCGCGGAGTTCATGGGGATCAGTAACCTGCTCTCTGCCGACACGGTCGCGCAGCATTTTCCCGACCTCGTGTCGACTCGTCCTGCGTCAGAGGACAGCTATCTTGCCTGTATCCGACCCGAGCAGATCGAGGTGACCCCTTCCGAAACCGGCGCGGCCGTCGTCCGCAGCATCAGTTTCCTGGGCAACCTGCGGCGTCTGGAAGTGGACGGCCCCGCCGGGTCGCTTTGGGTCGAAACGCATGGCGGCAGTCCATATCACCCGGGCGACCGCGTAGAGCTGAACATCGCACCCGAAGCCTGCACATGGGTCATTGACGACACTGCAGGAACCGGGGCGGTCTCGGCATGAGCGTCACCGAGACGTCATCCCGCGCCCGTACGCGCCGCCGAATTGACGCCGACCGCCTGCTGACGCTGGCTTGCATCGGGTTGCCGCTGCTGGGCCTGATCCTGTTCTTCGCCTACCCGATGGTGATCGTATTCCTGCGCTCGATCACGGTCGGCGACAGTTACGGGTTGGGCAATTACACCGAAGTGCTGGGCTCGTCCGGGTTCTGGCGGGCCACGCGGCATTCGCTGGCGATGGGTGGCGCGACCACCGCGCTGAGTGTGTTCCTCGGGTTCATCATCGCGCATGGCCTTTACCGTTGTGACTTTCGCGGCAAGTGGCTGATACGCAGCGTTATCGTTCTGCCTCTGCTGGCCCCCTCGCTGGTACAGGCGCTCGGGCTGATCTTCCTGCTGGGCCGCAACGGCGTAATCAGTCGCGTGCTTGGGGTTGAAATTGAGATTTACGGGTTCTGGGGCCTGTTGATCGCGAACACCCTCTACGCGCTGCCACAGGCCGTGATGATCATCGGCGCGGCGTTGGTGCTCTTGGACGCCCGCACCTACGAGGCCGCTGAGGTCATGGGAGCGCCGCCGTGGCGGCAATTCCGCGATCTGACCCTGCCCGCCGCGCGCTTCGGCATCCTGAACGCGGCCTTCGTCTGTTTCACCATCACTATCACCGATTTTGGCAACGCAGCCGTGATCGGCGGCGATTATTCCGTGCTGGCGACCGAGATCTATAGCCAGGTCGTGGGGCAGCGAAACTTCAACATGGGGGCCGTGGTGGGCATCATGCTGCTGCTGCCCACGGTGATCTCCTACAGTATCGAGCGGCAGGCAATGAAACGGCAGCAGGCCGGACAAGTCACCGGGCAAGAGCCCTATCGACCCAGTTTCGCTCCGCTGCGTGACATCAGCATGGCGGCGCTGTCATTGCTGATCTGTGCCGGGATCGTTTCGGTGATCGGGATCGTGGTCTATGCCAGCTTCGTCACACTATGGCCCTACAACATGGCGCTGTCTCCCAAGCATTACGATATCACGCTGGCGGGCGGGTATTCATCGCTTTGGATGACGGTCGTGATCTCGCTGGCTGCCGCTGCCGGCGGGACCGTCGCGGTTTTCCTTCTGGGTCTCGGTCTGCGACGCCTGCCCAAGGCGGTGGCGCAACCGATCCAGATCCTGGCCGCGATGCCGGCGGCTGTACCGGGCATGGTTCTGGGTCTGGCCTATATCCTGACGTTCAATTCCACGGCGACGCCGCTTTACCTGCTCTACGGTACCGCCGCGCTGATCGCGATCATAAATTTTTACCACTACCACACACAGAGCTTCCTGACGCTGATGACCGGCTTCCGCCAGTTACCTCTGGCGCTAGAGGAAGCGGCCAATAGCCTTGGTGCCGGGCTGGGCAGTACGGCACGGGACATCGTGGTGCCGTTCATCGCGCCGATGCTGGTTTCGGTTTTCTTCTTTCTCTTCATGCGCTCCATGGTGACACTGTCGGCGGTCGTGTTCCTGACGACACCGGACCTGAGCGTGGCCGCCGTGACGATCATGCGACTGGACGATGCCGGGCTGACGTCGCAGGCAGCGGCCTTCTCGACTTGCGTAATGGCGGTTGTTTGCTTGGCCGTCCTATCTATGAAGGTGTTACTGGCGCTTATGCGACGGCGTGGCGGCAACAAGGGGACGGCATAATGTGGGCGAAGGAGCGTCATCAGCGGATCGTGTCGATGCTGGCGGCCAACCACCAGGTGAGCGCAAATGATCTGGCCGAGATGATGGGGGTGTCGCGCGAGACCGTGCGGCGCGACCTGCTCGACCTTGAAGAGGCGGGAAAGGTGGCACGGGTGCATGGCGGTGCCGTTCTGCCCGAGGCGCGGACAGAGGACCCGTTTCAAAAGCGCATGGTGAACCAGATCCGGGCCAAGTCCGAGATCGCAAAGAAAGCGGTCGGCCTGATCCAGCCGGGGCAAACGATCATGGTGGATGCCGGGTCGACCACTGCCGTGTTCGCTCGGGAGCTTGCGAAGGTGCCCAGCGTGTCGGTGATAACAAATTCTCTGGATATCGCCGCGACGTTGCAGGCCGCAAACATGGATGTACTCCTTGTGGGCGGTCGGATTGCAGCTGATGTGCCCGCCACGGTGGGCGAGCTGACCCTTTCGGAAATACGGCGTTTCGAGGTGGACCTGTGTTTTTCCGCGCCGGTCGCTGTGCATCCCGAAAAGGGGACATATTTCTACGACCTGCAAGAGGCCGAAATCTCTGCCGCAATGGCAGCGCAGGCAGGTCGGGCGATCTTGCTGGCGGATCATTCCAAGCTGGGAGGCACCAGCCGAGTGCGTTCCTGGGAGGTGGAGACGATCGGAGCGCTGGTGACAAACAGAGCCGCGTCCCACGCGCAGCTCGACGGGTTTCGAACGGCGGGGGTCGAGATCGTCTGACCACATCATGCGCCGAAGGCATGAACTCAACCGGGAGGGCCTTTGGCTCCGTTCGGGCAGCGAGGCGACCTTCGCTGCATTTGCAAAAGTTCATTCGTCCAATGGCAAAGCGGCCATCGTTTTAATGGTATTGTTGAGCAGGAAGCTGGAGTCGCAATATCACGAAGAAAAAGGTAACTGGAGCGGAGAGTGCGGGATGCCGTCGTCGCAACCTATGCCGATAGTCTACAGCATTTGCAGGTAAATCGTGCGAAACTCACGAGAAACCGAGAAGTTGTTATCGCAGGAGCAGCATCTGCAGGTTTTCAAAGTGTTTTGAATAGTTCGCCAAACCTTCAAATCCTACAGGGAAATTAATGCTCATTTTGCCATAGGTGCAAGTTTGGCCTGAACCGGGTGGTTGGCGGACGGTTCAGCATACCGCTTGGGCCAGGTTACCAGCAGTACGGCGCAGGCATGCACGTTGTTGCTGTCCAAGGTCTTGCCGATCGCCCCTATGCAGCACTCAAGAGAACAGGTTTCTTTTCCGGCGAGCCAGTTCGCTTTGAAGGATCGATAACGCTTCAGCGTCCAATATTTTGGGCAACTGCAGGTGTCGTCGAAGTGCGGCGCGCATCAATCCCGGCTCTGATGTAGCTGCTTGCGGCACACAAGAACCAGTGGACATCAGCTTGGGCCGTACATAGCCGTCCGGCACGTTAACAAGTCAGGGCAGGTGTGTGATCGAAGAAATCAAACCTCCTGACGCTTCGCGATCCATTCAAGAGTCGTGCTATGCCGCCATTCGATGACACGCGACGAGAAGGTATGACACGACAAGGATACCGCTCCGGCGGGAGTATTTCGGGACCGGTGAGAGCGACTGCCTAGAGGAAGCTGGCGAACGGGATGTAGGTGACCGGGTCGCCGGGGGAGATCGTGGCCGCACCGTCGGGAAGCTCGACCAGTCCCTCGGCCCAGCTGAGGCCGCTGATCCGGCCCGAACCTTCGGATTTGAAGACCTCTGCCTGTCCGTCGGTGACGCGGGCGCGCAGGTATTCGCGGCGACCGGGTTTCTTGGACTTGGAAAAGGCGGCGGGGACCTGAAAGCCCTGTGGGTGGCGCCAGCCCTGACCCGACAGGAGTCCCATCGCGGGGCGGGCGAATATCAGTGTGCAGACCAGCGCGGCAACCGGGTTGCCGGGAAGGCCGAAGACCGGCGCGCCGTTCCAGAGGCCGAGTGCGAGGGGGCGGCCCGGCTTGACGGCGATGCGCCATTGCGACATCGCGCCGGCCTCGTTCAGGAGGGCCGAGACGTGGTCTTCGTCGCCCGCCGAGGCGCCGCCGGAGGTGAGGATCACGTCGGCCTGTTGCGCGCCGCGGTCGAGTGTGGCGCGAAGCGTGTCGCGGTTGTCGGGGGCGCGTCCCAGGTCGATGGGCGTGAACCCGAATTGCTCGACCATTCCCAGGAGCATGGGGCGGTTGGCGTCGAAGATCTGGCCGGGGGCGGCGGTGGCGCCCGGTTCGACCAGTTCGTCGCCGGTGGACAGCACCGCGACACGCAGCGGCGTGTGGACCGAAAGGTCGGTGTTCCCGGTGGCCGACAGGAGGGCGAGGTCGGCGGGGGTGAGCCTGCGGCCCTGGCGGAGGATGGTGTCGCCCGCCTTTACGTCCTCGCCCGCCTTGCGGGTGTTCGCGCCAGGCTTGATGCCGGAGCGGAAGGCGATAGCGGTGTCGCTGGCGGTGACGTCCTCTTGCAGGATGACCGTATCGACGCCCTGGGGCAACGCGGCGCCGGTGAGGATGCGGATGGCATGGCCCGGGGGAACGGTGCCCTCGAACGCCATGCCGGCGGCGGCGCGTCCGGGGATGAGGGGCACGGTCTGGTTGCCGTCCGTCAGGCTGGCATGGGCGAAGCCATAGCCGTCGACGGCGGTGTTGGGCAGGGGCGGGTTGGCCCGTTTGGCAGTCACATCGGCGGCAAGGATCCGGCCGAGGGCGCGGTCGAGGGGCAGCGGTTCGGTGCCGACGACCGTGTGAAGCCGGTCTTGTAGCAGGGCCAGCGCGTCGTCCACCGGCGTCCAGTCCACACCGGCGGGCAGGGCGAAACAGTCGTCGCGCAGCGGCGGGGGGTGCAGGATGTCGTCGGCGGCGGCCATCAGTTTGTCCTCGTGTCCAAGCCCCATGATCCAGCCTTCTACAGGGGCGTCGACGTCCAGCATGGCGGCCAGCGCACCGGGGTGCAAGCGGGCGACGGCGCGCGCCAGCAGGCGGACCTGGTGGGCGTCGCGAATGCCGCCCCGTGCTTCGGCCCGCTTGACGATGGGGTTGATGAGGCCGGGCCAGATTTCCACCAGGGCGACGGGGGTGTCGAGTGGCTCGAAGGGCCATGTGGCGATCAGCCCGGGGAAGCGCTGGCGCAGGCGGTGCAGGACGGGCAGGCCGGTGAGGACCTGGCCGCCGACCGCGCCGGCACCGGAGAGTTGCCAGCAGGTGAAGCTGCCCTTGGCTTGCTCTTCGACCGCGCGGCGGTCGGGAAAGAGATTGCGGTAGCCTTGCTTGGTGCGCGGCAGGCCGGGGACGTCGTGATTGGGGCGGCCATTGCCCCAGAAGGGGCCGATGCCGTTGCCGAGGACTTGGTTGATCTGGCCTGCGACCTCGAAGCGGTTGTTGGCCTTGGGGGTGTCGGTGACGTGGTCGGTCAGCCATTCCCAGACGGCGAAGGGATCGTCGGTGCCGGTAAGGGCGCGGGCAAAGCCCGACGGGTAGGCGAAGGGGAAGTCGAGACCTATAAAGAGGCGGCGATTGGCGGCGGTCTCAGGCTCGATGAGATCGGTGAGGATCGTCTCGGCTTCCATACGGTTGCGTATATATTGCGGTTCGGCATCGGTTCCGTCGCGGGTGATGCCCAGCCAGATCGCGTCTTTGCGGGGTCTGGTTCCCGTGTCGTTTCCGCCGGACCAGTCGACGATGGCGACCGTGTCGAAAGTCTTCACAGACCCGTCTCGGCGAGGATGAAATCGGCGATGGCACTGGTGTCGTCGAGGTTGAAGACCGGGCGGTCGAGGTCTAGCGCCGTGTCGCTGGCCACGGCGCGGACGGTGGGGTCATCGGGTGCAATGAGCGGATTGCCCGTGACCGAGCGGTGTGCCTCGACCTTGGGGTGGGCGTCGCGCTTGTAGCCTTCGATCAGGACAAGATCGACAGGTGCGAGTTTGGACAGGAGGGTGTCGAGCGTGGCCTCGTCCTCGTCGCGCAGCTCGTGCATCAGGGCAAAGCGATTGCGGGAGGCCAGAAGCACCTCGGTCGCGCCGGCGACGCGGTGGCGGTGGCTGTCCTTGCCGGGATGGTCGACGTCGAAAGAGTGGTGCGCGTGCTTGACGGTGGAAACGGTGAAGCCGCGGCCGGTGATTTCTGTCACCAGGCGTTCCATCAGGCCGGTCTTGCCGGCATTCTTCCACCCTACGATGCCGTACAGTTTCATTTTCGGTCTTTCATCAAGTCTTGCGCCCGCGCCAGATCATCGGGCGTGTTCACGTTGAAGAACGGATCGCCGGGGATGTCAAACATCGCCTCGCGGCCGCCGTGCTTTTCGGTCCAGATCACGACCTTGCGCAGGCCGTCCTGCAAGGCCGCGCGGAGGTCGTCGCGCAGGGCCACGGGCCAGAGGCCGAAGGTGGGGTGGCGGATGAGGCCGGAGCGGGACATGGACTTGGTTTTCTCGTCCTCCCCGCGCGGGGTGGCGGCAAGGACGAGGGGGTGAGGCATGTCCTGTGCCGTGTCGGAGAGGTGGGCGACGAGGGTTTCGGGGAAGAAGGGCGTGTCGGCGGCGACTGTCACGATCGTGTCGGCGCCCTGCGTCGCGGCCCAGTCGAGCCCGGCGAGAACTCCCACAAGCGGCCCGGGGAAATCGGGCAGGGGGTCGGGCAAAACGGGCAGGCCGAACGCGTCGAAGCGGGAGGGGTCGCCATTGGCGTTGAGGGCCATTTCGGAAACCTGCGGGCCGAGGCGTGCAATGACCTGATTAAGGATCGTGCCCTCGCCCAGGGGCAGCAGCCCCTTGTCGCCGCCGCCCATGCGCGTGGCGAGGCCACCCGCGAGGATCACGCCGAGGGGCCTGGTCATTGCGAGGCCTCGAACCAGTGTCTGATGTCGTCCCACATGGCGTCATACTGATCGGCGGGCGCGGCCTGTTTCGGGATGGCGTAGATGAAGCCGCCAGCATACATGAAGAGGCCCAAAGGGTGGCGCGTGACCTTGTCCATTGCGGGCCAATCCACCGACCAGCGGGCGGTGTCGGAAGTCATGGCGAAGCCCTTTTGCGATACGTCGTAGCGGACGGGGCCATTGTAGAGCGGTGAGTCGAGCATTCGGCGGTACATGCCGCGCGCGATGCTGCACATGAAGCCGAACCAGATGAGCGCGGCGACGGCGAAGGGCAGCAGCGTGAGCGGAAGGGTGCCGATCGTGCCGTCCACGTCGAGCCATGCGATCAGCAGGAGGCCGATGGCGATACACCCCGCGATGACGAAGACCATCAGACCGAGGATGAAGGCCTGCATCGGCAGGTAGGCGCGGTGCAGCGCGTTCATCATGGGTTGGCGGTGCGACGCCTTGATGAACAGCTCGACGCCGAGCGGGGCGTTGCTCTGGAACTGGTAGCTCATGCGTCGGCGCTTTTGCGGCGGTGCTTCTTGTCTTCGTCCGGGATCGAGGACGGGTCGGCGTCTCGTACCAGGCGTTCCTCGCCCGCAAGGCACACGAACCGGCGGCCGCGCATCCGGCCGATCAGGGTGAGGCCGACCTCGCGCGCGATCTCGACCCCCCAGGCGGTGAAACCTGAGCGGGAGGCCAGCGCGGGGATACCCATGAGGGCGGTCTTTATGACCATTTCCGAGGTCAGGCGTCCGGTGGTATAGAGCAGCTTGTCGTCGGGCGATACGCCTTCCGACAGCATCCAGCCGGCGATCTTATCGACAGCGTTGTGGCGGCCGACATCCTCCATGTAGACCAGCGGGCGGTCGCCCTGGCACAGGACGGTGCCGTGTATCGCCCCGGCCTCGAGATAGAGCGACGGGGTGCGGTTGATCGTGCTGGCGAGTGCGTAGAGGTCCGAGGTTTTCACCCGCAGGTCGGGCAGGGTCGTATCCTCCAGCCCCTCCATCATGTCGCCGAAGACGGTGCCCACGGCACAGCCCGAGGTGCGGGTCTTTTTCTTCAGCTTTTCCTCGTAGGTGGTTTCGCCATCGGTGCGCACCACGACGGTTTCGAGATCCTCGTCGTAATCGACGCCCTTGACCATCTCACCGTCCTTGAGCATCCCCTGGTTTCGCAGGAAGCCGAGGGCGAGATAGTCGGGGTAATCGCCGATGGTCATGGCGGTGACGATTTCCTGACCGTTGAGGAAGATCGTCAGGGGACGTTCCTCGACCACGGCGATATTCGTCGGATTGCCGTCATGGTCCACTCCGTCCACGGCCCGCGTCAGGCGCGGCGCCTTGGGGTCGGGAGCGATGATATACGCGGTCGGAGTGTCGGTCTTCGCCAATTGCGATCCCTCTCATTGCAGGATAGGCAGCCATCAACAGATGCTAACCTAGGGCGTCGGGATGACAACCGAAACCACCAAGTCGATCTTCTTGAAAGGGGTGCGCGATGCGGCGCCCTTTATTCTGGTGGTGTCGCCTTTTGCCACGCTGTTTGGCGTGGTGGCGACCGAGGCCGGGCTGAACGTATTCGAGGCGCTGACCTTTTCCCTGGCGGTGATCGCGGGGGCGGCGCAGTTCACCGCGTTGCAGCTAATGGTCGACAACGTGCCGGTCATCCTGGTTCTGGCCTCGGCGTTGGCTGTGAACCTGCGAATGGCGATGTATTCCGCCTCGCTGACGCCGCATCTGGGCGCGGCGCCGCTGTGGCACCGTGCGTTGGCGGCGTATTTCATCGTCGACCAGAGCTATGCCCTGGCGACCTTGCGATACGAAAGAGAGCGGCACTGGACGCTGCGCCAGAAGCTGGCCTATTTCTGGGGAACGGTCGCCCCGGTTTGTCCGTTCTGGTACCTGTTCACGGTGATTGGTGCCGTGGTTGGCGCGTCGATCCCGGAATGGATGGCGCTGGACTTCGCGGTGCCGATCACCTTTATCGCGCTGATCATGCCGATGCTGCGGACCCGCGCCCATCTGGCGGCGGCGCTGGTGTCGGTGGTGGCGGCACTCGTGCTTGCCTTTCTACCCTATAACCTCGGCCTGTTCGCGGCCGGTATCCTGGCGATGATGACCGGGGCCGAGATCGAGCGGCGCACGCAACCGGACGGGAGCGCGTGATGGACAGCGCGACCGTCTGGACCGTGATCGTCCTACTGGGGCTGGGCAGTTACGCGCTGCGGTTCTTCTTTATCGGCATCGTCGGGGACAGGCCGCTGCCGCCCTGGCTGCTGCGGCACCTGCGTTATACGGCTGTGGCGATCCTGCCGGGGCTGGTAGCGCCATTGGTGCTTTGGCCCGCGGCGACCGAGGGAGAGCCGGACCCGGCGCGCCTGGCCGCGGCGGCTGCGACAATCGTTGTGGGCGGATGGACGAGGAACGTCATCGCTGCGATCCTTTCGGGTGGCGTGACGCTATACCTCATGCTGTACGTGGTGGGCTGACGGGCGCCGATCCCGCTGGGACGGCGCGTCTCGGGGCAGCCCTGTCGAACGGCAAAAGCCCCCGGCGGTGACGCACGGAGGCCTTTGCAACCACGCCGACGGGCGCAGTGAGAATCAGGCGTTGATCATCGCCAGGAACACGAGAAAGAGTATCGACCCACCCGCGACATAGGCCGAAGCCTTTAGAAAGCCCTCGAAGGTCTTTTCCTGAACCTTGATATCCATTTCGCCGTGCTTGTGTTCGTTGGCCATGATCCCGATCCTTGTGTGCGGTTGTCACTGTTTGCGACTGGATAACGGATTCCGATGTGGCTGTCACGGCCTGGAACGTCGCAGTCAGGCCGAGGTTTCGAGATCCTGCGCCAGGCGGAAGCCGATGCGCACCGGCTCGGCGGTCTCGGGCGGCTTGGGCAGGGCGCGGAGCATCACGCCAAGCTGGCTGACATGCTGGATCAACTGAGTCTTGGCGCCCGAAGGATCGGAGCCGTAGAAGGTGACTATGTCGGGGTCGAAATAGCCCATCCCCTCGATCCGCAATGTGCCGGGGCCGCCGCCGGCGAAGCCCATGGCGACCTCGTGCTCGTTGTCGAGCGTCTTCTCGAAGTTCTGGATATAGAGAATCAGCCGCTCGTAGGCCCATTGCGCGGGGCTTTTTTCAGCCACGGCCTGCTTGTTGGCCAGTTTATCGGGCACCTCGGTGCAGCGCGTGTCGGGATCGGCGTGGACCTCGTGGCAGCGGGCGAAGACCGCGCGTTCGACATGTTCGGCTGTGGTCTCGATCTTGTCGTCCATGGCGGGTCTAGTCCTTCGCTTGCCAGAGCCACGCGCCGTCGTCGTTCAGGGTCCGCGTGATGCGGCCAGCCTGATGCAGGTGGTTGAGATGTGCAACCGCCTCGACCAAGGCAAGGCCGTAGGTGCCGCCGTCGATCTTGCGCTTGAAGAGCGGCGGGAAGCACTCGGCCGCGGTGCGGGGCGTGGCGAGGTGTTTCTCAAGCCGCTTGAGCGCGCCGTGGTGGTTCTCGGCCAGTTGGCGCATTCGGGTAGGCAGGCCGGTGAAGGGCAGCTTGTGACCCGAGAGGACCAGCTGCTCGGGGCGGGCAAGCGCAGACAGACGTTCGCAGCTTTCCAGCCATTCACCCAGCGGGTCGGCGTCGGGCTCGGTCGGGTAGACGCCGATATTGGGACTGATCGACGAGATGATCTGGTCGCCCGCGATCACCAGCGCATCGTCGCGCGACCAGAGCGTCAGGTGTTCGGGCGCGTGGCCGTGGCCGACGTGGATATCCCAGGTGCGGCCCCCGACGGTGAGCGTGCCGCCCTGTTGCAGGCGGGTATAGCCCACGGGGATGGGCGCGCAGCTGTCGGCGAAATTGAACGGACGGTCGTTCTTGCGGGCCTCGAAGATGTCCGGATCCATGCCCGCGCGGAGCCAGAATTCGAGCGCCTGGGGCGTGGGGCGCTCCTCTACGTCGAGGATCAGCATCCGGGCCATCAGGTAGGCGGTGCGCGTCATTGATAGCTCCGCGCCGAAGCGGTCCATCAGCCAGCCGGCCATGCCGATATGGTCGGGGTGGTGGTGGGTGAGGATCACGCGGGAGACGGGCTTGCCTTGCAAGGGGCCGGCCAAGACATCTTCCCACAGCGCGATGGAGCGCTTGGTGCGCACGCCGGTATCCACGATGGTCCAGCTGTCGCCCTCGTCCAGCGCGTAGATGTTGACGTGATCCAGCGCCATGGGCAGGGGCAGGCGGATCCACAGGATGCCGGGCGCGACCTCGACGGCCGCGCCGTGATCGGGGGCTTCGTCCCAGGGGGTGGTGATCTTGCTTCCGTCGGCCATCAGGCTGCGAAGTCTTCTGGGGCGAGGGCGTAGAGGTCATCCGCCCCGGCGGTGGCGTGGGCGATATGGGCCTGCGCCTCGGGCAGGATACGGGTGATGTAGAACCGCGCGAGGCGCGTGCGGGTGCCATCGGTGTCGTGCATCGCCGCCAGCAGGTGCGCATGGCCGCCAAGGACGCGCGCGAAGGCCCGCAGGAACGGCACGGCCCCGGCGAAGCGGTTGTTCATCTCGGTCTGCGCGACCATCCACTCGGTCGCCTCGCGCAGCGATTCGGTGGCTTGCCAGACCGGCTCGGCCAGCTCGGGCTGCTTTGCGCGGGCGGCCTCGGCGGTGCTTTCGATCTCGTCGAGGAGGGCATAGGCGGCCTCGCCCCCGTCCATCAGCTTGCGGCCCACGAGGTCCATCGCCTGGATGCCGTTGGTGCCCTCGTAGATCGCGGTCACGCGGACGTCACGCAGGTATTGCGCGGCGCCGGTTTCCTCGATGAAGCCCATGCCGCCATGCAGCTGGATGCCCATGTTGGCGACGGAAATGCCGGTATAGGTGCCGAAGGCCTTGGCGATGGGCGTCAGGAACGCGGCGCGCGCGGCCCAGTCGGGCTCGGCGGTGGCGGTTTCCATGTCGATGGCGGCGGCACAGGAAAGCGCGATGGCGCGGGCGGCAAAGACCTCGGCCTTCATCGTAGCCAGCATCCGGCGCACGTTGGCGTGGTCGATGATGGTGCCGGTGCCGTTCTGGATCAAGCTGCGGCCCTGCTTGCGGTCCTGCGCATAGGCCAGCGCGTGCTGGTAGGCGCCGTCGGCGACGCCCACCCCTTGGGTGCCCACACCCAGCCGGGCGTTGTTCATCATGGTGAACATGGCGCGCATCCCGTCATGTTCCTCGCCCACCAGCCAGCCGGTGGCGCCGTCATACTGCATGACGGCAGTCGGGCTGCCATGCAGGCCCATCTTGTGTTCCAGGCTGACGACCTTGAGATCGTTGGCGCGGCCCGGTTCGCCGTTCTCGTCCGGGATGAATTTCGGCACGAGGAACAGGCTGATGCCCTTGGTCCCCGGCTTGGCGTCGGGCAGGCGGGCCAGCACGAGGTGGCAGACATTGGGGGTGAAGTCGTTGTCGCCCCAGCTGATATAGATCTTCTGGCCGGTGATGGCGTAGGTTCCGTCACCATTGGGCACGGCCTTGGTGGAAAGCGCACCGACGTCGCTGCCGGCCTGCGCCTCGGTCAGGTTCATGGTGCCGGTCCACTCGCCGCTGACCAGTTTGGGCAGGTAGGTCTGCTTGAGCGCGTCGCTGGCGTGATGTTCCAGCGCCTCGATCTGGCCTTGCGTCATTAGCGGGCTGAGTTGCAGCGACAGGCAGGCGGCGGACATCATGTCATTGACCGCGGTTGTGACCACCATCGGCAGACCCATGCCGCCATGCTCGGGATCGGCGGCGATGGCGACCCAGCCGCCCTCGGCGATGGCCTTGTAGCCCTCGGCATAGCCCGGGCTGGTGCGCACGACGCCGTTTTCCAGCCTGGCAGGATGCAGGTCGCCGGGGCGTTGCAGGGGGGCCAGCACCTCTTCGCACAGCTTGCCGGCTTCGGCGAGGATCGCGGCGGTGACGTCCGGCGTCGCCTCGGCGAAGCGGTCGGTGGCGGTGACGCGGTCCAGGCCGACCACGTGGTCGAACAGGAACTGAAAATCCTCGACAGGGGCGCGGTAGGGCATCGGTATCTCCCGAATGGCGATGGGCGGCGCGGCTTGGAATCCGGCACAGGCATCTGTAACTGTGACTTGGGCTTGGTATCAACACTATTGCACCCGCCCGACACGGCAACAGAAACGCGGCGTCAGACCGACCATGACACTTGAGACACGACACCTGACCGCCGATGCGGAGGGATATGCGCAGGCGGCAGAGGTCTGGCGCGCGGGCGGGCTTGTCGCCTTTCCGACGGAGACGGTTTACGGGCTTGGCGCGGATGCGCGGGACGATCACGCGGTCGCGCGCATCTTCGAGGCCAAGGGGCGGCCCCGGTTCAACCCGCTGATCGTGCATGTGCCCGACGCCGACGTCGCCAGGACGCTGGTGGAGTGGTCGGACGCGGCGGAAATCCTGGCCACGGCCTTCTGGCCCGGGGCGATCACGCTGGTCTTGCCGATCCGGGGCGGGGCGGGGCTGTCCCCGCTGGTGACGGCGGAGTTGCCCACGCTGGCGGTGCGGGTGCCCGCGCATCCGGTGGCGCAGGCGCTGCTGCGCGCCTTCGGCGGGCCGGTGGCGGCCCCGTCGGCCAACCCCTCGGGGCGGATCAGCCCGACCGAGGCGGCGCATGTGGCGGCGGGCCTGTCGGGTCGGATCGAGGCGATCGTCGAGGGCGGAGCCTGTGACGTGGGGTTGGAATCGACCATCCTGGGGCTGGACGGCGCGCCGACGCTGTTGCGGCCCGGGGGCATTCCGGCAGAGGCCATTGAGGCTGCACTGGGCACATCGCTGGAGCGGCACGTCGAGGGTGGCACGCTGACCGCGCCGGGGCAGATGACCTCGCATTACGCGCCGGGAGCGGCGGTGCGCCTGAACGCGACCGAGGTGGCCGAGGGCGAGCTGATGCTGGGCTTCGGGCCGATGGAGAGCGACCTGAACCTGTCGCCCACCGGCGACCTGGTGGAAGCGGCCGCGCATCTTTTCGGGTATTTGCACCGGCTGGACGCCGCGAATGTGGGCGGAATCGCCGTGGCACCGATCCCGGACAGCGGGTTGGGCCGGGCGATCAACGACCGTTTGCGCCGCGCGGCGGCCCCGCGCGACGTCATCGGCTAGCTTGCGGCCAGGCTTACTTGCAGCGGTTCTCGGCTTCTTCCAGGGCGGCGGTGTAGCCCAGGAGCGAGAACGTGTCCTTGGTGACCGTGCCCCGCCCGGACCGCGCGGTGAGCACGGCATCGGCGCCCCGCTTCATCGCCGCGATGATCTTGGCGTCGTCGGACGCGCTTGCCGGCCAGGCCCACTCGCCCTCGGTGAACATCTCGAACTCGGTGCCGCCGATATTGACGTTCACGGTCGAGCCGCCCGCAAAGGGGTAGCCGCCGGTAAAGGTGATCTGACCGTCCACGCCCGCGCCGGGCCGGAAGAAGGTCATCAGCAAGATGTCGCCACGGCGGACGGCGACGACGCGCCCATCCTTGGTGTTCACCGTCTCGGTGGGTGAACTGACGGCCCAGCACTCTTTCGGGTCGGCGTCCTCGAACACGCTCCAAGCGGTTTTCGCGGCGACCTGGTTGGTGCTTTCGTCTTGTGCGGTTGCGCCCGACGCGACCATGGCCAACAGGGCCGCGGCGGCGCCGAATGCTTTGAATGATCCCATTTGTCCAGCCTCCAAGCTGTCCTTTTGCCTCAATCGTCCCTGGCGGCACTCATCCCCTGACGGGATTTTCTGCACGTGCAGCCATTTCCTTCTCGACATTGCAATACTAGCCTGAAACACGCGAGACATGAAAGGTGCAATTGGCGAATTTTCGCCGTAGGAATGACGCGCCGAGACGACCAGCCCGACGACCGGAGGCCCCAAGTGACGAATGCCGTTCCCCTGACCGAAATCTGGCGTGGAGACATCGTGGAAAGCCTGCATCTGGGCCATGCCGTGATCTGCAATGCGCAAGGCGAGGTGATCGAGGCATGGGGCGACCCGGACGCGGTGATATATCCGCGCAGCTCGGCCAAGATGATCCAGGCGATGCCGCTGGTTGATAGCGGTGCGGCGGATGCGTTCGGCCTGACCCAAAAGCAGCTGGCACTGGCCTGCGCATCGCACCAGGGCGCGGCGGTGCATACCGATGCGGTGACCGACTGGATCCACGGGTTGGGCCTGAGCGACGACGATTTCCGCTGCGGCCCGCAGATGCCGCAGGACCGCGCCGCGTTCAACCACCTGATCAAGACCGACGGATCGCCCTGCCAGGTGCACAACAACTGTTCCGGCAAGCATGCCGGGTTCATGACCCTCTCGAAGCACCTGAACGGCGGGCCCGAATACGTGGACCCGGACCACCCGGTGCAGCGCGCCTGTTTCGAGGCGTTCGAGGAGTTGACCGGCGCGCGCAGCCCCGGATTTGCGCCGGACGGGTGCAATGCGCCCAACTCGATCACCACGATGCGCGGGATGGGGCGCGCCATGGGCTGGTTCGCCAATGCCACAGAAGGCGGTGGCGCTCGGCAGGATGCTGCGGTGCGGCTGCGAGAGGCGATGATCGCCAATCCGCTGTTGGTGGCGGGCGAGAAACGCGCCTGTACCGAGCTGATGAAAGCCTGCCACGAGCCCGTGGCGCTGAAGACGGGCGCCGAAGGCTTCTTCGTGGCCATCGCGCCGACCAAAAAGCTGGGCATCGCGCTCAAAGTTGCGGATGGCAGCACGCGGGCCGCGAATTGCACCATCGCCGCCTTGCTGGTGCGCATCGGTGTGCTTGCGCCCGAGCATCCGGCGACGCTGAGATTCATGAACGCGCCGATCCTGAATCGCCGCAAGGTGCGCACCGGAATCGTGAAGCCGGTCGACGGGCTGCTGGTGTGACTCTTCAAGGTGTCGCGGCGCCTTTGACGACATCCTGCCGATTGCCGTATCCGCCATGCGCTGGTTTTCGCGTTGCGGCGTTTCCCTGCCCAACACCGGCAGCACAATGCCGAGGAAAACCGACGCTTTAGGCCTGATTTCGCACGAACGGCTTTCGTCCGGCGACAGGCACTTTCGGGATTGGAATGGCGCGCTCATGTTCAGGGTCCGCGGGCAGAAACGCCCCGGACAACCTGAACCCAGAAAAGGGAAACCAAAGATGACCAAGACACTTTCTGCAGCGACGTTCGCGCTTGCCCTGACCGTACCGGCCCTGGCCTTTGCCTTGGAAGCGGATACCGACGGCGACGGCATGGTCTCGATGGAAGAATTCCAGGCCGCGATGCCCGATGCGCCGGCCGGCACTTTCGAGCAACTGGACTCTGATGCCGATGGCATGCTGAGCGAAGCCGAAGTCGCGGCAGGACAAGAGGCGGGCATCCTTCCCGCCTAGGCCGTCACCCGGCCGGGGCGTGCGCCTTTCCCCCCATCCTGAGCGCGCGCCCCATTCTTACGCCCGTGGTGTTTCATGAAACACCCGGGCCGCGGCACGGGCCGGAAGGCGGGCACATTCCCCAGATGAGTGCATCGGTGCCCGTCCTCTTGATCTTCAGGCCCCGTCAGGGGTCGGTCCGTGCCGATTTTTTTCTTTTGAAATGAAGGTCTACGCGCCGAGATAGTCGCGCAGGACCGGCGGCGGATCGTCGAGCAGGTCGGCGGTCGGTCGCGGGGCGTGCGCGGTGCCGTCGGCGACGAGGATGGCCTGTTCGGTAATGCGCCGGGCGTCCTCTGGTGCGTGAGAGATCATCAGGAGGGTCGCGCCTGTTTCGCGGGCGATCTCTGCGACGAGGTCGAGCATCTCCATACGCAGCGCCGGGCCAAGCGCGGCGAAGGGTTCATCCAGCAGGAGCAACGGCTTGTCCTGCAGCATGACCCGGGCGAGCGCCGCGCGGCTGCGCTGGCCGCCTGACAGCTCGCCGGGTTTGCGGGCGTCCATGTCCGCCAGGCCGACGCGGTCCAGAGCCTGGGTCACGCGGATCCTGTCGGAGGGTGACAGGCGCAGGTTGGGTGAGAGGCCAAGGCCGACGTTCTGCGCCAGTGTCAGGTGCGGGAAGAGGTTGTCCTCCTGAAACAGCATGGCGACGGGGCGGGTGCCGGGGGGCTGATTGGTGATGTCGGCGCCGTGCCAGGTAATGTGCCCCTCTGCCACGGGCAGAAAGCCCGCGATCCCTTCGATCAGGGTGGACTTGCCGGCGCCCGAGGGGCCGATGACGGCGACGGTCGCGCGTTCCGGCACGGTCAGGTCGGCGGCCAGCGCGAAGCTGCCGTTGCGGATGGAGGTGGCGTCAAGTTTCAGCATGGCGGTGTCCTCCACGATCCAGCAGCCAGAAGACCCCGAAGGACAGGATCAGCAGCAGGAAGGAGGCGGCGGCTGCGGCCTCCATCTGGTAGGAGCCCATGAGGCGGTAGATCTGCAAGGGCAGGGTAGCCACGTCGGGATCGGCAAAGAGCGTGATGACGCCGAGATCGCCCATCGAGAGGGCTGCGGCCAGTCCGGCGGCGAACCCGATCTGCGGGCGCAGGCGGGGCAAGAGGACGTGGCGCAGGAAGGGCAGGCCGGCCATGCCGAGCGACAGGCCGAGGCGGCCCTGCCGGTTGATGATGTCGCGGGCGCGGGGCACGAGAATGCGCAGGGCGAAGGGCAGGACGGTGATGGCGTTGACGAGCGCCGTGACGGGTAGGGCAAACGCCTGCGGGTTGGCGTAGGGCCGGATCGCGATGAAGAGCCCGGTGCCGATCACCAGCGGTGACGCGGCGAGGCCCAGGAGGCCCGCGATTTCCACCATGCGGCCCCGTCCGGTGGCGATGGCGGCGGTCATGGGCAGTGCCATGCAGAGCAGCAGGACCGTGCTGAGCGCCGCGACGCCGAGCGAGGTGAGCGCGGCGGTCCAGACTTGTTCCGGCATGTCCGCGAATCCCGGCAGGCCCGACAGCGCGATGGCCATGAGCGGGACCAGCAGGAAGACTGCCGCGACACAGATGAACAGCGCGTCAACCCACCGTGCGGTGGTCGTTTTTCCGTCGAACCGGCGCAATCCGCGGTCGAGGCCCGAGCCGAAGCCTTCGCCGCGCGCCAGCCAGAGGGCGATGCCCCCGGCGAAAACTGTCAGGCCAAGCTGCACGGCGGACAAAAGCGCGGCCCGCCCAAGATCGAAGTCAAACCTGAACGCCTGGTAAATGGCGAGTTCTATCGTGGTGGCACGCGGCCCGCCGCCTAGGGTGAGGGCAACGGCAAAGCTGGTGAGGCAGATGGCGAAGATCACGGTAAAGGCGCCGGGGATCAGGCGCAGGAGCATCGGCAGTTCGATCACCCGGAACATCGACCAGCCGTCGATGCCCAGAAGCGTGGCGAGGCGAAAGCGTTCGGCGGGGATCTCTTGCCAGCCTTGGAGGACAAGGCGGGTAGCGAGGGGCAAGTTGAAGAACACATGCGCGAGGACGACGCCGTGCAACCCGTAGATCTGCACCGGCGGCAGGCCGAGCGCGCCAAGCGCCGCACTGACCCAGCCGCCCCGGCCGAAGACCTCGATCAGGCCCAGAACGGCGACGATTACGGGCAGGATGAACGGCGCGCCCAGAAGGGCGATCAGCAGGCTGCGGCCCCGGAACCGGCGGCGGGCGAGGGCGCGGGCGACTGGGATGGCCAAGATGACAGAGAAGAGCGCGGAGAGCGTTGCCTGTACCAGCGTGAAGCGCAGGGCGGCCCAGTCGGCGGCGTTGAAGCCGCGCCCGGTTTCGGCGCGCAGGGCGACGGCCAGAAGCGCCCCGAAGATGAGCGCCGCCACGAGGGCGGCGGCGGTCCATCCCGGTCTGGCGCTTAGCGGCTGAGCGCGTTCAGCCATTCATCAAGCGCCGCATCGCGGGCGGCGGCGGCCTCTTCGGCGCTGAGAAGCAGGGATTTTTCCGGTTTTACAAGCGTGTCGAATCCGCCTGGCAGGCCGTCCTCAAGCTGGATGGCGGGGTACATCCAGTTGGTCGTCGGGATGACCGATTGAAACTGGTCGGTCAGCATGAATTGCAGGAACTGGTCGGCCAAGTCCGGCTGATCGGTGGAGGCCAGTTTGCCGGCCACCTCGACCTGCATGTAATGGCCTTCGTCGAAGGCGGCGGCGGTCTTGGTGGCGTCCTCTTCGGCGATCAGGTGATAGGCGGGCGAGGTGGTGTAGGAGAGCACCATGTCGGCCTCGCCTTCGAGGAAAAGGCCATAGGCTTCGGTCCAGCCCTTGGTGACGGTGACGATGTTGTCCGAGAGCCCCTCCCAGACCGCCGGGGCCTCGTCGCCATAGGCGGTCTTGACCCACATCAGCAGGCCGAGGCCGGGCGTGGACGAGCGCGGATCCTGGATGACGATGGAGGTGTCGCTGTCGGCCAGGGCCTTGAAATTGCTGGGCGCTTCCATGTTCTTGTCGTGGACGAAGGCGAAATAGCCCCAGTCGTAGGGCAGGAAGACCGGGTCGTCCCAGGTGATCGGCAGATCGAGGTCGGGGGATTGTCCGTGTTCGGCGAAGAGGCCGGTGTCCTTGGCGGCGGCGGTCAGGTTGGTGTCGAGGCCGAGGACGATGTCGGCGTCGGTATTTTCCCCCTCCAGCCGGACGCGGGCCAGCAGGGCTGCGCCATCCTCGACGCCGACGAGGTTGAGGTCGCAGTTGCAGGTGGCCTCGAACGCCTTTTCGATCTGCGGGCCGGGGCCCCATTCGGCGACGAAGCTGTCATAGGTGTAGACGGTCAGTTCGGGCGTCTGGTCTGACTCCTGGGCCACGGCGGACGTGGCGGCAGTCAGGAATCCCGCAGTGAAAACAAGGTGTTTCATGGCATCCTCCGTTTCGGTGGAGGGTGCGGCGCGATGCGGGTGCATGACCTTCCCTCCGCCGGTTTCAGCCGGTTCAGGTTCAACGGGTTTGCGATCTGCATCTCAGTCGCCGGGCCGGGCCGGGCGACACCCCGA
Organism: Roseovarius sp.; assembly: GCF_965277045.1. Lineage (GTDB taxonomy): Bacteria > Pseudomonadota > Alphaproteobacteria > Rhodobacterales > Rhodobacteraceae > Roseovarius. Next base: position 3,262,572 of record NZ_OZ255712.1, on the reverse strand, counting down.
GGTTTCAACAGGAACCTAGGGGCAAGCCGGGGGCGGGACAAGGTGAATCGGCGAATCGAAAGGTTAAGGCGTTGGGAATCGCCGAAAACGGCACGTCGGTACCCGCGTCGGTATCCGGGTGGTATCGCGACGGTGCGATTTTCGCCGGGGGGCCGGGTTGACGCACCGCGCGGTGCTGCGGCGGGTCGAGAGCGGGCTGACGGCCCGACAGGGCAGGTGAGGTCCCGGGTCGAGCCCGGGACGCGTGGATCACATTTCGACGATCGGGGCGACCTCGACACTGCCCTTGCCGCCGTCGAGGATCGGGCAGCCGCGGGCGATCTCGCAGGCCTCGGTGTCATCCGCGGCCTCGACGATGGAATAGCCCGAGATCGGGTTGGACCCGCCATTGTCGGCGATGCCCTCGGTGCTGACCGTCCTGGACATGCCGACGGGGTTGCCGGGGTCGATGAGCTTGCCGCCAAGGCCGCCGAGCCAGCCTTCCCAGGCGGTCATCGCCTTGAGACCCTCTTCTTCGGTCTCGGGCCGGCCGCCGCCGTGATAGGCGAGGATGTACTTGGGCATGTGTCGGTCTCCTTTCAGGGGTCAGTGTGGATGGCTTTGCAGGTGGCGGGCGAGGCGGACCATCGGGCCGCTTGTCCAGCCGGTTTCGTGCCGCGCGGCGCGGTCGTCATCGGGCAGGTCGCGGTGGTCGATGGTCAGCCGGGCGCCGCCCGCAGCGGGGGTTACGGTGAAGGTGACGTGGCTTTCGGGGGCGCGCATGCCTTCGGGCAGGTGCCATGTCCAGGTGAAGCCGACGCTGTGCGGCGGGTCGACATGCGTCACCTGTCCCGACATGCGGTAGCGGTTGCCGTGGGCATCGCGCATCTCGGAATGCCAGGGACCCTCGCGGGTGAAATCGAGGGACGTGTCGGGGAGGGTCATGCCGTCATGGCCCCACCATTCCAGTACCTCGGCGCGCTGGGTGACGGCGCGGAAGAGGCGTTCGGGCGTGACGGGGAAGTCGCGGGTGATGCGGACCTCGCCCATCGGTCAGTCCCCGTCCTGAAAAGCGAGGTGGGTGGCGAGGCGGTCCATCGACGCCTGCCAGAAGGCGCGGTGATCGAGCGTCCAGTCGGCGATGGATTTCAGCGCCTGTGCGCGGACGGAATAGAGCCGGCTGGTGCCCTGGATGCGCTGTTCCACGAGCCCGGCCTGCCGCAGCACCTTGAGGTGGCGGGACATGGCCGGGGCGCTGATATCCGCCTGTTCGACGAGGCGGCCGGCGGGCAGTTCGCCCTCGGCCATCAGGCGCTCGACCACGGCAAGACGGGTCGGGTCGGAGAGGGCGGCGAAGGTGTCGGTCAGGTGGGTCATGACGCATTAATTAACGCAAACGTTAATTAACGTAAAGATTAATTTAATCGGGTAACGCGTGGGCTTTCGCCCACCCTACAGGATCTGGAAATCGCTGCGGTCGTAGCCTTGCAGGTAAAGGAGCGCGGTGAGGTCGCCGTGGTTGATGCGCAGATCGCATTGGGCGGCGACCGAGGGCTTGGCGTGAAGCGCGACACCGCTGCCGGCGCGGGCGAGCATCCCCAGGTCGTTGGCCCCGTCGCCAACCGCCAGCACGTCGATCTCAGAGATGTTGAGGCGGGTGGTGATGTCGGCGAGCGCCTGCATCTTAGCCTCGCGCCCGAGGATGGGGCGGGCCACGTCGCCGGTAAGCTTGCCATCTTCGGCAAGCAGCGTGTTGGCGCGGTTCTCGTCGAAGCCGAGCAGCGTGGCGATATGCGAGGTGAAGGCGGTGAAACCGCCCGATACGAGGGCGGTGTAGGCACCGTGGGCTTTCATCGTGGCGAGCAGGGTGGCGCCGCCGGGCATGAGGGTGATGCGGGTGTCGAGCACTTCTGCGATGACGTCTTCGGGGAGATCCCTGAGCAGGGCGACGCGTTCCAGGAGCGCGCCTTCGAAGTCGAGCTCGCCGTTCATGGCGCGGGCGGTGATGTCTTTCACATGCGCGCCGACGCCGGCCTCTTCGGCCAGTTCGTCGATGCATTCCTGTTGGATCATGGTGCTGTCCATGTCGGCCAGCAGCATCCGCTTGCGGCGGTTCTCGGACGGCTGGACGAGAAGGTCGGTTTGCAGGGTTTGCAGGTTCTCCCAGACCTCCCACTGGTTGTCGGGGAGCGCGGCCATGTCGAACTCCGCCGCCTCGTCGGGCGACAGCCAGCGGGCGTCGAACCCGCCCCACGCGTTGCGCAGGTTCTCGACCAGTGCGGGGTCGAGTTTGCCCGGAGGCGCGATGAGGGTGGTGGTGAACATGGGGGCGTCTCCGCTATGCGCTTTGAGTGCGGGCATAGCGCAGGTTGGGGTGGGGTTCTAGGTGGGGCCGCGCGACTCCATCGCGATCTCTACTGCGTTGGTCAAGTGTCGTCAGCGTATGTCGACGGATTCGTTGGGCAGTGGACCGCTTGCGAAGTAACGCCCTAGTAAGCGGCCATATTGTTGTGTATCGCCATATACGTTGCCAACCCGCAGAGGATCAACGATAGCCCGATCACGGTCCATACAAGGATTCTCGACGACAAACTGGTCCCGGCGCGTTTCTGCACGAAGGTTATCAATTGCCCCAGAATGATCTCCACTGTGGCGCCCTCATTCAGCCGATGTTTTGATGCCCATTTAGCTTCATTGAAGTAAGGAGGCTGCGGTGCGATTCAACCATTAAGCGCAATTCGTGGCTTACTCGCGCAGTATGAAAGGCTCTCTTGACGAAGTTTCCGATGATAGCCGCCGGGGTCGCTTTCGGACCGCAAACCGCCGCGCCTTGGCGATTTTCCCTCTTGCGGGGCCGGTGCGGCCAGCGTAATCCAAAAGGTGGGACACCCCTCCCCAACGAGGGGCGCTTATCTGGAAGGATAGCAGTAATGGCTATTGAACAACCGGCGACGCGGCCGGCAAACCCGCGTTTTTCCTCTGGCCCCTGTGCCAAACCCCCCGTTTTCGAATTGAGCAAGCTTGCCGACGCGCCCTTGGGCCGGTCGCACCGCGCCGCTGTTGGCAAGGCCAAGCTGAAGGCCGCGATTGACGGCACACGTGAGGTTCTGGGGATTCCCGATGATTACAAGGTCGGTATCGTGCCGGCCTCTGACACAGGTGCCGTCGAGATGGCGATGTGGAGCCTCTTGGGCGCGCGCAAGGTCGAGATGTTGGCCTGGGAAAGCTTTGGCGCGGGCTGGGTCACGGATGTGGTGAAGCAGCTGAAGCTCGATGCCGAGGTCAAGACCGCCGAGTATGGCGAGATCGTCGATCTTGGTAGTGTGGATACGGACAATGACGTGGTGTTCACCTGGAACGGCACAACCAGCGGCGTGCGGGTGCCGGACGGCGACTGGATCAAGGCGGACCGTCAGGGTCTGACGATCTGCGACGCAACCTCTGCGGCCTTTGCGCAGGACCTGCCGTGGGACAAGCTGGATGTGGTGACGTTCAGTTGGCAGAAGGTGCTGGGCGGCGAGGCGGCGCACGGGATGCTGGTGCTGAGCCCGCGCGCGGTGGAGCGGTTGGAAAGCTATACGCCACCATGGCCGATGCCGAAGATTTTCCGCCTGACGAAAGGCGGCAAGCTGATCGAGGGCATTTTCGAGGGGGCGACGATCAACACACCGTCGATGCTGGCGGTGGAGGATTACCTGCTGGCGCTGGACTGGGCACGGTCCGTCGGCGGGCTGAGTGGCCTGATGGCGCGGGCGGATGCCAACACCAAGGCGGTGGCGGATTTCGTCGGCACGCATGAGTGGGTTGAATTCCTGGCCAAGGATCCGGCGACGGCGTCGAACACCAGCGTCTGCCTGAAGTTCAACGACGATCGGATCAGCGACGGGGCGGCGTTTGCCAAGGCCGTGGCCAAGCGGCTGGAAGCCGAGGGCGTGGCCTATGACATCGGCGCCTATCGCGACGCGCCTCCGGGCTTGCGGATCTGGTGCGGGGGCACGGTGGAGACCGCCGATGTGGCCGCGCTGATGCCGTGGATCGAGTGGGCGTTCAACGCCGAGATTGCGGCGCTGTCCGAGACCGTTTGAGGTGAGGTGAAACCCCACCCTACGCGGGATGTGTAGGGTGGGTTTCAAACCGACCGCCACGTGAACCGTAGGGTGGGTTTCAAACCCACCATTCCCAGAATTCAAAGATGAAGGACCAGACAGATGGCTCCCAAGGTACTCGTATCCGACAAGCTGAGTGAAACCGCCGTGCAGATCTTCCGCGACCGGGGGATCGAGGTGGATTTCAGGCCCGAGCTGGGCAAGGACAAGGACAAGCTGGCCGAGGTGATCGGCGATTATGACGGTCTGGCGATCCGTTCGGCCACCAAGGTCACGCCGACGATCCTGGAGGCGGCGAAGAACCTCAAGGTGATCGGCCGCGCGGGCATCGGCACCGACAACGTCGACAAGGCGGCGGCCTCGAAGAAAGGCGTGATCGTGATGAACACGCCGTTCGGCAACATGGTGACCACCGCCGAGCATGCCATCGCGATGATGTTCGCCGTGGCGCGGCAGATCCCCGAGGCGAGCGCCAGCACCCATGCCGGCAAGTGGGAAAAGTCGAAGTTCATGGGGGTCGAGCTGACAAACAAGACGCTGGGGATCATCGGCATCGGCAATATCGGCGGCGTGGTGGCCGACCGGGCACGGGGGCTGAAGATGAAGGTGATCGCCTATGACCCCACGCTGAGCGAAGAGAAGATCGCGCAGAAGGGGGCCGAGAAGGTGGATCTGGATACGTTGCTGGCGCGGTCGGATTTCATCACGCTGCATACGCCGCTGATCGATGCCACGCGCAACATCCTGAGCCGTGAGAACCTTGGCAAGACCAAGAAGGGCGTGCGGATCGTCAACTGTGCCCGGGGCGGGCTGGTGGACGAGGCGGCCTTGGCGGAGTTGCTGCAATCGGGGCATGTGGCCGGTGCTGCGCTGGACGTCTTCGCCGAGGAGCCGGCGACGGAAAACCCGCTGTTCGGACTGCCCAACGTGGTCTGCACGCCGCATCTGGGGGCTGCGACCAGCGAGGCGCAGGAGAACGTGGCGTTGCAGGTGGCCGAGCAGATGTCGGATTACCTGTTGACCGGCGCGGTGACCAACGCGCTGAACATGCCGTCGGTGACCGCCGAGGAAGCCAAGGTGATGGGACCGTGGATCAAGCTGGCCGATCATCTGGGCAATTTCATCGGGCAGATGACGGACGAGCCGATCAAGGCGATCAACCTGCTGTATGACGGTGTCGTCAGCCAGATGAACCTGGAGGCGCTGACCAGCGCGTCCGTGGCGGGGATCATGAAGGCGGTGAACCCGGAAGTGAACATGGTGTCCGCGCCGCTCATTGCCAAGGAACGGGGGATCAAGATCTCGACCACCAAGCAGGACAAGTCGGGCGCGTTCGAGGGCTATATCAAACTGACCGTTGTGACGGCAGAGCGCGAGCGGTCCATCGGCGGGACGGTATTCAGCGACGGCAAGCCGCGCTTCATCCAGATCAAGGGCATCAATATCGACGCCGAGATCGGGCAGCACATGCTGTATACGACGAACCGCGACGAGCCGGGGATCATCGGCGCGCTGGGCCAGACCATGGGCGGCAATGGCGTGAACATCGCGAACTTTACCCTTGGCCGGTCGAAGGCGGGGGCGGAGGCGATTGCGCTGCTTTATGTCGATGCGCCGGTGCCGGAGGACGTGATCGCCAAGCTGCATCAGACGGGCCTGTTTCAGCAGATTCGGGCGTTGGAGTTCGATGTGGGGTGAGTGGCCCGGGCGCGTGGTTGTGGTGTGGGGCGATGCCGGGGTGAACCCCGGCCTACGGTCTGCGTAGGGCGGGGTTCACCCCGCCTTTGGCGCCCGACGTGGCCACAGGCTGGAAACGCGCGAAAAACGACCCTATCCGGGTCGCTGCGGCGAAAGCCGTGGCGGCCCGTTTGCGTTAAGCGAGGTGCATTCGACCGAGGAGGTTCCGATGCACGATCCGTTCCAGCTTTTCCTGTCCGAGATGGCCGCCGTGTTCCGCGCCGAGGGGCGGGCCTGCGCCACCGAGACCGCCGCGGCGCTGCTGTCGGCGACCGAGGTCGCGCCGCTGACGAACGACTCGCCCGGCGATACCGATGCGATCTGCGGACTGCTGGGCGCGTCGCCGCTGGCCGTGGCCCGGGCGGCGCTTGCCGCACATGACGTGCTGCCCTGGGGGCACAACCCGGTGTCGAGCCAGATGAAGCCCGAGGACGAGGCGCTTTTCTCGGTCGTGGACCTGATGGGCCCGGAAGCGCCGCTCTTCTGTCCGACGTCGCGGGCGGGGCTGTATTACCAGAGGCCAAACACCCGCTATGGGCTGCATTCCCATGCCGCGGTCGAGACCTACGTGATCATCGCGGGCCGGGCGCTGTGGACGGCAGGCGACGCGCAACGCGAGATGGTGGCGGGGCATTCGGTGCATCATTCGACCTACCTGCCCCATGCCTGCCAGACCGGCGACGAGGGCGTCGTGGCCCTGTGGCGCTGGTCGGGGGATATCGGCATCGAGAGCTACCGCGTGCATCACGGGGCCGAAGCCTTTGGGGCCTTCGCCGCCTGAGACGGGTTTGCAGTCGCGCCCTGGCGTATTAGGTCTGGGGCATGACCGAACCGATTTACGTGATCCCCGACATCCATGGCTATCGTTCAGAGCTCGACCGCGTGCTGGCCCTGATCGGAAAATACCAGGACGAGAATGCACGGGTCGTGTTCCTGGGCGATTACTCGGACCGCGGGCCGGACAGCCGGGGCGTGTTGCAGACGCTGATCGATGGGATCGCGGCAGGACGGAACTGGACCGCGCTGCGGGGCAATCACGACCAGTTGTTTCTTGATGCGCTGGAAGGTCGGATGGAACCGGTGCGCTTTCAGTGGTGGATGCAGGGCAACCTTGGCGGGCGGGAAACGCTGGCCTCTTACGGGATCGAGACCCCCGAGTATGAAGGCGACTGGCGTGAGCAGGTGCCTGGGCTGCATCGCCAGTTCCTGAGCACCTTGCCCTATAGCTTCGAGACGGAAGAGCTGTTCCTGTGTCACGCGGGCGTGTCTCCCGGCACGCCGCTGGAGCGTCAGGTGCCCGAGGACCTGATGTGGATGCGCGAGCCGTTCCTGTATGACGACCGGGATCATGGCAAGCTGGTGGTGCATGGCCACACACCGGTCGATGCGCCCGAGCATCACGGCAACCGCGTGGCGCTGGATTGCGGTACGGGCTGGGGGCGGCCCTTGCAAGTGGCCGTGTTCGAGGGGCGGGACGCGTGGATCCTGACCGACGACGGTCCGGCGCCGCTGGTGCCCTTCTAGTCGAGGGGAGCGCTGAGCATTGGACAGATCTTTCAACGTCCTTATTGAGCGGCAGATCCGAAAGGCAATAGCCGAAGGCCAGTTGGATCGGCTGGAGGGCGCTGGCAAGCCCCTGCCGGATCGGTCGGGCATGGCGCATGTGGACATGGCCACACAGGTGGCGTCGCGGATCATGGCCGAGGCTGGCGCCCTGCCGGAAGAGTTCAAGTTCAAGAAGCTGCTGGAAGCTGCCAAGGAAACTTGGCGCGCTGCGGACACAGACGAGGAGCGGCACGTGGCAATGGCTTTGATTGCCGATCTCGAGCAGCGTTACACCATCGCCGTGGAGGCGCGGCGCAAGTTCATGGCCCCCTGAGAGCGTGCCCTGACGGGACGTTTCGCTTGCAGGGTGCAGGCGCAGGCGCGATGCTGAAGCGAACACTTCGAGGGAGGCTCTCATGACGGATATCGTACTTCTGGATGGCGCGCGCACAGCCATCGGCACCTTTGGCGGATCGCTGGCGGGCACGCCGCCGGCGCAGTTGGGGGCCGTGGTGACCAGGGCGGCGCTGGAGCGGTCGGGCGTGGAGCCGGGGCAGGTCGGGCACGTGGTGTTCGGCCATGTCATCAACACCGAGCCGCGCGACATGTACCTGAGCCGTGTTGCCGCGATGGAGGCGGGCATTCCCGAGACCACGCCGGCGATGAACGTCAACCGGCTGTGCGGGTCGGGCGCGCAGGCGGTGGTGTCGGTGGTGCAATCCCTCATGCTGGGCGATGCGGATTTCGGCGTCGCGGGCGGGGCCGAGAACATGAGCCGCTCGCCCTTCATCGTGCCGGAGCAGCGCTGGGGCGCCAAGATGGGCGATGTGCGCACGCTGGACATGATGCTGGGGGCGCTGAACTGTCCGTTCGGGACGGGGCATATGGGGGTCACGGCCGAGAACGTGGCCGCCGAGCATGACGTCAGCCGGGAGGATCAGGATGCTTTTGCGCTGGAGAGCCAGGCGCGGGCGGCGAAGGCCATCGAGGACGGCCGCTTTGCCAGTCAGATCGTGCCGGTGGAGGTGCGGGTGAAGCGTGACACGGTGGCGTTTGACACCGACGAGCATCCCAAGCCGACGACCGCCGAAGGGCTGGCCGGGCTGCGCGCGGCGTTTCAGAAGGACGGCACGGTGACGGCTGGCAATGCGAGTGGCATCAACGATGGTGCCGCGGCGCTGGTCTTTGCGCGCGCGGAGGCGGCCGAGAAGGCGGGGCTGAAACCCAAGGCGCGGGTGTTGGGCTATGCCCATGCGGGCGTGCGCCCCGAGGTGATGGGGATCGGGCCGGTGCCGGCGGTGGAGAGCCTACTGGAGAAGACCGGGCTGAGTGCGGCGGATTTCGACGTGGTGGAATCGAACGAGGCCTTCGCGGCGCAGGCGATTGCGGTGAACCGTGCTCTGGGGCTTGATCCCGACAAGGTGAACCCGAATGGCGGCGCGATCGCGCTGGGGCATCCGGTGGGCGCGACGGGGGCGATCCTGGTGGTGAAGGCGCTTTACGAGCTGGAGCGGATCGGCGGGACAAAAGCGCTGATCACCATGTGCATTGGCGGCGGGCAGGGGATTGCCGTGGCCATTGAGCGGATGTGATGGGCGCAGGCGGAATTCTGCAAAATTCCGCGGCGAAAAATTGCAATTTTTCGGAACGATTTCTTGCAAGAAATCGGGCAAGAATTTTCGAAAATTCTTGGTGCGGAACTGCGCAGTTCCGCGGCCATTTTCTGCGCAGAAAATGGGGTCAGTCGATCCAGACGGTGACGCTGCTGGAGCGGCCCGTCGCGTCGATCACCGACAGCTTGGAATAGCCGCGCGCAAGGCCGGTCAGCTCGGTCTCGCGGCGGCGGGTGCCGGTTTGCTGCGGCGTGCCGTTGGCAAGCCAGGTGAAGGGCGGCTTGCCATCGCGCAGCTTGACCGTCAGGCGGCCGTCCTGGATGGGCAGGCGGGCGCCGGCGGGGGGGAAGATCAGCTTGGGCGCATCCTCGGACGGCTGGAACACCGCGTCGCGGCTGGCGAAGCGGCGCAGCGGTTGCGGCAGGCGGGCTGTGGGCAAGAGGAGCGCCTCGGGCGGAGGCGGCGGCAGGGCGTCGGCTTTGGGTTTCAGACGCTGGAAGGCTTCGAACAGCACGGGCGCGGCAAGGTCGCCGCCGAAGGCGCCGGGCACGGGCGTGCCGTCGGGGCGGCCGATCCAGACGGCGGCGACATGGCGGCCGTCGAAGCCCACGGCCCACGCGTCGCGGTGGCCGTAGGAGGTGCCGGTCTTGTAGGCGAGCCGACGCTTGGGCGCGCCGGGGGGCGGGGCGAGGCCTGCGAGGATGTCGGCCACGTGCCAGGCGGCGGCGCGGTTTAGGACATTCGCAGGCGTATGTTCTGGCGCGTCTTGACGCCAGTTCAGGGGGCGGGTCCGGCCGCCATTTGCCAGCATGGCGTAGGCGGTGGTCAGGCCTTCCAGCGTGACGCCGAGGCCGCCGAGACCGACGGCGAGGCCGGGCTGGTCGCCGGGCAGCTCGGTCGGCACGCCGGCGCGGCGCAGGGTGTCGAGCAGATGGGCGGGCCCGATCTCGTCCAGCAGCAGGACCACGGGGATATTGAGCGACTGGCGCAGGGCGTCGGCCACGGTCAGCTCGCCCCGGAAGGCGCCGTCGAAATTCTGAGGCGCGTAGGTGCCGAAGGCAACGGGGCGGTCGTGGATCAGCGTCTGCGGATGGGCGAGGCCGCGGTCGAAGGCCATGGCGTAGATGAAGGGCTTCAGCGTCGAGCCGGGGGAGCGCATCGCCTGCGTCATGTCGACGAAACCGGAGCGGGCGTCGCCGATGCCGTAGGTGGCGGAGCCGACCGAGGCGAGGATGTCGCCGGTCTGATGGTCGGCGATCATCATGGCGATGGAGACGTCTTCGGGCAGGTCTCGCAGGCTGTGCGTGGCGAGGCGTTCGAGCGCGGCTTGCAAAGGGGCGTCGAGCGTGAGGTCGTGGCGCAGGCGGGCGGGGTCATCAGAGACCGCGCGGTCGGCCATGTGCGGCGCGAGGGACGGGAAGGCGCGGCGGGTGTGGGGGACAGGCTCGGTCAGGGCGGCCTCGACGGCGCCTTGGGTCAGCAGGCCGTCGCGTTCGGCCCGGGCGAGGACGCGGGCGCGGGCCTCGGCGGCCTGAAAGTGATGGCGGTCGGGGCGGCGGGATTCGGGCGATTGCGGCAGGGCCACCAGCAGCGCGGATTCGGCGGGGGTCAGGCGGCGGGGGTCCTTACCGAACCAGGCGTAGCTGGCGGCGCGGACGCCTTCGATGTTGCCGCCGAAGGGCGCGCGTTCGAGGTAGAGTTGCAGGATCTGGGCCTTGGTCAGGCGACGCTCCAACGCCAGCGCGACGCGGGCTTGGCGGAGTTTGCCGGACAGCTGCCCGGTGCCGCTATCTTCGAGCAGGCGGGCGACCTGCATGGTGAGGGTGGAGGCGCCCGACACGACCTCGCCGTTCCAGAGCGCCTGCGCGGTGGCGCGGAGAATGGCGCGGGGGTCGACGCCGGAATGGGTGTAGAAGCGCTTGTCTTCGTAGGCGATGAGGAGGTCTAGATAGCTTTGATCTACTGCGTCAGGGGTGGCGCTAAGGCGCCAGCGGCCCTCCTCGACCGTGTAGACCCTCAGGAGCGTGCCGGTGCGGTCGCGGACCTCGGTGGAAAGGGGCGTCAGGAGGGGCGGCAGGTCGGTGACGGCGATCCACTGGTCGAGCTTGTCGCGGCCAAGCCCTGCGGCAAAGAGCGCGAGGGCTAGAAGCAGAAGCAGGCGGTCACAGCGGAACATGCTGATCTTCCGCGTGCCAGAGGCCGGGATAGTCGGTGACGAAGCCCGCGTCGTTGACCTCGAGCGTGGTGGTGAAGTCGGTCTGTTCGGCACGGTAGTCGATGATGCCATACGTATGCGTACGTTGATAGGTCTGATCCAGTGGCGCGAGGGCGGCGGCGGGGTAGTGCAGCCACGCGGCGCGGGTGGTCAGGGTGTCGTCCTGCTGTTTGAAGAGGCGGCGCAGGGGCATGAGGTTGGTGGCGGGGGTGAAGCTGAGGTCGATGTCGGTGGCGTCCTCGACATCCGGCTGGGGTGTTTCGTTCACACGCCAAGAGCCGTTGCGGTGGTCGATATGCAGGCGGACATCCATTTCGCCATGGGTGCCGGCGATATCGGCGTCGAGGGTCCGCCAGTCATCGGTGCAGCGCACCACGTAGTCGAGCGAGGCGAAGCCGGCGTCGTCGTGGAACCGGGCGTGGCCGACCAGCAGCCAGCCGTGATCGGCGCGGGCGAGGCGGCAGATGTCCTGCCCCTCGCAATAAAGCGCGCGCCAGGTGATCGTTGCGACGGTTTTGCCCGTCATTCCGCCGTGACCGTCAGGTGCCCGGTGGCCGAGCGGGCGCGGTATTGCGGGCGATACATGTCCTCGACCGAGGCCGCCGGGTGGTGGTAGCTGCCCGGTGAGATCGCGCGGACGATGTAGGCGAGGCGGAAGGCATCGTCCGAGCGCCAGTCGACGGCGGCGATGAAGCGGTCGGCGCGGAACTCGGAATGCTCAGTAGTGGCCGGGTCGAGCCAGTCGAGCGCGTTCACGTCGCCCGAGCGCAGCAAGTTGGGGTTGTCGATTTCCAGCCCGGCGGGCAGGGGATCGTCGATGATGAGCCGCGCCTCGCCTTTCTCGAACGGGCGGACCGTCAGCACGGTGACAAGGCGGGTACCGGTGGGGACCGAGGACAGGTCCACCGGGGTGCCGTCCATGTCGAAATAGCTGCGCTCGATGGCGTAGCCATAGCCGCCCGCCTCGGGCGGGGTCACCGGCACGCCCAGAGTGGTGAGCGTGATGTCGGTGGCGTTCGCGCCTGTGTTGGTGAGGGTCCGGGGCGTTAGGGACGTGGCGGAGATGTTGCGCACGAAGGGACCCGAGACAGGCTCGCCGTCGAGCGAGAGGCCCGAGACGGACGGGTCGCTGAGAAGCGCGCGGGCGGCCAGAAGGGACCACGCCTGTTCCTGGGTGGACATGTGCGGGCCTTCCGCCGTGATGGCGTTGGCAAGGGCGTCGGCGTTGACGGCTGTGCTGCCCGCCTCGGTCGCGAGGGTCAGCACGCCTGCGCGGTCGCGCAGGCGGGTGCCATAGTCGGCGCGCCAGACCTGGCCTTCGTCGCCGGAGGTCTGGTTGATGCTTTGCTGGGCCGCGGCGAACATGCGGTCGGCGCGGGTCTGGTCGCCGTAGAAGGCGAGCGCGGCGCCGAGCTGGGCCTGGGCCAGGGGCGTGGCGAAGGCCTGTGCCTTGACGTCGGCGTAGTAGCGCAGGTCGCCCATGCGGGCGGCACCCTCGCGGGCGAGGACCATGAGGGCATAGGCGATGTCTTCGCCCCCCTGATCGAAGTCGGGGGCGTAGTTGATGCGGTTGCGCAGGTTGTCCATCGCCATGGTGTAGGCGGTTTCGGGGATGTCGAAGCCTTCGGATTTGGCGCGTGACAGGAAGTCGGCGACATAGGCGTCGAGCCAGAAATCGCCGGAACTTGCCCGCCAGAGGCCGAAGCTGCCGCCCGAGGACTGGCGGGTCAGGATGCGGGCAATGGATTGGTCGATGCGCTTTTGCGCCTCGGCCTCGGAGGCGAGGCCCATCGCGGCGGCGACCTGGTTGAAGTAGAGCAGCGGCATGGCGCGGCTGACGACCTGCTCGGTGCAGCCATAGGGGTAGCGGTCGAGCGCGGCCAGAAGGCGGGGCGCGTCGAGTTTCGCCAATGGGCCGGCGGCGAGGATGGCGCTGGCCGTGTCGGGGCGCAGGTCGGCGAAGACGTCCGCCCCCAGCGTGAAGCTGTCGCCCGCGCCGAGAGAGAAGCGGCGGGTGGTGGCGATGACCGGATCGTTGGCGCGGATGCCCAGCGGCATGTCCTTGGTCAGTTGCTTGCCGTCGGGCGTGGTGAGGGCGATGCGCACGGTGGCGTCGCCCACGTCGCCTGCGGTGATGGGCAGGCTGAGCGTGGTTTTTTCCTGTTCGCCCAGTTCGAGGCCCGAGGGGATGGTGCCGCCCAAAGTGAGGCCGGTGCCGGAGACATCGAGGCCCATGCGGCCGGTCGGGCCTTCGGTGTGCTGGATTTCCAGCAGCAGGCGGCTTTCGTCGCCGGGGGCGAGGAAGCGCGGCAGGGAGGCGGTGACGACGACGGGGTCGCGCACGATGGTTTCGTCCTCGGCCTGACCCACGGCGGTGGGGGACCACGCGACGGCCATGAAGCGGACGGTGCCGTTGAAATCGGGCATGTCGAAGCTGGCCTGCGCGGTGCCATCGGGGCCGATTTCCAGCGGGCCGGTGAAATAGGCGACGAGGTCCTCGGTGGGTGGCGGCTGGGTGCCGGACATGGGGTTGCCCGCGTCACCGCCGGAGCGGACCTGGCCTTCGGCGCCGTTCATGCCGTCGATGAGGCGGCCATAGAGGTCGCGGATTTCGACGCCGAGGCGGCGCTGGCCGAAGTAGTGACCCGAAGGATCGGGCGACTGGAAGCCGGTGATGTTGAGCACGCCCACGTCGACGGCGGCGAGGGTGACATAGCCGGTCTGGCCATCCGCCAGCCCGTCGACGTTGACGGTGACGTCAAGCGGCCCGCGCGGGGCGGCGGTGTCGGGCGCGTCGATGGAGACGGTGAGTTGCTTGTCGCCCGGGGCGATCTTGGCATAGCTGAGGCCGAGCGAGCGGGCCGGGTTCTGACCTGCGCTGACGTTCATCGGGCGGATGACCTGTGCGGTGACATAAGCGCCTGCGCCCCAGTCTTCCGTGACCGAAAGGGGGATGGTGTTTTCGCCCTCGGTGACCTCGACCGCTTGGCGTTCGATGACGTGGTTGGACATGACGGTGATCAGCGCGGTGCCGGCATAGCGGGGCACGACGCGCAGTTGCACGGTGTCGCCGGGGGTGTATTCGGGTTGGTCCAGCGACAGCTCCAGCGTGTCGGGCGTGTCGCTGGCGTCGGCGGGGGCGTACCAGCCGGCGTAGAAATCGGCGGAGGACGACACGTAATCGCCGCCGGTGCGTTCCACGACCAGTTCGTAGTGCCCCCATTCGACGGGGGCGGAGACGGTCAAGAGGTCGGCGCCCAGTGTGGCGTCGCCGGTGGCGACCTGTTCGCGGGTCGTGATCGGCTCCCAGTTCCACGAGCCGTAATCCTGGTACCACTGATAGCGCGTGGTGACGCGATTGACGGTCCATTTGACGTCCATCGGGACGGGCGTGAGATCGGGCGAGATGCCGATGACCTGGAAGCGGGCTTCGGAGTTTTCGGGAACGACGCCGTCGGCCATGGGCTTGATACCGATCATGGGGCCGGAGGGGGCGAGCATGCGGGAAAGCGTGCGTTCGACCGGGCGGCCGGAGCCTTCTTGCAGGGTGACGGTGATGTCGGCCTCGAACGGGCGGTCGGTGACGTCGAATTCGGGCATTTCGGCGGCCATCTGAAGCTGGCCATCAGGGCCGGTCTTGCCCCCGGGCAGGTAGGTAATGCGGGCGCCTGCCGGGTCGTCATGGCGGCCGAAACGGAAGCCGGGGAAATCGTCGAGCGTGGAGCGGGCCGTGAGGCGCACGTTGCCATCCGCGACCAGCCCCGCGCCGGGCGCGCCGAAGAGGTAGCGCGCGTCGATGGTGAGCGGGGGTGTGTCGCCGGGGCGGATGGGGCCGTCGGGCAGCGACAGGTCGAAGTCGATGCGCTCGGGCAGGAAATCCTCGACCAGCAGGGTACGGCTGACCAGCGGGTCATCCTCGGGGTCCGACAGGATGTCGAGCGTCCAGCTGCCGGTGGGGACGGATGCGCCCACGGGCAGGGTGAAGACATGGCCCCCCGCGTCGTCGTCGCCGGACAACTGGCGGGAATACTCCACGCCGTCGGGGCGGCGCAGGAT
The DNA here is from genome assembly GCF_965277045.1 of Roseovarius sp. GTDB lineage: Bacteria > Pseudomonadota > Alphaproteobacteria > Rhodobacterales > Rhodobacteraceae > Roseovarius. The sequence goes on along the minus strand of NZ_OZ255712.1, from coordinate 3,247,321 downwards.
GGCGGTGAGGGGCAGGCCGGGGATCGCCTCGGCCAGTTCGTCCCGCGCAAGGGCGGTGGCGTGGATCACCTCGCCCGGGCGGTAGGCGCCGCGGTCGGTGGCGAGGAAGACGTCGATCGGGGGCGCAGGGGGGCGGCCCTCGACGCCGCGGTCCGAGAGGTCGAAGGCGGGGTCGGTGAGCGACAGGAAGGCCATGTCGTCGGGGCCCGCCTTGGCGAGGATCATCGCCGGGGCGGAGCCGGAGGTGCCACGGGTCAGACCGGGGGCGAAGAGCGCGTGACCCTGATCGTCGGTGGTGGCGGTGCCCAGCACGCGGTTGGAGCGGGAGAGCAGCGAGAGCTCGACGCCGGGTTCCGCCTGGGCATCGGCCAGACCGCGCACGAAGACGTGCAGGCCGTCATTGCCCTTGAGGGTGGTCAGGCCCAGGTCGGTCAGCACGAACCATTGCGTGGCGCCGGGATTGTCGAACGGATCGGCGCCGGGGATGGTAGCGGTCAGCGCATAGATGCCGGGGGCCTCATCCGCCAGCACCTCGCCCAGCGGCAGGCGGGTGGTCATGGTCTGGTTGAGCGTGTTCTGCACCTCGCCGGTGCCGGTCCAGACCTCCTCGGCGATGTCGTTGCCGAACTCGCGCTCCTGATACTGGCTGAGGGGGCGGCCGAAATAGTCCTCCTGCATGGTGCGCAGTAGGTTGCGGTCGGAGACGCGGCGCAGCAGCAGCTCGACCTCTTCGAGGTTCACGGTCTCGATCGGCAGGGCGGTGTCGGCGGCCTTGGGCAGGATATAGGACCGGCCCGGGAAGGCGACGCGCGGAGAGCGGTCGCGGACGTAAAGCGTGATTTCGGTGTCGCGCTGAAGGGTTTCGCCGCTGGCGGCGGGCAGCCCCTCGCGGAAGGTGACGCGGTAGCGCTCGCCGTGCTGGACACCGGCGATGCAGATCTGGTTGCCCGAGGGCTGCACCACCAGGCCGGGATCGGGCAGGCGCACGAAGGGCGTGTAATCTATGCCGGCCTCGACCAATGGCTCGGAGAACTCGGCGCAGAGGCGGGGCTGGGCGCTGTCACTGTCGGCGCGGTGGTCGGTGATGCGGAAGCCGTACTTGGCGATGGCGGCATCGAGCGCGGTCATCACGTCGTCGCGCGGCTGGATCGATTCCGCGAGGCGCAGGGTGGGCACGGTGGCCTGGCCCCGGCCCATCGTCTCCAGAGACTGGGACATGAGCATAAGGGCGTTGATGCGCGCGGGATCGCCAGGCGCGCGCAGGTAGGCGTTGATCGCGGCCTGGAAGGCGCGTTCCGCATAGTTGCGTTTCTCGGAGTCGTTCTGCGTGGGGATGAGGAGCGACAGGCGGGCGTACTCGGCCCATTGGTCGGCGGCATCGGAGCGGGCCACGGCGGCCCCCATCCAGCGCATGGCGTTGAGGTAATCCTGCTGCGCGATGCGGTCCTGCGCGGCGTTGACCATGGCGGGCACGTCCCATTGCCCGCCGGGGTGGCGCGCGCCGATGCCGGTGGCCTGGTCGCGGGCCTGGTTCAGGTCGCCGGGGTTGAGAAAATCCAGATCGGCGGTGCGGGCGGGCGCATCTGACAGGACGCGGGTGTCGGTGTTGAAGACCTCGGCGGAAATCGCGCCCTCGTAGGGCTTGGTCTCGGTCAGGGCGCTTTTGGGGAAACAGGAACTGGAGCGGGTGTTGAAGGTGTAGGCGCGGCAGGCATTGTTGGAGAAACAGAGGTTGCGGCAGGCCTCGAGCGTGGTGTCGAAGAGCGGGTCCAGATCGGAGCCGTAGAAGTCGACATCCTTGGTGACCACCTCGCGCCTGTCGGGCACGGCATCCTGGGCCAGCGCGGCGGACGCGACGAGGCTGGCGGAAAGGCTGAGGACGATGGCGGCAAGAAAGCGTTGGAGCATAATACCCTCCTTCAACGAATGGCGGCATCGTGCCACGCCCCCCGAGGCAAGACAACGATTCCCGCGCCTGGCGCGGGTCAGGGTTTAAACACTTGTTCACCATAATCAGGGAGTTTGAGCCCCGAGAGTCACCGGCACGGGCGGAGGTTGGGGCATGAGCCTTGCCAACAAACTGGCGGAGGAACGGCGCGCCAGGCTGGCCGCCGAACGTCTGCTGGAACAGAAACAGGCCGAGTTGCAGGCCGCGAACCGCAAGCTGGGCCGGCATGCCCGTGCCCTGAGCGAAGAGATCGTCGAGACCCGCGCCGAGGTGCAGACCGTGCGGGACGAGAACGCGCGGGTGAAATCCGACCTGAACATGGCCAACGAGAAGGTCGCCATCGCCGAGCGGCGGCTGTGGCACTCGATCGAGACGATCCAGGACGGGTTTGCCTTTTTCGACGCCGACAGCCGGATGATCGCCGCCAACCACGCCTGGCTGGGCGTGTTCGAGGGGCTGGAGGACGTCAAGCCGGGCATCAGCTATGTCGAGATCCTGCAATGCGTGACCGAGGAGGGGGTCGTGGATATCGGCGACGCCGACCCCGCCGCGTGGCGCGAGAAGATGCTGGACCGCTGGCAGACGGTGGCGCCCGAGCCCGAGATCGTCCGGCTGTGGAACGGGGCCTATATCAAGCTGATCGACCAGCGCGGCCCCACCGGCGACGTGGTGAGCCTGGCGCTGAACATCACCGACACGATCCGGTACGAGGAGCGCCTGAAGGAGGCGCGGCGCAAGGCCGAGATGGCGAGCCGGGCGAAATCGTCCTTCCTGGCCAACATGAGCCACGAGATTCGCACGCCGATGAATGGCGTGGTTGGGATGGCGGAGCTGCTGAAGGACACCGAGTTGGACGAGGAACAACTGCTCTACGCCAACACGATCAAGAACTCGGGCGAGGCGCTGTTGGTGATCATCAACGACGTGCTGGATTATTCCAAGATCGAGGCGGAGAAGCTGGTTCTGCACGAAGAGCCATTCGATCTGGAACGCTGCATTCACGAGTTGATCATGCTGATGCAGGTGAACGCGCGCGACAAGGGGATCGAGCTGTTGGTAGATTACGACCTGTTCCTGCCCACGCGCTTCGTGGGCGATCCGGGGCGGCTGCGACAGATCATGACGAACCTTCTGGGCAACGCGGTGAAGTTTACCGAAGAGGGGCACGTGATGGTGCGGGTCGTGGGCGTCGAATGCGCGGCCCAGGGCGCGGCGCGCCTGCACGTGACGATCGAGGACAGCGGCATCGGCATTCCCGCCGACAAGGTCGGGCACATCTTCGGCGAGTTCAACCAGGTGGACGGCGAGAGCAACCGCAAGTTCGAGGGCACGGGGCTGGGTCTGGCGATCTCGGAGAAGCTGGTGCGGCTGATGGGCGGCGATATCTGGGTGGAGTCGGCCGAGGGGCAGGGATCGACCTTCGGGTTTGCCGTGGAACTGCCGCTGGCGGACCCGGATGCGGGGCAAGATTTCAGCGTGCCCGACGGGTTGCGCAAGGTGGTGATCGTCGAGACCAACGCGCTGAACCGCTCGATCCTGGAGCGGTTGTTCGCGGCGCTGGGGATCGAGGTGACATGCTGCGACAGCGGCGCGGCGGCGCTGGAGGCGACGGACGGGTCGGTCAGCCTGGTGATCACCGACCACGTCATGCCCCGAATGGACGGGATCGAACTGGCCGAGGCGCTGAAGGCGGGCGGGCACGAGGCGCCGGTGCTGCTGCTGAGCGGGAACATCGGCAGCGTGGAACAGGACCCGGGACGCGGCTTTGTTGACGCGGTGCTGCAAAAACCCTTCCCCCGCGCCGAGCTTTTTGCCGCCCTGACACGGCTCTCGGGCTCGCTGGCGGGGGGCGTGGCGGAACCGGACCTGCCGCAGGACCCCGGCCGCGTGATGCGGGTGCTGGCGGCGGAGGACAACAGAACCAACCGGCTGGTGTTTTCCAAGATGGTCAAGGCGCTGGACATCGACCTGAAATTCGCGGTGAACGGCGAAGAGGCGGTGGCGTTCTACCGATCCTTCCGGCCCGACATCGTGTTCATGGACATCTCGATGCCCGAGATGGACGGCAAGGATGCGGCCCGCGCGATCCGGGCGCTGGAGGCGGAAAGCGGCGGGCATGTGCCGATCGTGGCGATGACGGCGCACGCGATGGATGGCGACGAGGACGAGATCCTGTCGGCGGGGATCGACCACTACCTGTCGAAGCCCCTGTCGAAACAGGCGTTGATCGACCATGTGATCGCCGCCTGCCCCGAGGGGGTACGCGCGCCGGAGGAAGGGCAGAGTGCGGCGTGAGCGCGGTAAGTGGCCGGGGCATGTGCTTTCGCTGCGCCGAATGACTGGCGTTTGAGGTCTGGCAGAGAGTGGCTGTCAGTCAGAGGGGGTGCTGGTCCCGAGGGACGTTCGTTTTCTTTGCTGCGAAGGTCCGGTATGAGCTTTTGCGGACACGTGTGATTTATAGCCCCGAGCGCCATCGACGGGCCGCGGCGCGGCGATCCGACGGTGGGTCGGCAGCACTTTATCCCGGCCAGATCCGAAACAGGATTGAGCGATGCACCGAATTTCACCCAATCGCCGGGCCGTGGGGGCGGCCCGTCGATGGCGCGGGGCCTGCGGCCTGACTCCGCGCCGGGGCTGCAGATCAAACGTCTTTCATGTCCGCACTGCCGACATTCGTGCCACCCGCAACGAATGCCGGTATCGAGTCCGTTGCAAGACACTGGTATCGCGCCCCCAGCCGGTTAACAGCCGCGAAGCGGCCCGGCCATCGTCAGCCCCTCCCTCGGGCTGGCGCTCGCCTCCGTCGTGAACGGCGGCTTCGTACCGCAAAGCGGATATTTGTCGCTTGCCAAAAACAGAGGCTTTGCCTTGCGCGGAACGCCCTACTGCTCGCCCCGGATAAACGCCGGTTCGTCCTCGGTCGAGCGATCCGCATCATAGCGATAGCCGCCGCAGTCGAAATCCTTGAGGCTGTCGGGATCGGTCAGGCGGTTCTGGACGATGAAGCGGGCCATGGCGCCGCGGGCCTTCTTGGCGAAGAAGCTGATGACCTTGGCCTCGCCGTTTTTCGTGTCGAGGAAAGTGGGGGTGATGACCCGCAGCTTGAGCGCGTCGCGGTCGACGGCGCCGAAATATTCCTGGCTGGCGCAGTTCACGAGGGTCTTGCTGCCGGTCTCTTTCGCCTGCCGGTTCAGCGCCTTGGACAGCCGGTCGCCCCAGTAGTCGTAAAGCGACCTGCCCTTTTCGGTCTTCAGGCGGCTGCCCATTTCCAGGCGGTAGGGCTCGATATTGTCCAGGGGGCGCAGGAGGCCGTAAAGGCCCGAGAGGATCCGCAGGTGGTCCTGTGCCCAGTCAAGCTCGTCGGTGTCGAGCGAGCCGGCCTCGAGCCCTTGGTAGGTGTCGCCGGCGAAGGCGAGCGCGGCGGGTTTCTTATCCTGCCTGCCGAAGTCGCGGAAGCGGTCGGCGTTGAGTTTCGCAAGGTCGTCGGAGATGCCCATCAGTTTCTTGAGGTCGGCCTGGCTGAGGTCGCGGGCCACGTCGGCCAGGGCGTGGGCGTCCTTGGCGAAGGCGGGGCCGGTGGGGTGGATCCCCTCGGCCGGGGACATGTCCATTTTCTTGGCAGGCGAGACGACGACGAGCATATGTGACCCTTGGATGGTTCGGTGTTCGGGCTGATCTAGTCCGCGGTATGCAGAACGTCCAGAAAGGCCGGGCCGAAACGCTCGGTCCTTTTGTCGCCCAGCAGGCGTTCGAGGTCGCCGAGGTCGCGGGGTTTCGAGGCCGCGACGCGGGCCAGCAGGCTGGCGGAACAGGACAGCGGCTTGTCTATGCCATCCTCGCCGCGGGCGAGGTTGGCCTGAACCTCCAGCAGACGGTCGTAAACGGTGCCGGTTTCGCGGCCCGCCAGCTTGCGGCGGGTGGGGTGCATGACCTCGGCTTCGCCGTTGATGACCTCGAGGAAGGCGGCGCCGTATTGTTCGAGCTTTTTGGAGCCGACGCCCGAGATTCGGGCCATGTCGTCGAGCGTGCGGGGCCGGGTCTCGGCCATCTCGATCAGGGTGCGGTCGTTGAAGACGATGTAGGCGGGCATCTTGGCGGCCTCGGCCAGCGCGCGGCGCTTCGCCTTGAGGGCCGAAAGGAGCGGTGCGTCCTCCTCGGCGACCAGCGTCTTGGCGGCGGGACGGCGGGACTTGGGCGCGAGGGTGTCGCGGCGCAGGGTAATCTGGTCCTCGCCCTTGAGGATGGGAATGGCCCGTTCCGTCATGCGCAGGGCGCCGTGGCGTTCAGGGTCGGGGCGGATCAGGTCGCAACCCATCATCTGGCGGAAGATGCCCTGCCAGGTGCGGCGGTCGGTGTCGCGGCCCACACCGAAGGTGGGCAGGTCATCGTGGCCGCGGGCGCGGATCTTGTCGGTCTCGTTGCCGGTCAGGATGTCGATCAGGTGGCCCGCGCCGAAGAATTCATCCGTGCGCAGGATGGCCGAGAGCGCCTTGCGCACGTCCTGCGTGCCGTCGAAGGTTTCGGGCGGCGTGGCGCAGGTGTCGCAATTGTCGCACGGGGCCGGATCCTCGCCGAAATAGCGCAGGAGCGCCTGGCGACGGCAGGCATGGGTTTCGGCAAGGCCCAGAAGGGCGTTCAGCCGGGCGTGATCGGCGGCGCGGCGTTCGGGCGGGGCGAGGCCCTCGTCGATCTGGGACCGGCGCAGGCGGATATCGTCGGGGCCGAAGAGCGTAAGCGTGTCGGCGGGCGCGCCGTCGCGGCCCGCGCGGCCGATTTCCTGGTAGTAGGCCTCGATCGACTTGGGCAGGTCGGCGTGGGCAACCCAGCGGATGTCGGGCTTGTCCACCCCCATGCCGAAGGCGATGGTGGCGACCACCACCAGCCCGTCCTCGGTGCTGAAGCGGTGTTCGACATGGCGGCGGTCGTCCGGGTCCATGCCGCCGTGATAGTGGCAGGCGCTGTGGCCATCCTCGCGCAGGGCTTTCGCCAGCGTTTCGGTCTTGGAGCGGGTGCCGCAGTAGACGATGCCGGACTGGCCCTTGCGGGCGGCGGCGAAGCTGAGGATCTGTTGGCGGGGGCTGTCCTTGGCCGAGAAGGCGAGTGTAATGTTGGGCCGGTCGAAGCCGCGCAGGAAGGTTTCGGGCTGCTGGCCCTCGAACAGTTTCTCGACGATTTCGGCCCGGGTTTCGGCATCCGCCGTGGCGGTGAACGCGGCGAGCGGCACGTCGAGGGCGCGGCGCAACTCGCCGATGCGCAGGTAGTCGGGGCGGAAGTCGTGGCCCCATTGGCTGACGCAATGGGCCTCGTCCACGGCGATGAGGCTGACGCCGATGCGGCGCAGCATCCCCATGGCGGAGCTGGCGGCGAGGCGCTCGGGGGCGATGTAGAGCAGTTTCAGGCGGCCGTCGTCGAGTGCCTCCCAGACGGCCTGGGTTTCTTCCTCGGTATTGCCGGAGGTGAGCGCCCCGGCCTCGACCCCCGCAGCCCTGAGGGCGCGGACCTGGTCACGCATGAGCGCGATGAGGGGGGAGATGACGACGGTGACGCCGTCGCGTAGCAGCGCGGGCAGTTGGTAGCACAGGGATTTGCCGCCGCCGGTGGGCATGATGGCAAGGGTGTTGGTGCCTTGGGCGACGGTCTGGACGATTTCTTCCTGCCCGGGGCGGAAGGCGGAGAATCCGAAGACGTCTTGCAGCAGCGTGGCAGCGCTTTGCATGGGAAACCTGTAAGATTTTAGTTTTCTGCTCTTAGGGGTGACAGTCCCACACTAAGGAATCGTAAACAAGTCCCGGATGAACGCCATTCGTGCCTGGTTGCACGGAATCAAGGCCGAAGGCCGCCGCGCCATCGCGGCCCCCCTCCCTGGGGGCGGCGATCTGGCAAGTCCTGGCGCGACGCCTGAGGGTTTTCGGATTTGGCAGAGATAAAGTGCTGCCAAACAGAAGCCGGATCGCCACCCCGGGGGGCCGCGATGGCGCGTCTATCCGCAGTAGCCCAGGGGGCGTCCGTTGCACAGCAGTTCCGGCAGGATGAAGTCGCGCAGAGAGATGAGTGCGACGAAAGCCACAAGAGGCGCGAGGTCGAGGGGGCGGGTATCCGGCAGGATGCGGCGGATGGGTTGGTAGATCGGCTCGAGCAGGCGGTTGAGACCGTACCAGATCTGGGCCACGAACTGTTGGCTGAGGTTCAGAACCTGGAAATTGATCAGCCAGCTCATGATGATGTGGATGATCATGATGAAGAACGCCACGTCCAGAATGAGCCCGATGGGACCTGCGATTGCCTGCATCTAGAAAACCTCTTGTTTGCTGCGCGGAATAGGTAAGCGTCATGGCGGTATTCCGCAAGCTTTACGCGAGGTTGTGGTTGACGTATGCCGCGCCCGCGTCAAGACCAGCCGCAAAAGGAGCGCCCGATGTATCCTGTCGTCCGCATGTTCTGGCAGCTTTATAAGCACCGCAATTCGCCGCCCCTGGCGCCGACCGACACGCATGTGTCGCGTCATGTCTGCCTGCCGTGGGATATCGACCTGTGGATGGAGCTGAACAACGGGCGGACGCTGACACTGTATGATCTTGGGCGTATCCCGCTGGCGATGCGGGCGGGGCTGGTGAAGGTTCTGAAAAAGAACCGTTGGGGGCTGACCATGGCGGGGGCGAGCGTACGGTATCGCCGCCGGATCCGGATGTTCGAGACGGTCGAAATGCGGTCGCGCGCGGTGTGGTGGGACGCGCGGTTCATCTACTTGGAACAATCGATGTGGAAGACGGACGGTGAGTGCGCGAACCACATCGTCTATCGCTCGGCCGTGACCGGCAAGGGCGGGATCGTGCCGCCCGACGAGGTGATGGCGGCGCTGGGCAAGACGGTAGAGCGGCCCGCCGCGCCCGAGTGGGTGACCGCCTGGATCGAGGCGGACGCCAAGCGGCCCTGGCCGCCGATGCGGGACTGACGCGGAAAGCCGAACGAAGGGCTTGCCACCGGACCCCGAACCGCGTTTGATCGCGGCCGAACGAGGGGGCACGATGGCAGAGGTTTCGGCACGCAAGCGGATCTGGGGCTGGTTCTTTTTCGACTGGGCCAGCCAGCCCTATCACACCCTGCTGGTGACTTTCGTCTTCGGGCCATTCTTTGCGGCTGTCGCCTCGACCTATTTCCTTGGAACGGGTCTGGCGGAAGAGGCGGCGGATGCGCGAGCGCAGACGCTGTGGTCATGGTGCCTGGCGCTGTCGGGGCTGGTTATCGCCTTTGGCGCGCCGATCATGGGCGCGATGGCGGACTCCACCGGGCGGCGCATTCCGTGGATGGCATTCTTTTCGGTGCTCTATGTGGTCGGCGCGGCGGGGCTGTGGTGGACGGCCCCGGACGGGTCGAACATGGTGCTGGCGCTGGTGCTGTTCGGCATCGGTTTCATCGGGGCGGAATACGCGCTGATCTTCGTCAATTCGCAATTGCCGTCGGTGGCGACGGCGGAGGATGTGGGATCGACCTCGGGCAGTGGCTTCGCCTTTGGCTATCTCGGCGGGCTGGCGTCCCTGGCGATCATGCTGGTGTTCTTTCAGACCATGGACGGGGGGCGCACAATCGTCGGGCTGGAACCTGCGTTGGGGCTGGACGCCGCGCAGGACGAGGACAAGCGCATCGTCGGGCCGCTGGCGGCGGTGTGGTACGTTGTCTTCATGATCCCCTATTTCCTGTGGGTGCGCGATGCGGACACCGCGCCGAAGGGCACGGGGTTCGGCGGGGCGATGGCGCTGTTGAAGAAATCGCTGGCCAACCTGCCCAACCGCCGCAGCCTGCTGGCCTACCTGGGATCGTCGATGTTCTATCGCGACGCTTTGAACGGCCTCTACAGTTTCGGCGGCACTTACGCGACGCTGGTGCTGGACTGGTCGATCGTGAGGGTGGGCATTTTCGGCATCGTCAGCGCCATCGCAGCGGCGGCGTTCAGCTGGGTCGGCGGCAGGCTGGACAAGCGGTTCGGGCCGAAGCCGGTGATCGTGGTGGCGGTGTGGATCCTGATCGGGGTCTGCATCACCATCGTCAGCATGGACCGCACGATGTTTTTCGGCATTCCGCTGGAGGAAGGCTCGGCTCTGCCGGACATGGTGTTCTTCGGCTGCGGCATCCTGATCGGGGGGCTGGGCGGGACGCTGCAATCGGCCAGCCGGTCGTTGATGGTGCGCCATACGGACCCGGCGGTGCCCACCGAAAGCTTTGGTCTCTATGGCCTGTCTGGGCGCGCGACGGCCTTCGTTGCCCCGGCGTTGATCGGTCTGGTGACCTATATCAGCGGAAGCGCGCGGATCGGGGTTACGCCGCTCATTCTGCTTTTCCTCGTGGGGTTGATCTTGCTACGCTGGGTGCAGGCAAAAGGGGATAGTGAAACATGGTCCGTATCGTAAAGCCTTTCCTGCTGGCGCTTGTGCTGGCGGGGTGTGGCGGGTCCACGGCAGAGCAGGAAACCGTCCAGCCCGCGGTGCTGTCGACGCAGAACATCCCGGCGGACATGCGCGGGGTGCAGGCGAAGCAGTTGTTCGGCGCCAAGCGGGGCGGATCGCAACAGGCGGCGCGGCCCTTTGGCGGGTATTCCAAGGGCTGTGTGGCGGGCGCGGTGCAGCTGCCCGAGACCGGCCCGACATGGCAGGCGATGCGGCTTAGCCGGAACCGCAACTGGGGCCATCCCGAGACCATCGACTTCATCCAGAAACTTTCGCGCTTCGCCGCGACGCAGCCGGGCTGGAACGGCCTTTACGTGGGGGACATCAGCCAGCCGCGCGGCGGGCCGATGCTGACCGGCCATGCCAGCCACCAACTGGGGCTGGACGCAGATATCTGGCTGCGGCCCGCGACCAACCTGAACCTCAGCCGAGCGCAGCGCGAAAGCCTGTCGTCGATTTCGCTGCGGCGGGCGAACGGGGCCTACACGAACGACAATTACAACCGCACCCATCACGAGATCATGAAGGCCGCCGCGCAGGACCCGCGGGTGGCGCGGATTTTCGTCTTTCCGGGCGCCAAGGTGCGGATGTGCGAGGAAGAGAAAGGCGACCGCAGCTGGCTGCGCAAGATCCGGCCATGGTACGGGCACCACTATCATTTCCACGTGCGGCTGAAATGTCCTCGTGGGGCGAAAGGGTGCGTGGATCAGGCGGCACCGCCGGCGGGCGATGGCTGCGCCGATGCGCGGCAATGGCAGCGCAACATCCTGAACCCGCCGCCGCCGGACCCCAACGCGCCGCCGCCCAAGCCGCGCCGCGAGCTGACCATGGCTGACCTGCCGGCGCAGTGCCTTGGCGTGCTGCAATCGGAGTGAGGCCTTGCGGTTCTGCCGCAAAGTGACTAGGCGCAGGCCCCTGATATAGACGCGTATCGGGGGCCTGTGCGCATGACTTCCAAGATCCTTCCCGGTGTTCTGGCGATGGCGGCGATTGTCGTCGCGTCGAACATCCTGGTGCAGTTCCTGTTCGGCCAGTGGCTGACCTGGGGGGCGTTCACCTATCCGCTGGCGTTCCTGGTGACGGACGTGATGAACCGCGTCTATGGCCGCGCGGCGGCACGGCGCGTGGTGCTGGCGGGGTTCGTGGTGGGGCTGGTCTGTTCGGTCATCGGCACGCAGATTTCGGGCGAGTTCGGTCCGCTGGTGACGCTGCGGATCGCGCTGGGCTCGGCGGTGGCGTTCCTGACTGCGCAGCTTCTGGATATCGCGGTGTTCGACAGGTTCAGGGCCGGGGCGTGGTGGCGGGCGCCGGTGGTGTCGTCGCTGATCGGCGGGAGCGTGGATACGGGCCTGTTCTTTACCATCGCGTTTTCGGCCAGCCTGAGCTTCCTGGAGCCGGGAAACGATGTGGGCTGGGCCGGCGAGCCGCTGCCGCTGTTGGGTATGGGCCCGGTGGTGCCGCTGTGGGTGTCGCTGGCGGTGGCGGACTGGCTGGTGAAACTGGTGCTGGCAATTTTGGCACTTGTGCCGTTTCGCATCATCGTGGGGTCACTTAGTGGCAGGACCACATGATTTTGTTTTGACAAACGCGAAATTTGTGGCAGGCTACCCTTGAGTTCAACAGCTGAAAGGAGGTGATCCAGTGTCTATAAAGGGATTGGAGAGAGGTGTCGGAACAGTCAGGGAGGTTCGTGTCTGAGGCAGCCCTTGGGCATGTAAACACCCGGATTGGCAGGGCCTAACCGACCTCGCCTCCGAAACTTTTAGAAGGGCCGTTCCACGAGGTTGGAGCGGCCCTTTTGATATGAAAAGGGCGCGTCGGTATCGCATCGGTATTTGAGGCGCATCGCGTCGGTGCTATTTGACAGGGCATCATGAAGATCAACGACAAGATCACCATCGAGGATTGGGAGCTGACCGAGCAGTTCACCCGCGCGTCCGGGCCGGGCGGGCAGAACGTGAACAAGGTGTCCTCGGCGGTGGAGTTGCGGTTCGAGGCGGAACGCTCGCCCAACCTGCCCGACCCGGTGAAGCGGCGGCTGCGGCGGCTGGCCGGGCGGCGCTGGACCAAGGACGGGGCGGTGGTGTTGCAGGTGTCGGAGGAAAGGTCGCAGGCCCGCAACCGCGAGATCGCAAGGGAGCGGTTGGCGGAGCTGATCGCCAAGGCCTGTGAAAAGCCAAAGCGGCGGATTCCGACGAAGGTGTCGAAGAACCAGAAACGCAAGCGCGTCGAGGCGAAGAAGAAGCGGGCCGAGGTGAAGGCGTTGCGGGGGAAGGTGGATGGGGTTTGAGGTTGTAAGGGGCCATCATTGGGCGGGGCACGCGTGGGTTTTCACCCACCCTACGCGGGTTGGACCGTGATGCCTCGCGTGGTCGCGGCCTCCAGCAAACGGCCGATCTGGCGCGCGGAGCTGTAGAATCCCGGGCCGGTTTTGCGAGCCCGGATGTCATGGCCGGTGAAGACCGCGAGGCCGTCCGTCTTGGCGATGAGGTCGAGCAGGTGGTGCTGCCGGCGCCAGCCGGGGAAGGCCTTGTGCTGCATGTCGGCGAAGCCGAGGTTGTCGAGACAGCGGGAGGCCGGGCGTTCGGAATAGATGCGGGACGCGGGGTTGGCGGGATCGAGGCTGCGCGGGCCCTCCGCGCGGATAACCTCGAACCGGGTGGCCAGGGCAGTGCGGGTCTCGGGCGTCGAGGCGTGGAAGGGGCAGGCGAAGGTGCGGGCGGGAAAGCCCGCCGCGCGGTGCTCGGCGATGGCGCGGTCGACCTCGTGTTCCAGCCAGTGATCGAGGCCGTGGGCTGCGAGGTAGGGTTTCAGCCGCGGATGGGTGCGGGTGTGGCAGGCGATCTCGTGACCGTCGGACTGCAAGAGGTGCAGGCCCTCGATCTGCGCGGGCGTGGCCTTATGCAGGTGCGACACGCAGAAGGTGACGCGGGCATCGTGTTCCGCGAAGACGGGCCGGGCGGCGACCCAGTTGGCGACGAAGAGATCGTCGAAGGTGAGGCAGAGCGTGCCGGGCAAGGATCATCCCCCATGCGACTAAGGTCTTGATGCGCGAGACACCCCGCCTCTGTCAATTTGCAGGGCGCATCGGTCTTGGAGGGTTTGGGGCCGTGCGGTAGGATCGGGCCAACCCAAGGAGGAGACATGCCATGCAGATGAGTGGGCAGCGCGAGATCGCGGCGGATCGGGAAACGGTCTGGGCCGCGTTGATGGAGCCGGAGGTGCTGAAGGAATGCGTGCCGGGCGCGCAGGAGGTCACGGGCAACCCACAGGACGGGTACGAGGCGACGGTCACGCAGAAGGTCGGGCCGGTGAAGGCCACGTTCAAGGGCATGGTGACGTTCGGCGACATGAACCAGCCCGAGAGCCTGCGCCTGGAAGGCGAGGGCAAGGGCGGGGCGGCGGGCTTTGCCAAGGGCGCGGCGGACGTGCGGCTGGAGGAGGTCGAGGGCGGCACGCGGCTGTCCTACGACGTGGAGGCCAAGGTGGGCGGCAAGCTGGCGCAGCTGGGCAGCCGGATCGTCGACGGATTTGCCAAGAAGATGGCGGACCAGTTCTTTTCCAACCTCGAGGAGGTGATCGAGGGGCCGAAGGAGGACGAGCCGGAAGAACAGGCCGAGAAGAAAGGCTGGCTGAAGCGGATGATCTCGAAGGGCTGAGCCTTCGGTCCCAAGCCGGGGTGAGTGCGTCCCCGTCGGAGCCTCCGGCGGGGATATTTTTGGCCAGAGGAAAAGGGGGCGCGTGACCCGGGCGCCGGGGCCGGGAGGCGCCTGTCGGGACGCCTCCGGCGCCTGGTTAAAGCGTTTCGCCAATAACCTGGATCACAGCTTTTGGCGAAACGCAGTGCAAGGCTTGATCGTCGCGCGCGCCCCGCCTTTATCTGGGGTGTCAGGTTAAAGGCGGGACACTTTATTTCCGGCGCGGGCCGCTTTGGCGGATGAGCTCGGCGATGCGGCCGCCGATGGCGTCGGACCCCTTGGGCGAGGGGTGGATGAGGTCGACCGCGTGGTATGTGCGATCCCCCGACGGGACCACGTCGCTCATCGGGATGAAATGCACGCCGCGATCGAGCGCGGCGAGGCGGGCCATGCGGGCGTCCATCTCGCGGCCCTCGTCGACGCAGCCTTCGATGGGCGAGGTGACGCCGGGTGTGTGCAGGTAGCCCACCATCACCACGTTGGCGCCGGTCTTGCGCATCTTCGAGACGAAGCCGGGGATGACGCCGGTGGTGCCGTCTTCGGAGATCAGCCTGTCGATGCGGCGGTCGCAGAGCCCGCAGCCGCAGCCGAACAGGATGTCGTTGCCGCCGCCGTTCATCACGATCCAGTCCCAGTTGCCCGCGCGGTACTGCTTGGTGATGTTCATGCCGGCCGCGCCCGAGATCGGCAGCGCATAGAGGAAGCGGGCGCCGGAGACGGAGCGGTCGATGACCGGCTCGCCCAGGCGGCGTTCCATGGCATGGGAGACGGATTGCCCGGCCATGCCGTGGAGGGCCATCATGGAATCGCCCATGAGAAGGATACGGGGGTTATCGGCACGCGTCACCGTCTCGGTGCAGGCACCGAGCGCGAATATGATGAGCGGCCAGACAAAACGAGAGAGGCGTTTCATGTCTGTCCTGCGATGTTCCTGATGCGCATGGCACCATGCGCCCCCAACCGCGCTCAGGATTCCCGCTTGCGGCGGCGGGCACAATGCAAAATGTGGAAACAATGCGTTTTATTTCGGGCCGCGTCGGTGTGCGCGCGCAGGAACGCACAAGGGGTTGTGTGTCTCTGACGGCTTGCGCCGTGTGGCGGCGGGATTAGTTTGGCGCAGATGAAGGATGAAGGAGCGCGGGACATGGCGGCGTTTGTCGAGGTGAACGGGCTGGAGAAGACCTATGACGACGGGTTCCAGGCGCTGAAGGGCGTGGACCTGGAGATCAGAGAAGGCGAGATCCTGGCACTGCTGGGGCCCAATGGCGCGGGCAAGACGACGCTGATTTCGGCCCTGTGCGGGATCACGACGCCCACGGGCGGGACCGCGCGCGTGGGCGGACATGACATCGCCGAGGACTATCGCGCGGCGCGGTCGCTGGTGGGGCTGGTGCCGCAGGAGATCGCGCTGGAGCCGTTCGAGAAGGTGATCAACACGGTGCGGTTTTCCCGCGGCCTCTTTGGCAAGGGGCGCGACGATGCGCTGGTGGAGAAGATCCTGCGGCAGCTGAGCCTGTGGGACAAGCGCAACAACCAGGTCAAGGAGCTGTCGGGCGGCATGAAGCGGCGGGTGCTGATCGCCAAGGCGCTGGTGCACGAGCCGCGTGTCCTGTTCCTGGACGAGCCGACCGCCGGTGTCGACGTGGAGCTGCGCCGCGACATGTGGGAGGTGGTCGAAGGGCTGCGGCAGGATGGCGTGACGATCATCCTGACCACCCATTACATCGAGGAGGCCGAGGCGATTGCCGACCGGGTCGCGGTGATTGCCCACGGCGAGATCCTGCTGGTCGAGGACAAGGCCGCGCTGATGCAGCGGATGGGCCGCAAGAGCCTGCGGATCGACCTGATGGCGCCGGTGGAGGCGGTGCCCGGGAGCCTGTCGGATTACGAGTTGTGGAAGAGCCCGGACGGCCAGAGCCTGACCTATACCTATGACACCAATGCCGAGCGGACCGGGATCGCGCGGCTGGTGAAGGAGTTGACCGAGGCGGGGCTGGTGATCCGGGACATCCAGACCAGCCAGTCGAGCCTGGAAGAGATTTTCGTAGGGCTGGTGAAGGAGGATGCGGCATGAATTTCCTGGCCATCGCGGCGATCTACAAGTTCGAGATGCAGCGGTTCTTTCGCACGCTTTTGCAAAGCTTCGTATCGCCGGTGATTTCGACCTCGCTTTACTTCGTGGTGTTCGGGGCGGCCATCGGCAGCCGGATCGACCAGGTGGAGGGCGTGAGCTATGGCGCGTTCATCGTGCCGGGGCTGATCATGCTGTCGGTGATCACGCAGGCGATTTCGAACGCGTCCTTCGGGATCTATTTTCCGAAGTTCATCGGCACGATCTATGAGCTCTTGTCGGCGCCGGTGAACTTTCTGGAGATCGTGATCGGGTATGTGGGGGCGGCCGCCACCAAGGCGCTGTTCATCGGGGTGGTGATATTGGCGACCTCGGCGTTGTTCGTGGATGTGCAGATACAGCACCCGGGCGCGATGGTGGCGTTTTTGCTGCTGACCTGCATCAGCTTCGCGCTTTTCGGGTTCATCATCGGGATCTGGGCGCAGAATTTCGAGCAGTTGCAGCTGGTGCCGCTGCTGATCGTGACGCCTTTGGTGTTCCTGGGCGGCTCGTTCTACTCGATCTCGATGCTGCCGCCGTTCTGGCAGACGGTGACGCTGTTCAATCCGGTGGTTTACCTGATCTCGGGCTTCCGCTGGGCGTTTTTCGGGCAGGCGGACGTGTCGATCGGGCTGAGCCTGCTGGCGATTGCGGGGTTCACGGCGCTGTGCCTGTTCCTGATCTGGCGGATCTTCAAGACGGGCTACCGGATCAAGAGTTGAGGGCGCGCGTGGGTTTTCACCCACCCTACGCAGGATGGCCGCCGCCCGAAGATGGGGCGGCGGCGGTCTGACCCCGCGTCGTATTCGTGGCTTTCTTGCCCTTCGGCCCTTTTGATACGTGCCGCAACCTTGTTTGTCGCGCATGGGCATTCTACATCGGCATCCATGAAGCGATTTATCCCGTTTTTGAAATCAGACCCGCTGGTATCGGTCGTCCGCCTGTCGGGCGCAATCGGCGCCGGGTCGAGAATGCCGCTGAGCGACGAGGCGATGGCGTCGGCCATCGAGAAGGCGTTCAAGCGGGGCAAGCCCAGGGCCGTGGCGCTGTTGATCAACAGCCCCGGCGGATCGCCGGTGCAGTCGGCGCTGATCGCGGGGCGCATCCGGCGGCTGGCGGACGAACACAAGGTGCCGGTTCATGCCTTCGTCGAGGATGTGGCGGCGTCGGGCGGCTATTGGCTGGCCTCGGCGGCGGATGACATCTGGGTCGACGACAATTCCATCGTGGGCAGCATCGGCGTGATTTCGGCCGGTTTCGGCGCGCATGTGTTCCTGGCGCGGCAGGGCGTCGAGCGGCGGGTTTATACCGCCGGCAAGTCCAAGAGCACGCTTGACCCGTTCCAGCCCGAAAAGAAGGAAGACGTGGCGCGGCTCAAGGGCATACTCGAAGAGATGCACGGCAACTTCATCGCGCAGATCAAGGCGCGGCGTGGTGACCGGCTGAGCGAGGAAGAGGACCTCTTTACCGGCGAGTTCTGGCTGGGAGGCCGGGGTGTCGAGTTGGGCCTCGCGGACGGGGTTGCGCATCTGGCGCCGAAGCTGAAGGAGCTTTACGGCGACAAGGTGCGGTTTGCCACCTATGGCAAGAAGAAGGGTTTCTTCCAGCGCTTCGGGGCGTCGATGGTCGAGGATGCGTTTGCCTCGGTCGAGGAACGCGCGGCCTTTGCCCGGTTCGGCCTGTGACGTGCTGAGCAAGATCGCCCTCATATTCCTGGCCTTCATCGCCGTGCTGGCGATGTTCGGACGCCTGCGGTTTCCCGGACAGAAGAAGCTGGAATCGGCCCGGTGTCCGCACTGCAAGCGGTTTCGCATCGGCAAGGGGCCGTGCCAGTGCCGGGAGGGCAAATCCTGATGTGGCCATGGCTGATGTCGGGGCTGGGGCTGCTGATCCTGCTTCTGGCCGGGGATGCGCTGGTGAAGGGCGCGGTGAACCTGAGCCTGCGCGTGGGCATCCCGGCGCTGATCGTCAGCCTGACCATCGTCGCTTTCGGGACCTCGGCGCCGGAACTGCTGATCTCGGTCAACGCGGTGCTGGAGAACAAGCCGGGGCTGGCGCTGGGCAACGTGATCGGATCGAACACGGCGAACATCCTGCTGGTGCTGGGGGTGCCGGCGATCCTGTCGGTGCTGCACACCTCGGGGTGCAACACGCGCAAGACCTACCTGTTCATGATCGGGGCGACGGTGGTCTTTATCGGGCTGGCGTTCCGCGGGCCTTTCGACATGCTGGCGGGCGTGGTACTTCTGGCCTGCCTTGGGCTGGTGCTGGCGGATGCGTTCCGCGATGCGCGCAACCACCGGCGCGCGGGCAAGGCCGCCGAGGCGGAAGCGGATGAAGAGGACGAGGTCGAGGGCGCGGACCCGGACATGCCGTGGTGGCAGATCTTTGTCTTCCTGGCGCTGGGCCTTGTGGGTCTGCCGCTGGGCGCGGACCTGTTGGTGGACAACGCGTCGATCATCGCGCGGGAGTTCGGCGTCAGCGACGCGGTGATCGGCCTGACGCTGGTGGCGCTGGGCACGTCGCTGCCCGAGCTGGCGACGACTGTGATGGCCGCGCTGCGCAAGCAGGCCGACGTCGCGCTGGGCAATGTCATCGGGTCGAACATGTTCAACCTGCTGGCCATCATCGGAATCACGTCCTTTGTCGGCACCATCCCGGTGGACCCGGAGTTCCTGGAATTCGACCTGTGGGTGATGCTGGGCGCGTCGCTGCTGCTGATCCCGTTCGTGTTCCTGGGCCGGGATATCACCCGGCTGTGGGGCATCGCCTTGACCGTTCTCTACGTGATCTATGTGTTGGTCGTGTTGAGCTGAACGGAGCCTCCCGTATGACCGAAGACACCGACACCCGCCGCGCCCTCGTGACCGGGGGCGGCAAGCGCCTTGGGCGGGCGATGGCGCTGTACCTGGGGGCGCGCGGCTATGACGTGGCGGTGCATTACGGCGGGTCGTCCGATGCCGCCGCGGAAACGGCCGGCGATATAGAGGCCAAGGGGCAAAGGGCCGTCACCGTGCAGGCGGATCTGCTGGACGAGGGCGCGGTGCAGGCGCTGGTGGCCGAGGCGGCCGCGCGGCTGGGCGGGCCGGTGCATGTTCTGGTGAACAACGCGTCGATCTTCGAGGACGAGACATATCAGACGGCGACGCGGCAAAGCTGGGACCGGCACATGGAATCGAACCTGCGCGCGCCCTTCGCGCTGACGCAGGCCCTGGCGGCGCAGGTGCCGGACCCGATCAAGGACGACAACGGCGAGCCGGTGGCGCAGGGGCTGGTGGTGAACATGATCGACCAGCGGGTGCGCAAGCTGACGCCGAATTTCGCCAGCTACACGATTGCCAAGTCGGGGCTTTGGACCATGACGCGCACTGCGGCGCAGGCGCTGGCCCCGCGCGTCCGGGTGAACGGGATCGGGCCGGGGCCGACGTTGAAAAGCACCGAGCAGAGCGAAGAACAGTTCTTTGACCAGAGGGCGCGGACGATTCTGAAGCGCGGCGTGAACCCCGATGATATCACCGCCGCGCTGGGCTATTTCCTTGAGGCGAAGGCGGTTACCGGGCAACTGATCTGTGTCGATGGCGGGCAGCATCTGGCATGGCAGACGCCGGATGTTCTGGGGGTTGATGTATAGACGTCAGGTCAACTTGTTCATGGGTCACCGGGTCGTCACCGAAGCGTTACAAAAGTTTTAATGTTTTCATATATTTGGGATACCACGGTTTTTTAATCGTTTGAAATCAGAAAGTTAAGTTTGTGCTTAATTTTTGGGCGAATTAACGAAGCAGGCTGAAAACAACGATAAAATCCCGGTAACCGAAACTTGTCCGCAGAGTTATCCACACGATCCGTGGAGATGTTTCCTATTGCGGCGTGTGTGCTAATCATTGCAGCCCACGGGCAGAATCAAACGTTAACGAATGATTAACAACACAAACAGCGACTCAGACGGCGATGCCGCCCCGGAGACCGGGCACAAGGTGATCCAGTCTTACCTGAAAACCCTGGACGGCTCGCCCGGGGTCTATCGTATGCTGGGCGCGCAGTCCCAGGTTCTGTATGTCGGCAAGGCGCGGAACCTGAAGGCACGGGTGTCGAGCTATTCCCGGCCCACGGGGCACACGCCGCGGATCGCGCGGATGATCGCGGAAACCGCGTCGATGATGTTCCTGACCACGGCGACCGAGACCGAGGCGCTGCTGCTGGAGCAGAACCTGATCAAGCAGCTAAAGCCGCGGTACAACGTGCTTTTGCGCGACGACAAGTCGTTCCCGAATATCCTGGTGACCGGGCACGACTTTCCGATGATCAAGAAGCATCGCGGCGCCAAGAAGGAGAAGGGGCAGTATTATGGCCCCTTTGCCAGCGCGGGGGCTGTGAACCGGACGCTGGGGCAGTTGCAGCGGGTGTTCCAGCTGCGCAATTGCAGCGACACGCAGTTCGAGAGCCGCACGCGGCCGTGCCTGCAATACCAGATCAAGCGCTGCACGGCGCCGTGCGTGGGGTATATCTCGAAACAGGAGTACGCAGCGCAGGTGGAGGATGCACAGCGCTACCTGTCGGGGCGGTCGACCGAGATACAGGAGAAGCTGGCCGCCGACATGCAGGACGCCTCCGAGGCGATGGAGTTCGAGCGCGCCGCTGCGTTGCGCGACCGGATCAAGGCGCTGACGCAGGTGCAGACGGCGCAGGGGATCAACCCGCGCACGGTGGGCGAGGCGGACCTCGTGGCGCTGCACCTGGAGAAGGGGCAGGCTTGTGTGCAGGTGTTTTTCATCCGCGCCGGGCAGAACTGGGGGAACAAGGATTTCTATCCGCGCGTGGGCGCGGACGTGGCCGAGGCCGAGGTGCTGGAGGCGTTCCTGGGCCAGTTCTATGACACCAAGGACCCGGCACGGCAGATCATCCTGAGCCACGAGATCGAGAGCCCCGACCTGATGGCCGAAGCGCTGACCGGCAAGCTGGGGCGCAAGGTGGCCTTGCTGGTGCCGCAGAAGGGCGAAAAGGCTGAGCTGGTCGAGGCCGCGTTGCGCAATGCGCGCGAGAGCCTGGCGCGGAAGATGAGCGAGAGTGCGACGCAGGCCAAGCTGCTGAAAGGCGTGGCGGAGGCGTTCGATCTGCCAGCCCCGCCGGAGCGGATCGAGGTGTATGACAACAGCCACATCCAGGGCGCGCACGCGGTGGGCGCGATGATCGTGGCCGGGCCCGAGGGGCTGATGAAGAACCAGTACCGCAAGTTCAACATCCGGGGCGACGACCTGACCCCCGGCGACGATTTCGGGATGATGAAAGAGGTGCTGACCCGGCGGCTGAAGCGGCTGATCAAGGAGGATCCGGACCGCGACAAGGGGCTGTGG
Organism: Roseovarius sp.; assembly: GCF_965277045.1. Classification (GTDB taxonomy): domain Bacteria; phylum Pseudomonadota; class Alphaproteobacteria; order Rhodobacterales; family Rhodobacteraceae; genus Roseovarius. The sequence continues at coordinate 3,225,770 of NZ_OZ255712.1, read as the reverse complement.
CCGGACCTTCTGTTGATCGACGGCGGGCAGGGGCAGGTGAGTGCGGTGCATTCGATCATGCAGGAGATGGGCGTGCGCGACCTGCCGATGGTGGGCGTGGCCAAGGGCCTGGACCGGGACGCCGGCAAGGAAGAGTTTCACCGGATGGGCAAGCGGCCCATGGCGCTGCGGCACAACGATCCGGTGCTCTATTTCATCCAGCGGCTGCGGGACGAGGCGCACAGGTTTGCCATCGGCACGCACCGGGCCAAGCGGACCAAGGCGGTAAGTGCCTCGCCCCTGGATGAAATCGCGGGTGTCGGCGCGGCGCGCAAGCGGGCGCTCCTGGCGCATTTCGGGTCCGCGAAGGCGGTGAGCCGGGCGAACCTGGCCGATCTGAAGGCCGTGGAGGGCGTCTCGGCGGCGCTGGCGCAGAAGGTCTATGACCACTTCCACGAGAAGGGCTGAGGGGCTGGCCGGGATTGATGGGCCAGCCCCTCGCGCTACAGGTTTGATGCGAGTGGCCAGCCCCTCGCGCTCCCCGGAGTATTCGCCGCAAGAAAAAGCACGACGCCGGGTTGTGGGATTCGGGGCTTTCGGACGGGGGCGGTTCGCACTAGATACAAACGCATGACGTGGAATATTCCCAACGTGTTGACCGTGCTGAGGCTGCTGGCGGCGCCGGCGGTGGCGGTGATGTTTCTGTACTTTCACCGGCCCTGGGCGGATTGGTTCGCGCTGGTGCTGTTCGTGAGCGCGGCGGTGACCGACTGGTTCGACGGCTATCTGGCGCGGTTGTGGAAGCAGACCACCAAGCTGGGCACGATGCTGGACCCGATCGCCGACAAGGCGATGGTGGTGATCGCGCTGGCGGTGATCCTGGGCTATTCGTCGATGTCGCCGTGGCTGGTCCTGCCGGCGACGATGATCCTGTTTCGCGAAGTGTTCGTGTCGGGCCTGCGGGAATACCTGGGCGACACGGCGGGGACACTCAAAGTGACCAAGCTGGCCAAGTGGAAGACCACGTTGCAGATGGTGGCCATCGCGGTGCTGTTCGCGCAGGGCGTTTTCGAGCATTATTTCGGCATGTCCAGCATGGGCATGGACGAGGCGCTGGTGGCCGATGTGCTGGCGGGGCGCGAGGAGGACCTGATGGGGCTGCGGTGGAAGTTTCAGGGCATGGTGATCGCGTCGCACGCGGGGCTTTGGCTGCTGTGGATTGCCGCGGCGCTGACGCTGATCACGGGTGTCGACTACTTCCGCAAGGCGACGCCTTATCTGAGGGACTGACGACATGGATGTGCTGTATTTCGCGTGGGTGCGGGAACGGATCGGGCGCCCCAGGGACACGGTGGACACCGGCGCCGCGACGGTGCGGGACCTGGTCGAGGAATTGCGGGCGCGCGAGGCGCGCTACGAGGCGGCCTTTGCCGATCTGGGCGCGCTGCGCGTGGCGGTGGACCAGGAACTGGCGGATTTCGATGCGCCGCTGGCGGGCGTGCGCGAGGTGGCGTTCTTTCCGCCGATGACGGGAGGCTGAGGCCTTGGATATCCGGGTGCAGGAAGCGGCGTTCGACCTTGGCGAAGAGGTGAATGCGTTCGCCGCGCGGCAAAGCGGCATGGGCGCTGTCGTCAGCTTCACCGGGATCGTGCGGGACATCGCCGCGGGCCTGGAGGCGATGCAGATCGAGCATTACCCCGGCATGACCGAGAAGGCCCTGACCGGGATCGCCGAGGAGGCGCGGACGCGCTGGAACCTGGGGGATGTGCTGGTGATTCACCGCCATGGCGCGTTGAAACCGGACGAGATGATCATGATGGTCGCCACGTCCTCGCCGCACCGGGCCGACGCGTTTCAGGCCGCGGAGTTCCTGATGGATTACCTGAAGTCGCGCGCGCCGTTCTGGAAGAAGGAAGTGACTCGGGACGGGGCCGATTGGGTGGATGCCAAGGACGAAGACGAGGACGCGCTGGGCCGCTGGTGACGCAAGGTTCGCGTTGACCGGCGCGTGTCCGGCATGGAGAGATCTGCGCAGCATCCTTGAAAGGCGCATTTTCCGATGAACGAGATCATCCAGAGCTATGTCGAAACGCTGGACCCCAAGGCGAAGGGCACCATTCGGGGCACCGCCAAGCTGGTGATCGAGGGCGCGGGCAGCGTGATGCTGGATGAGACGGGCGCGCGGGCGGGCGACGAGGAGGCCGACGTGGTGCTGATGGCCAGCGACGCGGTCTTTCGCAACATCCTGTCGGGCGAGCAGAACCCGGTGATGGCCTACATGTCGGGGAAACTGAAGGTCGAGGGCAACGCACAGCGGGCGCTGAAGGTGAGCGGGATCCTGACCGGGTAGGTGCTCTGGTCCGGAAATGACGCGAGCGGCGGACCCGCTGGCCCTGGGGCCGGGCCGGAGCTGCGCGGCATTTCCGATGAATCGTGACAAAATTGTAAACCGTGCTAGCATTCACCTCTCTGGAGGGAGTTTATGCGATGGCAGTACCGGCACAGGTGACCTGGGCGAGGACTTCGGCGGAACCGGGGGCGGATATCCGGCAACTCGGCGGATACGTGAAGAAATTCTTTGGCAAGTCGCCGTGGCAACTGAGGCCCGAGGACGCGATTGCGAGTATCGAGCATGACGAGTGGCGCTTTTACGTCGAGCTGGATGGCGAGAAGGTCTGGCTGGAGGTCGAGGAAGACCCGGGCGGGCAGAAACGGCTGAGCCTGTCGGGCGAAGTTCTGGCCGAAGAGGTTTTCGGATCGCTGCCGGACACGCCGACGCAATAACCATTGTGGTTTCTGCCGTCGCGGCGTCGGGTTGCGGAACTCGGTGTAGATTTCGCTTTCCAGGGTGGACGGCTGAGCCGATGCGAGCTGCGTCCGTTTGGTGCGGCCCTTCGCGCGCGTTCCCTTCACAATTCGTCTGATCTGGCCGGTCGCGGACGGCTTTTCCTGAACATTTGTGCACTACTTGGAAGCGCGCCTCGTTCCGAGGCTCCGCCGGGCTTGCAGAGGTGGCTTGCGGGGCTATGTGACGTCCGGTCTTACGTCACGATTCCAACGGAACGATAGCGCCCATGAGTTCGGATTCCTTTTTCGCCTTCGATACCTATCACATTGCGCTGGCGGTGACCGGGGTGATCGTCATCAGTGCGCGGTGGTTGCCGCGGCTGGTATCGCGGGCGGAGCCGGTATTTGCACCGCTGATGATCCTGTTCGGGGCCGCGGCCGCGATGGTGATCCCGGCCGCGAGTTTCATGCCGGACCCGCGCGAAGCACCGCTGGTGTGGGAGAGGATGAGCGAGCTGGCCGTGATCGTGGCGCTGTTCGGCACGGGAATGCGGATCGACACGATCAGCCCCTGGCGCAAATGGAGTCCGACGGTGCGGATGCTGGGCATCGCCATGCCGTTGACGATCGCCGCGGTGGCGCTCTTGGGCGTCGGCCTGGAGGGTCTGACGGTTGCCGCGGCGATCCTGTTGGGTGCGGTTATCGCGCCCACCGACCCGGTGCTGGCGGCGGATGTGCAGGTCGGCCCGCCGCAGGAAGGCCGGGAACATCCGGTGCGCTTTACCCTGACCACCGAGGCGGGGCTGAACGACGGGCTGGCGTTTCCGTTCGTCTACCTGGGGCTGGTCGTGGCCGCCGAAGGCCTGAATCCGGGCGCATGGGCGCTGGACTGGCTGGTCTGGGATGTGGTCTATCGCATCGCCGTCGGAACCGTGGCGGGATGGGCGGGCGGTCGTGCGCTTGCGCTGGTGCTGTTCTCGGTGCCCAGGAACGCCCCGCTGGCCGACACCGGATCCGGGGTGGTGGCCCTTGCCGGCGTGCTGTTGTGCTATGGGTCGACGGAGCTGGTGGAAGGCTATGGCTTCATCGCCGTGGCGGTGATGGGGCTGACTCTGCGGCGGGAAGAGAAGGACCATCGTTTTCACCGGCGCTTGCATGATTTCACGGAATCGATCGAACACGCGCTGACCGCGCTGCTGCTGATCGCGTTGGGGTCGGTTCTTCCGATGCTTCTTGCGGACCTGACCTGGAGCCAGGTCTGCATCGCGCTGATCCTGATCCTGATCATCCGGCCCGTTTCGGGATGGCTCAGCTTGACGGGGTCGCAGATGCCGCACCGTGACCGGGCGGTCGTCGCGGTCTACGGCGTGCGTGGCATCGGCTCGATCTATTACCTGTGCTACGCGATGAGCCACGTGGACTTCGTGAACGAAAGCGAGCTGTGGTCGCTTGTCGGGTTGGTCATCCTGCTGTCCACGATCCTGCACGGCTTCAGCGTCAACTGGGCGATGCGCCGGATCGAGGATTGACGGCCCGGGCGGCGAAAGATCGGGCCGGGACATCGCGGCTTTCAATTCACGCAAATTTGCTGTATGGGCGCACTCATCTGAAACGTGACGCCTTAGACCCCGGCGCATGAGATGATGGAGGGGTCGGTGGCAATGGGGCCACCAATGTAACGGAGGACCCGGGATACGCCCGGGAGGGCCTCCAGCTAGGAAACGATAGATGTTCAAAGAAGTGAAAAAATCGATCCAGTGGGGCGAGGATACGCTGACACTGGAAACGGGCAAGGTTGCCCGTCAGGCGGATGGCTCGGTCATCGCCACCTACGGGGAAACATCGGTCATGGCGAACGTGACCTTTGCAAAAGCCCCGCGTGAAGGTCAGGATTTCTTTCCGCTGACCGTTCACTACCAGGAGAAATACTATTCCGCGGGCAAGGTGCCCGGCGGCTTTTTCAAGCGTGAGGCACGGCCCACGGAAAAGGAAACCCTGACCGCGCGGTTGATCGACCGCCCGATCCGCCCGCTGTTCGTGCCGGGTTTCAAGAACGAAGTTCTGGTGATGTGCACCGTGCTGAGCCATGACCTGGTCAACGACCCGGACATGGTGGCGATGATTGCAGCCAGCGCCGCGCTGACCATTTCGGGCGCGCCGTTCATGGGGCCGATCGCGGGCTGCCGTGTCGGGTTCACCGATGGCGAGTACGTGCTGAACCCCGAGGTCGACGACATGCACGACCTGCGCAACAACCCCGAGCAGCGGCTCGACCTGGTGGTTGCGGGCACGAAGGGTGCCGTGATGATGGTGGAATCGGAAGCTTACGAGCTGACCGAAGAGGAAATGCTGGGCGCGGTGAACTTCGCGCATGAGCAGATCCAGCCGGTGATCGACATGATCATCGACCTGGCCGAAGACGCCGCCAAGGAACCGTTCGACTTCCAGCCGCCGGATTACAGCGACCTGTACGAGGCCGTGAAGGCGGCGGGCGAAGACAAGCTGGCCGCGGCCTACAAGATCCAGGACAAGCAGGAACGCACGAGTGCCGTTTCGGCCGCCAAGGAAGAGATCAAGGCATCGCTTTCCGAAGAGCAGCTTGAGGACGCGAACCTTGGCTCGGCGCTGAAGAAGCTGGAAGCGTCGATCCTGCGCGGTGACATCGTGAAGTCGGGCAAGCGTATCGACGGACGGAGCCTGGACGAGGTGCGCCCGATCGTGTGCGAAACCGGGCTGCTGCCGCGTACGCATGGCTCGGCGCTGTTCACGCGTGGCGAGACGCAAGGTTTGGTCGTGACGACGCTGGGCACCGGCGACGATGAGCAGATCATCGACGCGCTGCACGGCAACTTCCGCTCGAACTTCCTGCTGCACTACAACTTCCCGCCCTATTCGGTCGGTGAAGCCGGTCGCGTGGGCCCTCCGGGACGGCGCGAGATCGGTCACGGCAAGCTGGCATGGCGCGCGCTGCAGGCGGTGCTGCCGGCGGCGACGGATTTCCCCTACACCGTGCGGGTCGTCAGCGAGATCACCGAATCCAACGGCTCTTCGTCGATGGCGTCGGTTTGCGGCGGCTCTCTGTCCATGATGGATGCCGGTGTGCCGCTGAAGGCGCCGGTGGCCGGTGTGGCCATGGGCCTGGTGCTGGAAGACGACGGGTCCTACGGCATCCTGACCGACATCCTGGGCGACGAGGATCACCTGGGCGACATGGACTTCAAGGTGGCGGGGACCGAAGCCGGTATCACGTCGCTGCAGATGGACATCAAGGTCGCGGGCATCACGCCGGAGATTATGGAAAAGGCACTGGAGCAGGCGAAGGCCGGCCGGTTGCACATCCTGGGCGAGATGGGCAAGGCCCTGTCGGAAGCCGGTGATTTCTCGGTTCACGCCCCGCGCATCGAGACGATGCAGATCCCGACCGACAAGATCCGCGAAGTGATCGGGTCTGGCGGCAAGGTGATCCGCGAGATCGTCGAGGTGTCGGGCGCCAAGGTCGATATCAACGACGAAGGCGTGATCAAGATCGCGTCGCCCAACGGCGAGGCCATCCAGAAGGCATACGACATGATCTATTCGATCGTGGCGGAGCCGGAAGAAGGCAAGGTCTACAAGGGCACGGTCGTCAAGATCGTGGACTTCGGCGCCTTCGTGAACTTCTTCGGCAAGCGCGACGGCCTGGTGCATGTCAGCCAGATCGAGAACCGCCGCCTGAACCATCCGTCGGACGTTCTGAAAGAAGGCCAGGATGTGTGGGTCAAGCTGCTGGGATTCGACGATCGCGGCAAGGTGCGCCTGTCGATGAAGGTCGTCGATCAGGAGACCGGCGAGGAAGCCAAGAAAGAAGAACCCGCGGAAGAGTAAATCCGCCGGTTTCGCAGAATCGAGAACCCCGGTGGCGACACCGGGGTTTTTTCGTGGGAAAGTGACGTGACGTCACAGCCAAAGGTAAGGTTTTCCATACGGGCCAAAGCCCATGTTTTTACCCATATAGCACACAGTCGCCCGTCGGTTGTAACACGGGTGCCGGAAGGGTATCCGGCTGCGCTGTCACTCACGGATCATGCGCGTCGGAGGGGGCCTCGGTCAGAGAACCGGGGCCCTTTCAAATTTCAACGGTTTCCTATCATCGCGGGGTCGCGCGGCCACTTCGGCCGGCACGTGCAGCATTACGCCACGAGGCCGGTGGGATGTTGAAAAATTGGGCGGGCGTGACTCAGATCGGCAGGGCGGTGGTTTGCAGCACGGTGCGCAGGGCGAAACTGGATTGCATGGTGGCCACGCCGGGCAGGCGGGTGAGGTACTGGCGGTGGATGCGGGCGAAATCCTCGGTGTCCTCGACCGCGAGTTTCACCAGGTAGTCGGCGGTGCCCGCCGTCAGGTGGCATTCCAGCACGTCGGGGATGCGGGCGATGGCGGTCTCGAACGCGTCGAGCACGTCGTCGGCCTGGGTGGTGAGCGTGATCTCGACGAAGACGGTTGTAGGCACGCCCATGCGGCGCGGATCCAGCAGGGCGACATAGCCCTTGATGTAGCCTTCGGTCTCGAGCCGCTGCACCCGGCGATGACAGGCCGAGGGCGACAGGTTCACTGCCTCGGCCAGGTCGGCATTGGAGATGCGGCCGCGTTTCTGTAGCACGCCAAGCAGGCGACGATCCATCGTGTCGAGGGTCATTCGGGGCAGATCCTGTGCATTTTGGGGCCATTGTTCGAAGAATATTCCGTCACTTACCGCAGTGTCGGGCAAAATATCAAACCCCTTTCAATGGAGCGGCTGTATTCTAGTCTATAGCGCAAAGAGGAGTGCGACATGAAAATCGGATGCCCGACAGAGATCAAACCGCAGGAATTCCGCGTGGGGATGACCCCCAACGCCGCCGGAGAGGCCGTGGCCCATGGGCACGAGGTCATCATCCAGGCCGGCGCCGGGAAGGGCGCGGGGTTCGAGGATGCGGATTATGTCGCCGCCGGCGCTGCAATCATCGACACGGCGGAAGAGGTGTTCGCCACCGCCGACATGATTGTGAAGGTCAAGGAACCGCAGGCCGGCGAGCGCAAGATGCTGCGCGAGGGACAGCTGCTGTTCACCTATCTGCACCTGGCGCCCGACCCCGAGCAGACCAGGGATCTGATGGCGAGCGGCTGTACCGCGATTGCCTATGAGACGGTGACGGACGAGCGCGGCGGGCTGCCCCTGCTGGCGCCGATGTCCGAGGTCGCGGGCCGGCTGGCGCCGCAGGTGGGTGCGTATACGTTGCAGAAGGCCAATGGCGGGCGTGGCGTGCTGATGGGCGGCGTGCCCGGCGTGGGCCCGGCCAAGGTGCTGGTGATCGGTGGTGGCGTCGTGGGGACGCACGCCGCAAAGATCGCCGCCGGCATGGGCGCGGACGTGACCGTGCTGGACCGCTCGCTGCCGCGGCTGCGCTATCTCGATGACGTGTTCGGCGGGACGTTCAACACCGGGTATTCCTCGCAAGGTTTGCTGGCCGAGCATCTGACCCAGGCCGACATGGTGATCGGCGCGGTGCTGATCCCCGGCGCTGAGGCGCCCAAGCTGGTTCGCCGCGCGCAGTTCGCGGAGATGAAGCCGGGGGCTGTGCTGGTGGACGTGGCCATCGACCAGGGCGGATGTTTCGAGACATCGAAGGCGACCACCCATGCCGACCCGATCTATGACGTGGACGGGATCATGCATTACTGCGTCGCCAACATGCCGGGCGCCGTGGCGCGGACCTCGACCATTGCGCTGGGCAACGCGACGATGCCGTTCATGCTGGCGCTGGCCGACAAGGGCTGGAAACAGGCCTGTGCCGACGATCCGCATCTGCTGAACGGCTTGAACGTCCATGCCGGGCAGCTGACCTATTTCGCCGTCGGCAAGGCGCTGGGGATCGACGTGGTGTCGCCGCAGTTGGTGGTCAAGGGGTAGGGTCCGCGTGGGTTTTCACCCACCCTACGAGGTCCCGGGCCAGGCACGGGACGGATGATCAGGGGGCTGCCCGCCGTGGCGGCCCCTTACCAGATGTGTTGAAGAATCAAGCGCGACCCCGTGTGGAGCACGGCTCTCAACATGCCAATGCCCTCGCAGAAATCTGCGGGGGCATTGGCACGGCCCGGAGGTCGGCATTGCGGGACTTTGCTGGCATTGGCCTAGCCAGTGAGGAAATACTCGGAGCACAAGTATGGTTAAACTGTAACCCGAAGCTCTTCAGCAACAACTTTGATGCAAGCTTCCAAAAGCACATCGATTCCCACGCTTTTCCTTTCAGGAAGATAGACCAAAGGTACCTTCACATATCCATCTTCTAAAACTCTGCCTCCGGAGGAGAGGACATCGCGTAGGCCTTTGTTTGGACCTCTGTCGAGTTCCCGGTGCTTTAGGGCGCGGGCAACAAGGTTTAGGCTAGAAAAGTGTTGTTCAGCTTGAATAAAACGTGATCGAACTACCTCAGGCTTCTCCCCACTTTCAACTGCGATCCAATCGACCATTTGATCCAGTAGGATGATCGCCGCACAGCACAAGTCATCAGCAACCATATCCGACTGGAATCGACGGTACATAGGTACTACGGCGAGTTCAAAAAACTCTACCGCGTTGAGTCTCGGTCGCGTGTAGGCGTTAAAACGTATTGGCATGCGCTCAATTTATAGGGCCTGAGCATGGTTGCAATATCATCAATCCCATCGGCGTCTCACAATTGGCTCGAAGCGGATGATCGCCCTTTTTATGATCGCGCCTGACATGGTCGAGATCATCAACACTTCTGGTAAGGGGCTTGCGCCGGGGCGGCCCCCTTTTCTTGGGTCCCCAGACGTTTGCGTCAGAGCGGAAAGAAGATGCTGATCGCCAGTGTCGCGGTCACACCGACGATGATGTTCATCGGCACGCCGACCTTGAGAAAATCGGTGAAGCGGTAGTTGCCCGCGCCATAGACCAGCGTGTTGGTCTGGTACCCGATGGGCGTGGCGAAGCTGGCGCTGGCCGAGAACATGACCGCGACGACGAAGGCGCGGGGATCGACGCCCAGCTGGCTGGCCAGCGCCACGACGATGGGCGTGAAGATGACGGCGACGGCGTTGTTGGTGACCACCTCCGTCAGGATCGAGCCGACCGCGTAGATGGCCAGCAGCGTCAGGAAGGGTGGCAAGCCCTTGAGCCATGGCGTGAGCGCGGCGACCAGCAGTTCGACCGCGCCGGTATGTTCCAGTCCCGCGCCGACGATCAGCATGGCGAAGATCAGCACCAGGATCGAGCCATCGATGGAGGACCACGCCTCGTCGCTGTCGATGCAGCGCAGCACCAGGATGGCGGCGACGCCAACGAGGGCGAGGATGCCGATGGGCATGATGTCGAAGGCCGCAAGGCCGACGATGCCCAGAAGCGTCAGGATCGCGACCGGGGCCTGCTTGCGGCGGAACGCCCGCCCGCCCGGTTCGCTGACCGAGACGACATCGCCGGACTTGCGCAATTCCTCGAACCCTTCGGAGGTGCCTTCGAGCAGGAGCTTGTCGGCGGGGCGCAGGCGCACGCCGGACAGGTCGGCCCCGGCGATGTGCCCGGCCCTGAACGCGCCCAGAACGCGCATGCCGGCCCGGCGCCCCAGCGCAAGATCGGCGATGCGGACGCCGGTGCTGCGGCGCGAAGGGGTGACGATGGCCTCGGCCACGCGGATATCGGCCTCGGGGTCAAGCTCGACCGTGCGGCGCAGGCCGACGCGCAGGCCGGGCGTTTCGGAGAAGGTCAGGATCTCGGACGTGGGGGCCAGAAGGACGACCGCATCGCCACGGGCGATAACCTGTTCGGCCAGGTCGCGCCGCTCGATCTGGCTGCCGCGGCGCAGGCCGGTGACGCGGATGCTGTTGCGCTGGAAGGCGGCGACCTCGGACAGGCGCATCCCGATCATTGGGGAGTCCGCGAGGACCGTGACCTCGGACAGGAAGGCGGTTTCCGATGTTTCGGCCTCTTCGGTGTTCGAACGCCGGTCGGGGAGCAGGAAGCGCCCCAAGAGCACCATCGCGGCGCCGCCGACGATGGCGACGGTGATGCCGACAGGGGCGATCTCGAAGATCGAGAAGGGCTCCAGCCCGGCCTCGCGCGCGACGCCGTCGACCAGCAGGTTGGTCGAGGTGCCGATCAGCGTGCAGGTGCCGCCCAGTACCGCGGCATAGGAGAGCGGAATCAGCAGGCGCGTGGCGGCGATGTTCAGGCTGCCGGCAAGGCGCATGACCACCGGGATCAGCACCAGCACGACGGGTGTGTTGTTGATGAAGGCCGAGGCGGCGATGGTGGCGAAGATGAAGATGCCGATGGCCAGAAGCGGCCGGTCCCTGGCGCGGCCTATGACCAGCCCGGCGATGGCGTCCAGAACGCCGGTGCGGACCAATGCGCCCGACACCACGAACATGGCGGCGATGGTGATGGGGGCGGAGCTGGAAAAGACATCCATCACCTCGTCCGTGGGCACGAGCCCGAGGATGATGAAGAGCGCGGCCGCCCCGGTGGCGGTCACTTCGGGCGGGTATTTTTCAAGCGTGAAGGCGACGAAGAGAAGCGCGAGGATGACAAGCGCGATGACAGGGGCGTTGGCCCCGATAAGGTCGTACATTTGCGCAACCTGGAACGAGATACTCTGCGGCGGAGCATAGGCCGGTTGATCGCAATGACCAGAGGGATTCGCGCAGGGAGCGGCGCGGTGCCGACGCGCGGACGCAGGCAGCAGGCGGGCCCCTCGGATCGGGCCCGCCTGACAGGTGTGCGGGGCCTTACCGTGCCTTGAGGGCGTCGCGGATCTCGATCAGGAGGTCGATCTCGTTGGGGCCGGGGGCCGCTTCGGGGGCTTCTTCCTTCTTCTTGAAGGCGGCGTCCTTTACCTTGTTCACGTAGCGCACCAGCATGAACACGACGAAGGCGATGATCAGGAAGTTGATCACTGCCATGACGAAGGCGCCCCAGGCGAAGACGGCGGCGCCGGCCTCGCGCGCGGCGTCGAGCGAGGCGCCCTCGGCCACGTCGCCCGACAGGACGACATAGTTGTTGGTGAAATCGAGCCCACCGGTGAAGAGACCGATGATCGGGTTGATCAGGTCGGCCACCATCGAGGAGACGATGGCGGTGAAGGCCGCCCCGATGATGATGCCGACGGCCATGTCCATGACGTTGCCGCGGGCGATGAAGTCTTTGAATTCGCTAAGCATTTCAGTGTCCTCTTTCCGTGGTGAGGCTGTTTGCGCCTCTGCCGGAGGTTCCATTAGCACAGGTTGATGAAAAACCGTGACGATTTGTTCGGGGAAAGATGCGGGGACTCTCCCCGAGATTGACTTTTGCCGACCCCTCGCGGACGGTCCATCAGGGTGCAGGCAAGGGACGACGATGGCAGACCGGCAGACGGGCACGATCGTGGGGATCGACGTGGGTGGAACCTTTACCGACCTGGTAGAGCTGGACCCGGCCACCGGGCGGGTCAGGCTGGCGAAGGTGCCGACCACGGTGGAGAACCAGGCGTCGGGCGTGATGCATGCGCTGGAGGCCGCAGAGACGGAGCTGGCGGCGATCGACCTCATTGTGCACGGCACCACCACGACGACGAATGCGGTGCTGGAACGCAAGCTGAGCCGGACCGGGCTGATCACGACGCAGGGCTTCCGCGACGTGCTGGAGCTGGGGCGGCGGACGCGGCCGCAGGCCTATGGCATGACCGGGACGTTCACGCCGATCATCCCGCGCGACCTGCGGATCGAGGTGCCGGAACGGGTGGTTGCCGCAGGAGACGTGGTGGTGCCGCTGGACGAGGACGCGGTGCGCGCCGCCGCGGCGCATCTGCTGGCCGAGGGATGCGAGGCGGTGGTGGTGCATTTCCTGCACGCCTATGCCAACCCGGACCACGAGCGGCGTGCCGGTGAGCTCGTGGCCGAGGCCTGGCCCAACGATCACATCACGCTGGGCCATGCGATCCTGCAGGAAAGCCGCGAGTACGAGCGGGGCGTCACGGCGGCGGTGAACGCGAGCGTGCAGCCCATTCTGGACCGATACCTGAAGCGCCTGACCGACAGCCTTTCGGAAGGTGGCTATGGCCGCGACGTGCTGGTGATGAACGGCAACGGCGGCATGGTTTCGGCCCGGCTGGTGGCGCGGGAGGCGGCGAAGACGGTGATGTCGGGGCCCGCCTCGGGCGTGATGGCGGCGGCCTATACCGGGCGGCAGGCGGGGCTGGTCAACCTGATCACCTATGACATGGGCGGCACCTCGACCGACGTGGCGCTGATCCGGGGGGCGGAGCCGCCGGTGTCGCACGAGATCGAGATCGAGTACGCGATGCCGATCCACGTGCCGATGGTGGATGTGCGCACGGTGGGGGCCGGTGGCGGCTCGATTGCGCGGGTCAATGCGGCGGGGCTGCTGGATGTGGGGCCGGAAAGCGCCGGGGCCGATCCGGGACCGATCTGTTACGGACGGGGCGGGACGCGGCCGACGATTTCGGACGCGAACCTGATCCTGGGGCGGCTGGACGCGGCCAGGCTGGCCAGGACCGGCGCTGTCGCGGCAGGCGACGTAGCGCATGCCTTTGCCCGGGACCTGGCCGAACCGCTGGGGCTGGACGTGACCGACGCGGCGCTGGCGGTGATCCGCATGGCGAACACCAAGATGGCGGGGGCCATTCGCATGGTGTCGCTGTCGCTGGGGGCCGATCCGCGCGATTTCGCGCTGTTCGCCTTTGGCGGGGCGGGGCCGCTGCATGCCTGCGCGCTGGCGCGGGAGCTGGGCGTGCCGCGCGTGCTGGTGCCGGCCCGGCCCGGGATCACCAATGCGCTGGGCTGCGTGGTGGCGGACCTGCGGCATGATTTCGTGCAGACGGTGAACCGGCCTGTCCATGCGCTGGAGGCGGGCGAGCTGGCCGGGGTGTTCGCAGAGCAGGCGGCGGCGGGCAAGGCGATGCTGGACCGCGAGCGCGTGGCGATGACCGGGGTGCGGCATGTCTACAGCGTGGACATGCAGTTTGTCGGGCAGACCCACCTGTTGCGCGTGCCGCTGGAACGGCCGGACGTGACGCCGGAGGAGCTGCAGGCGCTGTTCGAGGATGTCTATTTCGCGCGCTTCAAGGTCAGGTTGCCCGAGATCCGGGCGCAGGTGGTCAATGCCAATTGCTCGGTCGTCGGGGAACGGGCGCCGCTGGACTTGTCGGTGTTGGTGGACCCGGCGGGACGCAAGGCGACGCTTGCGGAGGCGCAGACCGGGGCGCGTCGGGTGCGGTTCGAGGACGGCTGGTTCGAGACGCCGGTCTATTGGCGCGACCACCTGCCGCTGGAGTTCCGGCTGGAAGGGCCGGGGATCGTGGCGCAGATGGACACCACGGTGCTGATCGAGCCGGGTTGCGTGGCGACAGGGGATGCGCATGGCAATATCCTGATCGCGGTGGGAGACGCGCCATGACGATGGATCCGATCACGCTTTCGGTGATCCAGGCCGGGTTGCAGCAGGTCTGCGACGAAATGGACCTGGCGTTTTCACGCGCCGCGTTTTCGCCGGTGATCGCCGAGGCGAATGACCGTTCGGACGGGATATACGCCGCCGCCGATGGCGCGCTGATCGCGCAGGGCGCGGGCGGCCTGCCGGTTTTCGTCGGCACGATGCAGTATTCCACGGCGACCCTGATCGAGATGATCGGGGAGGGCCGCGTGGGCGCGCCGGAGCCGGGAGACATCTATATCGTCAACGATCCGTATCTTGGCGGCACGCATCTGATGGATGTGCGCTTTGCGCGGCCCTTCTATCGGGGCGAGCGGCTGTTCTGCTGGCTGTCGAATACCGGGCATTGGCCTGACACCGGGGGTGCGGTGCCTGGTGGGTTTTCGGCCAGTGCGACGGCGGTGGAACAGGAGGGGCTGCGCCTGCCGCCGGTGAAGCTGTTCAAGCGGGGGCGGATGGATGCGGAGATCTACAGCATCATCTGTTCCAACATCCGGGTGGCGGACCAGAGGATTGGCGACGTGCGGGCGCAGGCCGCCGCGCTGGACCTGGGGGCGGATCGGCTGGGCGCGCTGATGGACCGCTATGGCGATGACGTGGTGGAGGGCGCGATTGCGGAGTTGCGGACCCGTGCGGCGCAGCAGATGCGGCGGTTCATAAGGGAGATACCGGACGGCGCGTACGAGGCCGTTGCGTGGATCGACAGCGATGGGGTTGTCGATGCGCCTCTGGCGATAAGGCTGACCGTCACGCGCGAGGCAGAGCGGCTGGTGTTCGATTTCGCCGGGTCGGCGCCGCCGTGCCTGGGACCGATGAACTCGGTCCGGGCGACGACGCTGAGCTCGGTCTACCTGGCGATGCGACACGTCTTTCCCGACGTGCCGATCAGCGCGGGGGCGTTCGAGCCGCTGGAGGTGGTGGGCATCGAAGGCACGTTCCTGGATGCGCAATACCCGCGCCCGGTGTCGGGCTGTGCCGCCGAGGTCAGCCAGCGGATCGCGGAGGCGGTGTTCGCCGCGCTGGTGCAGGCGTTGCCCGACCGGGTGACGGCGGCCCCGGCGGGAACCAGCGGAAACTTTGCGCTGGGCGGGCATGATCCGGCGAAGGGGCGCGATTTCGTGATGTACCAGCTGTCGGGCGGCGGTTACGGCGGCTGGGCCGAAGGCGACGGGATCACCAACGGGTGCTCGACCATCGGGATTTCCAAGGCGCCGCCGGTGGAGATCATGGAACAGGCCTTTCCGGTGCTTTACCACCGTTATGCACTGCGCGAAGGGTCGGGCGGGGCTGGCCGGATGCGCGGCGGGTTTGGCCTTGATTACGAGCTGGAGTTGCGGCGCGGGCAGGCCAAGGCGAGCTTCGTGATGGATCACGGGCGGTACGGGCCGCAGGGCGCGATGGGCGGCGGCGACGGCGCGCCCAACGAGGTGACGGTGTGGCGGGGTGACGTCCCCTACAGGCCGGTGCACCTGTCGAAGGAGCAGGACATTCCGCTGGGTCCCGGCGACCGGGTGCGGGTGAAGACGCCCGGGGGTGGCGGGTATGGCGACCCGATGCAGCGGGATCCGGCGCTGGTGGCCGAGGATGTACGGCTGGGGCGGTACTCGGTCGAGGAGGCGGAGCGGCTCTTTGGCGTGGTCATCGAGGAGGGCGCGGTGGACAATGTGGCGACGACGCAGCGGCGGATGGGGTGAGGCTGGCCGTGGATCGACGGGCCGCGGGATGGCGATCCACGTGCTTTTCTTTAGCACTTTATTTCAGCCAGATCCGCTAGACTTTCGATCGAGGCACCCAGCCCAGCCAGATCGCCGTGCTGTCGCACCACAGGTGCGCCAACTATAGTCGGCACGCCTCTGGCGTGACGGGGCGGCGTCATGCCAAAGGCAAGCTTCTCGCATGAAGATGCGCGGCGGCGCGGCAGGGCCGCGCCTTGATTCCGCGCGGGGCGTAAATTGGCAGCTTGGTGAGGGCGTCAGACGGTCGCCTGTTTCACCGCGCCGACCACATCGTCCAGCACCGTGTCCAGCAATGCCGGATCCACGGACTCACCCATGACGCGGATCAGAGGCTCTGTGCCTGACTTGCGGATCAGCAGGCGACCGTCGCTGCCAAGCTTCTTCTCGCCGTCGGCGATGGCCTGTTGCACCATGTCGGCCTCGAGCGGGGTCTGGCCGGTCTGGTAGCGGACGTTCACCAGCTTTTGCGGGATCGGCGTGAAGACACGCGCCAGTTCGCTGGCCTTCTGGCCGGTTTCCACCATCGAGGCGAGGAATTGCAGCGCGCCGATCAGGCCGTCGCCGGTGGTGGCGTAGTCGGTCATGACGATATGGCCCGATTGCTCGCCGCCCAGGTTGTGGCCGCCGGCGCGCATCTCCTCGACCACGTAACGGTCGCCGACCTTGGTGCGCTTGAGGCCGATGCCCCTGGATTCCAGATGCCGTTCCAGCCCGAGGTTGGACATGACCGTGGCGACCAGCGCGTCGCCCTTCAGCCGGCCTTCGGCGGCCCAGCGGGTGGCGATGAGGGCCATGATCTGGTCCCCGTCGGCGATATGCCCGGTCTCATCAATCAGCACGAGGCGGTCGGCATCGCCATCGAGGCAGATGCCGAGATCGGCGCGGGTTTCCAGCACCTTGCGCGCGGCGGCGTCGGGATGGGTGGAGCCGCACTCAAAGTTGATGTTGGTGCCGTCTGGCTCGATTCCCATCGGGATCACGTCGGCGCCCAGTTCCCACAGGACGGCGGGGGCGGTCTTATAGGCCGCGCCATTGGCGCAGTCGACCACGATGCGCAGCCCTTCGAGGCGGCCGCGATAGGGGAAGGTCGTCTTGGCATACTCGACATAACGGCCGCGGGCATCCTCGAACCGCTTGGCGCGGCCGATGTTTTCCGGCTTGGCGAGGCGCGCGCCGTCTTGCAGCAGTTTCTCGATCCCGGCCTCGGAGTCATCCGACAGCTTGAAGCCGTCGGGGCCGAAAAGCTTGATGCCGTTGTCGCTGGCCGGGTTGTGGCTGGCCGAGATCATCACGCCCACATCGGCGCGCAGTGAATGCGTGAGGTAGCCCACGGCGGGCGTGGGCACGGGGCCCAGCAGGAACACGTCCATGCCGGTCGAGGCGAAGCCGGCGGTCAGGGCATATTCGATCATGTAACCCGACAGTCGGGTGTCCTTGCCGATCACCACGCGGTGTTCCTGGTTGTCGCGGCGGAAATGCCGCCCGGCGGCGGCGCCGAGCCGGAGCGCGAGTTCGGCAGTCATGGGCCAAGTGTTGGCCTCGCCCCGGACGCCGTCCGTTCCGAACAGTTTTTCAGCCATGCAATCGCACCTTTCGCCGCGTGACGTTTTCGTGACCATCCTCTTACCCGCGCGCCGTCGTTCTGTCCAACATTCGCAGGGCGGCTGAGCGGTTTGTGGCATAGAACGCATAGTGACCCGCGGCCATCGCAGATGCGCGTTGACGGGCAGGGAGGCGCCGCCGCATAAGGGCCCGGGGGCGACAGGCGGATCAGGGGCGAAACCCGATGAAGATTGCGATGATTGGAACCGGCTATGTCGGGCTTGTGTCCGGGGTGTGTTTCTCGGATTTCGGGCATGACGTTGTCTGCGTGGACAAGGACTCCGCCAAGGTCGAGATGCTGAATCGCGGCGAGGTGCCGATCTACGAGCCCGGGCTGGATGTCCTGATGCAGAAGAACGTCGAGGCCGGGCGGCTGTCGTTTACCCAGGACCTGCCAGAGGCGCTGGACGGAGCCGAGGCGGTATTCATTGCAGTGGGCACGCCGACGCGGCGCGGGGACGGCCATGCCGACCTGACCTATGTCATGGCCGCGGCGCAGGAAGTGGCGGAACTGGCCCGCGACTACATCGTCATCGTCACCAAGTCGACGGTGCCCGTGGGCACCAACCGGCAGGTGAAACAGGCGGTGCGCAAGGCCAACCCGGACCTTGAGTTCGACGTCGCCTCGAACCCCGAGTTCCTGCGCGAGGGCGCGGCGATCGAGGATTTCATGAAGCCCGACCGCGTGGTCGTGGGCGTGCAGTCGCAGCGCGCGGCGGAGGTGATGGAGGACATCTATCGCCCGCTTTACCTGCGCGAGTTTCCGATCCTGGTCACGGACCTGGAAAGCGCCGAGATGATCAAGTACGCGGCGAATGCCTTTCTGGCGACCAAGATCACTTTCATCAACGAGATCGCTGCGCTGTGCGAGCGCACCGGCGCGGACGTCAAGCAGGTCAGCCGGGGCATGGGCCTGGACGGGCGGATCGGCAACAAGTTCCTGCACGCAGGCCCGGGCTATGGCGGCAGTTGTTTTCCCAAGGACACGCGCGCGCTGGCCCGGACGGGGCAGGAATACGGCGTGCCGCTGCACATCACCGAGGCGGTGATTTCCGTCAACGAAGAGATGAAGCGGAGGATGATCGACAAGCTGCTGGACCTTTGCGAGGGCAGCTTCAACGGCAAGACCATCGCGGTGCTGGGGGCGACGTTCAAGCCCAACACCGACGACATGCGCGAGGCGCCGTCGCTGACCATCGTGCCCGCGCTGGTGGGCGGCGGGGCCAAGGTGCGGATCTGCGACCCGCAGGGCGAGCGCGAAGGCACCGAGCGCCTCCCGGGCGTGCAATGGGTCGAAGACGCCTACAAGGCGGTGGGCAATGCCGACCTGGTGGTGATCCTGACGGAATGGAACGAGTTCCGCGCGCTGGACCTGAAGCGGATCGCGCGGCGGATGAATGTGGCCCGGATGGCGGATCTGCGGAATATCTATTCGGTCAAGGACGCCAAGCGGGCCGGCTTTGTCGCCTATGACAGCGTGGGACGCACGGCGTTCGAGCGCAAGCCCGAGGCGGAAGAAGCCGCCGAGTAGGTCAGGTGCCCAGTTCGGCCTGCGCCACGGCGACCCAGAAGGCCGCGCCGTGGGCCAGCGCGTCATCGTTGAAATCGTAATCCGCCGAATGCAGCGGGCGGGCGTGGGGCCCTTCGGTACCGTTGCCCATCAGCACGAAACAGCCCGGGCGCGTGGCGGCCATCTCGGCGAAATCCTCGGAAAAGAGTTTCGGCGGGCAGGCGCTGTCCATTGGTGCGCCGATGGCCTGCGCGGCGGCGGTGGCGGTGGTGACGGGCTGGGGCGCGTTGATCGTGGGGCGGAAGATCGTGTCGTAGCTGACAGTGCCCGTGACGTCATGGGCGGCGCAGATGCCATCCACGATGCGGCGCATGGCGGCTTCGATCCGGGTGTTCACCTCGGGCGTGAGGGCGCGGGCATCGCCGGTGAGGGTGGCGCGGCCGGGCAGGACGTTGCGCTTGCCGTCGGTTTCGAACCCGGTAACCGAGACGACGCCGTTCTGCGCCGGGTCGAGCTTGCGCGAGACGATGGTTTGCAGCGCGCCGACGATTTCCGCCCCGATGGTGATGGCGTCGGCCCCCATGTGGGGCAGGGCGGCGTGGCCGCCGCGGGCCTCGACGGCGATCTCGAAGAGCGCCTCGCTGGCGGTGATGGGACCTGTGCGGGTGGCGAAGTGGCCGACCGGCATGCCGGGGATGTTGTGCATGCCATAGACGGCGTCGACGTCGAAACGGTCGAACACGCCATCGGCGACCATGGCGGCAGCACCTTGCCCATGTTCCTCGTTCGGCTGGAAGAGAAAGACGATGCGGCCCGAGAGGTCGCTCGCTTCGGCCAGTGTCTTTGCCGCGCCGAGCGCCATGCTGGTGTGGCCGTCATGGCCGCAGGCGTGCATCTGGCCGGGGATCTCCGAGCGGTAGGCGGTGTCGGTCTGCTCGGTGATGGGCAGCGCGTCCATGTCGGCGCGAATGGCGATGGTGCGCGTGCCGTTGCCCTTTTGCAGAACACCGACGACGCCGGACCGGCCGATGCCGGTGTGGACCTCCAGCCCGAAGCCGCGCAGCAGGTCGGCGACGCGGGCGCTGGTGCGGGGCAGGTCGAAGCCCAGTTCCGGCATCCGGTGGAAGGCTTGGCGCCATTCGGTCATTTGCGCGGGGAGGTCGGGCGGGAGGGTCATGACCCTGGCAGGACGAGGATGGCGCGGAAGTCGTTCACGTTGGTGAGCGTGGGGCCGGTCACGACCTGGTCTCCGATGCGCCCGAAGAAGCCATGGGCGTCGTTGATGGCGAGCGCATCGGCGGCGTCGGGGGCTTTCTTGAGGGTGTCGGGCGATATGACCGCGCCTGCGACCTCTGCGGCTCCGTCGACGCCGTCGGTGTCGCAGGCCAGCGCGTGGATGCCGGGCGCGCCGTCAAGCGCGAGCGCGAGAGCGAGACAGTATTCGGCGTTGGGCCCGCCGATGCCGTTGCCGCGCCGGGTGACGGTGAGTTCGCCGCCCGACAGGAGGAGGACGGGTTTGTCGCCCTGTGCCTTGCGAGCGAGGTCGGCATGTTCGGCGGCGACGTCGCGGGCCTCGCCTTCGAGCGCGTCGCCGAGGATCTGCACCTCGATGCCTTCCGCTTCGGCG
The DNA here is from genome assembly GCF_965277045.1 of Roseovarius sp. Taxonomy (GTDB): domain Bacteria; phylum Pseudomonadota; class Alphaproteobacteria; order Rhodobacterales; family Rhodobacteraceae; genus Roseovarius. The sequence goes on along the minus strand of NZ_OZ255712.1, from coordinate 3,205,064 downwards.
ATTTCGGCGGCGGCGGCCAGTGATTGCGAGGGGGCGGCGTAGATCACGTTTTCAACGGTCGCGAGGCGCGGGTCGTCGGGAGGCAGGGGGTTGCCGCCCGCGTTCAGGTAGTCGGTGATAGAGGGCGATGGCGTGACGTTCCAGCGCGCGAGGGCTTCCAGCGCGCGGGCCGGTGTGCCGGTGTCGCCCACGGTGGGGCCGCTGGCGATGTCGCCCGGGTTGTCGCCGGGCACGTCGGAGATCAGAAGCGCGACCATTTTGGCGGGGTGGGCGGCGGCGGCGAGCTTGCCGCCCTTGACCGCCGAGATCTGCTTGCGGATGCCGTTGATGGCGCCGATGGGCGCGCCGGAGGCCAGCAGCGCGTCGGTCAGCGCCTGTTTCTCGTTGAGCGTGATCCCCTCGGCGGGCGCACAGAGGAGCGCGGAGCCGCCGCCGGAGATAAGCGCCAGAACGGTGTCGCCTTCGCCGCAGGTGTCCAGCTGGGCCAGCATCCGACGGGTGGCGTCGACGCCGGCCTGATCCGGCACGGGATGCGCGGCCTCGACAATCTCGATGCCTTCGCAGGGACGGGCATAGCCGTAGCGGGTGATCACCAGCCCCTCGCAGGGACCATAGGCGGCCTCGACCGCCTCGGCCATGCGGGCGCTGGCCTTGCCGGCGCCGATCACCACGAGGCGCCCCTCGGGGCGGGGTGGAAGGTGCGCGGCGAGGCTTTGCATCGGGTCGGCCACTTCCACGGCACGGTCGAACAGGCGGCGCAGGAAGCTGTCGGGGTCTTGCATCGGGGGCTCCGGGTCTTGGGGTTGACGCAGCGTAGCGTCGTTCACGGCGCATGCAAGGCAAGCCTGCCCAGCTTGACAAAACCGGGGTCAGAGGCGACAGACGCGGCCATGTGGATGACCTTTCTCCAGGTGGGCCTTGGCGGCGCCATAGGCTCGATGCTGCGCTTCGGCGTGGGGCAGGCGTTGGCGCGTCACGTCAGTGGCGGCTTTCCGTTGGGGGTGCTGCCGGTGAACATCCTGGGGTCGTTCGTGATGGGGATGGTGGTGATCTATACGTTCGAAAAGGATTTGACGCAGTTGAACCCCTTGTTGATGGCGGGGGTTCTGGGCGGATTCACGACCTTTTCGGCCTTTTCGCTGGAGGCGTTCACCTTGTACGAGCGCGGTGCGGTCGGGACGGCGGCATTGTACGTGGTCGCCTCGGTCGCCTTGTCGGTGCTCGGGCTGGCACTGGGCGTCTGGCTGGCGCGGGGGATCTGGGCATGAGCGGCGTGCAGACATTGACGGTCGAGCCCGGCGAGGGCGACCAAAGGCTGGACCGCTGGCTGCGGCGGCGGTTTCCACACGTGGCGCAGGGCCGGATCGAGAAGATGTGCCGCAAGGGCGAGCTGCGCGTCGATGGCGGGCGGGTGAAGGCAAACAAGCGGCTGGAAGAGGGCCAGCAGGTGCGCGTGCCGCCGCTGCCGGAGCCGGGCGAGGTGGAAAGCGCGCCTGTCGAGAAACAGCGGACAGAGATTTCGGACGCCGACGCGAAGATGATCCGGGACGCGGTGATCTACAAAGACGATCACATCATCGCGCTGAACAAGCCGCCGGGCCTGCCGGTGCAGGGGGGCAGCAAGCTGACCCGGCACGTGGATGGGATGATGGATGCGCTGCGGTTCGGGATGGATGAGGCGCCGCGGCTGGTGCACCGGCTGGACAAGGACACGTCCGGTGTCCTGATCCTGGCGCGGACGCGGGCGATGGCGGCGGCGATGACGCAGGCGATTAGGCACCGCGAGACGCGCAAGATATACTGGGCGGTGGTGGCCGGCGTGCCGACGCCCTACCTGGGCGAGATCAAGTACGGGCTGGTCAAGGCCGGGGGGCATGGCGCGCGCGGCGAGGGCGAGAAGATGGTCTGCATCCATCCCGCCGAGGTGGACCGCACCCAGGGCGCCAAGCGGGCTATCACGCAATATGCCACGCTCTACCGGGTTGCCAGCCGGGCCGCATGGGTGGCAATGGAGCCGATCACGGGCCGGACCCACCAGTTGCGCGCGCATATGGCCGAGATCGGGCATCCGATCGTGGGCGATGGCAAGTATGGCGGGTCGGGCCAGGAGAACCTGGGCGACGGCTGGGGGGCAAAGCTGGGCGGGATCATCTCGAACAAGCTGCACCTGCATGCGCGGACCATGGCGTTCGAGCATCCGGTGACGAAAAAGCCCTTGGTGATCGACGCGGAATTGCCCGAACACATGGCCAACACCTTCGAAACGCTGGGCTGGACGCCGGACCTGGCCGCCGCAGATCCGTTCGAGGCGCTGCGATGAGCGCGCTGCGGCTGGTGATCTTCGACGTGGACGGCACGCTGGTGGACAGCCAGGCGGATATCCTGGCGGCGATGACACACGCCTTCGCGCAGGCAAGCGTTGAGCCGCCGTCGCGCGAGGCGGTTCTGTCCATCGTGGGCCTGTCGCTGGACCGGGCGATGACCGTGCTGGCGCCGGACATGGACGCAGCGATGCACGCGCGCATGGTTGAGTGGTACAAGGAGGCGTATATCGCCCTGCGGGCCAAGATCGGCGCGGCAGAATCCTCGCCGCTCTATCCCGGGGCGCGGGAGGTTCTGGAGACGCTCGCCGCGCAACCCGATACGCTGCTGGGCGTGGCGACGGGCAAGTCGCGCCGGGGGTTGGACAAGCTGCTGGAGGGACATGGGCTGGAAGGCATGTTCATCACCCAGCAGGTCAGCGACCACCACCCGTCGAAACCGCACCCGTCGATGATTCGCGCCGCGTTGTCCGAGACCGGGCTGGAGCCGCACCAGGCGGTGATGATCGGCGACACGAGCTTTGACATGGAGATGGCCGCCGCCGCGGGCGTGGCGGGCATCGGGGTCGGCTGGGGTTATCACCCGCGCGAAGCGCTAGGCGCGGCGCGGCACGTGATCGAGCGTTTCGACGACCTGCCGCCCCTGTTGCAAGAGATATGGGAGACGGCTGCATGAGCGAGTGGAAGGCCAAGCGGTTCTGGAAAGAGGCCGCCGTGGTCGAAGACGAGGGCGGCTATGGCATCCGGCTGGACGGGCGGCCGGTCAGGACGCCGGCCAAGGCCGCGATGATCGTGCCGACGCGCCCGCTGGCCGAAGCGGTCGCGGCCGAATGGGACGCGCAGGAGGATCTGATCCAACCCGGCACGATGCCGGTCACGCGCTCGGCCAACGCGGCCATCGACAAGGTACGGCATCAGCATGCCGAGGTGGCCGACATGCTGGCGGGATACGCCGATACCGACCTTCTGTGCTATCGCGCGGACAGCCCCGACAGCCTTGTCCAGCGGCAGGCGGAGGCGTGGGATCCGCTGCTGGACTGGGCGGAGGCGCGCTATGGGGCGCGGTTGGTTCCGGTGGCGGGCGTGATGCACCGCCCGCAGGAGACTGGCGCACTGGCACAATTTTCAGCAGAAGTGCACGCAATGGACAATTTCACCCTCACGGCATTTCACGATCTTGTGGGGTTGTCGGGGTCGCTGGTCATCGGCCTTGCGGCGCTGGAGGATGCGCGCCCCGCCGAAGATCTGTGGGAGCTGTCGCGCCTCGACGAGCGCTGGCAGGAAGAACAATGGGGCATTGACGAAGAGGCGCGCGCCGTGGAAGCGGTGAAACGGGCGGAATTCCTTCATGCCAAGAGGTTCAGCGCCCTGAGCGCGGCGACGAAATAGAGAGAAAGACACCGGTTTCCCAAACGGAAGCATTGGCCTGAAACCATCGTTTTTCGTGACACGGGTCTTGACCTTCAGGAATGAATCCACTCACACTTATGCACACTGACGTGGGGGGAACCCCTTTCACAGTATCGCTCCGGTCCGCTTGGGCCGACCAAACCGCCCTCGATCGGGCGGATACATCAGGAAGAGGTAAACATGAAAAAATCCGTATTTCTAGGCGCGCTGACGGTAGCCGGCCTTACGGCTGGCGCAGCTGCGGCCGCGACGCTTGACGATGTCAAGGCACGCGGCACGCTGAACTGCGGCGTGACCACCGGCCTGGTCGGCTTTGCCGCCCCGGATTCCAACGGGAACTGGGATGGCTTCGACGTCGGCGTTTGCCGTGCTGTCGCCGCCGCCGTGCTGGGGGATCCGCAAGCGGTCGAATTCGTGCCCACCACCGGCAAGACGCGCTTTACCGCGCTGGCGTCGGGCGAAATCGACATGCTGGCCCGGAACACCACCTGGACCTTCTCGCGCGATGTCGACCTGAAATTCGAATTCGTCGGCGTGAACTACTACGACGGTCAGGGCTTCATGGTTCCGAAAGCGCTGGGCGTGTCCTCGGCCAAGGATCTGGACGGCGCGACCGTCTGCATCCAGACCGGCACCACGACCGAGCTGAACCTGGCGGACTATTTCCGCAAGAACAGCATGAACTACGAGCCGGTTCCGATCGAAACCAACGCCGAAGCGCAACAGCAGTACCTGGCTGGCGCATGCGACGTTTACACCACCGACGCCTCGGGCCTGGCCGCAACGCGCGCCGCGTTCGAAAATCCGTCGGAGCATGTCCTGCTGCCCGAGATCGTCTCGAAAGAGCCGCTGGGCCCGCTGGTCCGTCACGGTGACAACGAGTGGGGCGACGTGGTTCGCTGGACCCTGAACGCGCTGATCGCGGCCGAAGAACTGGGCGTCACCAGCGCCAACATCGCCGACATGGCATCGACCGCCGGCGACAGCCCGGAGATCAACCGCCTGCTCGGCACCGAGGGCAACCTCGGCGAGATGCTGGGCCTCGAGGCCGACTGGGCCGTGAAGGCCATCTCGGCCGGTGGCAACTACGGTGAGCTCTTCGAGAAGAACATCGGTGAGACCACGCCGATCGGTCTGGCGCGCGGTCTGAACGCGCAGTGGACCGATGGTGGCCTGCTGTACTCGCCGCCGTTCCGCTAAGATACCAAGTCGAAGGGCGCGGATCACTCCGCGCCCTTCGCACATAATAACCAGGGACAGGCCCAACCGCGCAAAAGCGCACACAATAATCCGGGCCGCCAACGGGGACACTTCAGATGACAATAATGACCGACCCTCAACAGGAGTCGTTTCGACCATCTATGCTGTTGAACGATACACGCTATCGTTCCTACACCTTCCAGTTCATCGCCCTGATGGTGCTGATCGGGATCATCGCCTACCTGGGCTACAACCTTGTGCTCAACCTGCGGGCTGCGGGTCTGAACATCAGTTACGAATTCCTGGGTGAGCCGGCGGGGTACGACATCAACCAGACGCTGGTGGAGTATACCAGCCGAAGTTCGCACCTGACCGCCGCCATCGTCGGTATCCTGAACACGCTATTGGTGGCGTTCCTGGCCTGTGCCACGGCGACGATCTTCGGCGTGATCGCGGGCGTGCTGCGGCTGTCGAACAACTGGCTCGTCCGCAAGCTGATGTCGGGCTATGTCGAGGCGTTCCGCAACGTGCCGGTGCTGATCTGGATCATCATCATCTTCACGATCATGACCGCCGTCCTGCCCGCGCCGAGCGCGTTTCGCGGAGACGACCCGGACGCGTCGATGATCTTGGGGTCGGTCGCCTTCACCAACCGTGGCGTCTATGTGCCGATGCCGGTTTGGGGGCCGGGGTCGATGGTAGTCGTGGTGACGTTCATCCTGTCGGTCATCGGGGTCTTCGCCTATCGCCGCTATGCCAAGAAGCTGCTTTATGCCACGGGGAAACTGTTGCCGATGGGCTGGCCGTCGCTGGCGATCCTCTTCGTGCCGTCGATCCTGATGTTCTTCATCATGGGGCAGCCGATCACTTTGGATTTCCCGGAACTGGGCGGCTTCAACTTTCGCGGCGGCCTGCAGATCGGGGCACCGCTGATCGCGCTGTGGTTCGCGCTGTCGATCTATACCGGCGCCTTTATCGCGGAGAATGTGCGCGCCGGTATCCTGGCGGTCAGCAAGGGCCAAACGGAGGCGGCAGCGAGCCTGGGCCTGCGTCCGCGCCGGATCATGAACCTCGTAATCCTGCCGCAGGCGCTGAGGGTCATCATCCCGCCGCTGATTTCGCAGTATCTGAATATCACCAAGAACTCTTCGCTGGCGATTGCCGTGGGCTATGCCGACATCACCGCCACGCTGGGGGGGATCACGCTGAACCAGACGGGCCGCGCCATCGAATGCGTGCTCTTGCTGATGTTGTTCTACCTGCTGATCAGCCTCGGGATCTCTGCGGTGATGAACATTTACAACAACGCCGTGCGGCTGAAGGAGCGCTGAGATGTCTGACACACATGCAGAATCCGTCGCTTATGTCCGCGACACCATGTTGCCGGAAACGCCACCGCCGGCGGCGGAAACCGGCATCACCAAGTGGATGAAAAAGAACCTGTTCGCGACGATCCCCAACTCGGTGCTGACCGTGGCGGCGATCGTGGTGATCTATTTCCTTCTGGCCGCGACGCTGCCCTGGATCCTGAACGGCATCTGGAACGCGACGTCGATCCGGGAATGCCGCGAGATCCTGGACGGTGCGACCGGGGGCTGTTTCGCGGTGCTGAGCGACCGCTGGAACCAGCTCTTGTTCGGGTTCAAGTATCCCAGCACGGAATACTGGCGCCCGGCGCTGGCCTTCCTGCTGTTGTTCGTGGCGGCGGCGCCGGTGATGTTCTTCAAGTACCTGCCACGGCAGATGCTGCTGTTCACCGGCGTTTACCCGTTCCTGGCATTCTGGCTGATCTGGGGCGGGTCCATCGTGCCGCCGCTGTTGCTGCTTCTGGGGTTCGTCGCGGCCTATGTCGCGTTCAAGGCGCTGGAAAAGCGGGGCTTCGGCGTCGCGGTGCTGGGGAGCCTCGGGGTGCTTGTCGTCGCGATCCTCCTGGCCGGCAGCATCGGCAAGATCGAGGTGCTGCGGCTGGAGCAGGTGGCGTCGCGCGACATGGGGGGCTTTTTGCTCAACATGATCCTCGGCACGGTCTGCGTGTCGCTGTCGATCCCGATCGGCATCGCGCTGGCGCTGGGGCGGCAATCGGACATGCCGATCATCAAGTGGATCTGCGTCGTCTTCATCGAGTTCATCCGGGGCGTGCCGCTGATCACTCTTCTGTTCGTGGCGAACGTGGTTCTGGCCTATTTCCTGCCGCCGGGCACGACATTCGACCTGATCATCCGGGTGATCATCATGATCACCGCCTTCGCGTCGGCCTATATCGCCGAGGTGATTCGCGGGGGGCTGGCGGCGCTGCCGCGCGGGCAGTACGAGGCGGGCGACAGCCTTGGCCTGGACTATGCCCAGGCGATGCGGCTGATCATCCTGCCGCAGGCGCTGAAGATCTCGATCCCGGGCATCGTCAACGTGGCGGTGGGCCTCTTCAAGGACACCACGCTGGTCTCGGTGATCTCGATGTTCGATCTGGTCGGCATGATCCGGGGTCCGATCTTGGCCTCGACCGACTGGAACGGGGTCTACTGGGAGCTGTTCGGGTTTGCCGCGCTTCTGTTCTTCGTCGTCTGTTATGGCGTGTCTCAATATTCGCAGTGGCTTGAGCGCGAGCTCAACACTGATCACAGGTAAGGGGAGGGTTATCCATGGCGGAAACCGCTCAAATGCAGGTCTCGGACGAAATCGCGATCCGGATCGAGAACATGAACAAGTGGTACGGCACGTTCCACGTGCTGCGCGACATCGACCTTGCGGTCCACCGGGGCGAGCGCATCGTCATCGCGGGGCCGTCCGGGTCGGGCAAGTCGACGCTGATCCGGTGCATCAACGCGCTGGAAGAGCACCAGAAAGGCCGGATCGAGGTGGATGGAACGGTCCTGTCGTCGGACATCAAGAACATCGACAAGATCCGGTCGGAGGTCGGGATGGTGTTCCAGCACTTCAACCTGTTCCCGCACCTGACGATCCTTGAGAACTGCACGCTGGCGCCGATCTGGGTGCGCAAGATCCCCAAGCGGCAGGCCGAGGAAACGGCGATGCATTTCCTGGAAAAGGTGAAAATCCCCGAGCAGGCGGACAAGTATCCCGGCCAACTGTCGGGCGGTCAGCAGCAGCGGGTCGCCATCGCGCGGTCGCTGTGCATGAAGCCGCGGATCATGCTGTTCGACGAACCTACGTCAGCGCTGGACCCCGAGATGATCAAGGAAGTGCTGGACACGATGGTCAGCCTTGCCGAGGAAGGCATGACGATGCTGTGTGTGACGCACGAGATGGGCTTTGCCCGGCAGGTGGCGAACCGGGTGATCTTCATGGACCAGGGCCAGATCGTGGAGCAGAACGAGCCGGAAGAGTTCTTCAACAACCCGAAGAGCGACCGGACCAAGTTGTTCCTCAGCCAGATCCTCGGGCACTGATAGAAGGCCTTCGGGGCCTTACACCCAGACACGCCGCCGGGCCTGCAATATCTGCACCCGGCGGCGTATTTCGTCCTGCACGGGGCCGTGGCGGGGCGAGTCGCGGATCGTCTCGACAAGGTGGTCGGGCCGGGCGCCGCGCTGGCGGGTCCAGCTGAGCGCGGCGAGAACCGACCGGGCGCGTTCCGGCAGACGGTCGGGGATGTCCAGCCCGTTGAGCGTGGCCCAGACGCCGGACCAGAGCCGGCCCACCGTCCAGGGATTGTAGCCGCCCCCGCCCAGCACGAGCAGGCGCGGAGCCATCTGTTTCAGGGCCGTGACGACTTGCCAGTGGGCGTTGTTCGATAGGGCGAGTCGGGCAAGAGGATCTTCCAGCACGGCGTCGGCCCCGCATTGCAGAACGATGACCTCGGGGCGCCAGTCCTGCACGGCGGGCAGCAGTACGGCGTCGCGGATGAGGGCAATATCGTCGTCATGGGTGCCGCGTGGCAGGGGCAGATTGATGGCGTGGCTCCCCGCGCGGTCGTCGAGCGCGCCGGTGAAGGGCCAACGGGCCTCTTCGTGGGTCGAGATCATCAGCACGCGCGGGTCGCCGTGAAAGGCGGCGGCAACGCCGTCGCAATGATGCGCGTCGATATCGACATAGGCGACGCGAGTCAGGCCCTGCGCGAAGAACGCCTTGATGGCCAGAACCGGGTCGTTGAGATAGCAGAAACCGGCGGCATGGTCGGCCATGCCGTGATGCGTGCCGCCGCCCGGATTGTAGACGATGCCGCCCTGCGCCAGCAGGTCCGCTGCCAGAAGCGACCCGCCGGCGGCGGTGGCCGGGCGGCGATAGATCTCGGGGAAGATCGGGTTGGAGAGGGTCCCGATCTGGTGGCGGGTCCTGATGGCCTCGTCGATAGTGCGGAGCGCCTCGGCCTGTTGCAGGGCGGTGATATAGGCGGGCGTGTGAAAGCGCGTCAGCGCCGCGGGCTTGGCGCGCGGGCTGACGCGGAACTGGGTGCGAGGCAGCCAGCCCATTGCGCGGCAGAGGTCCATCACGGTGGGCACGCGGGGGATGCTGAGCGGATGGCGCGCGCCATAGCTGGAGCCGCGATAGATCTCGGAGCCGATGAACATCGGATGCGACGCGGCGGCGGTCACTCGGTCAGGTCGCGCGGCGTCACGAAGGCCTCGAACCTGCCGGTGCCCGGTTGCAGCGCATTCCAGTCGTCGATGTCGAACCGGGCCACGAGGGTCGCGCCGGTGGGATAGTCCTCGAAGCGGGGATGGTCGGGCTGTGCCAGCATCAGGTCGCGGGCGAACCAGGCGATACCGGGGTTGTGGCCCAGCATCAGGACGGTCTGGCCGGTGGCACGGGTCTTGAGCGCCTTGAGCATGTCGCCGGAACCGGCATGGTAAAGCTGATCCAGCACCTGGCGGTCGCAGTCTATCCCGAGTCTTTGCAGGGTTTCGACCGTGCGCGCCGAGGAGGACACCAGCGCCTCGTCCACGACGATGGTCTGGCTGCGCAACCAGTTGCCGAGGGCATCGGCCGAGAGCTTGCCGCGCTTGTTCAGCGGGCGGTCATGGTCGTCGAGGCCGGGGTCGCCCCAGCTGGACTTGGCGTGACGCATCAGAACGAGACGTCTCATTTGAAGGCCCTCATGTGAAAGGCGGACTGGTCTTCCAGCCGCCCGTAGGACTGGCTGACCGGGCAGGCCCGGCGCACCGCGCATCCTTTTGACATACAATCGTTTTCCGGTCTGTCCAAGTCTGCCTTGCAGGCGGCGATGTCGTAGGTGCCGCTGGCGAAGGCATCGACGGGGCAGGCGGTCACGCACGGCTGAGCGCCGCAGCTGTCGCACGGGTTGGGCGGAGGCGCGGGCGTGTCCAGCCTGTCGGCAAAGCCGAGCGCCCCGCGATACGAGACCATCAGCCCGGCGGTGTCATGCACCAAGAGGCCCACCGGAGAGGAATGCGCCCGCCCGCTGGCCTTGGCCCAGGCGATGAACGGCTGGAACGGCGGGCCGCCGAAGGGGAAGAACGCGGTCGCCTGAAGCGCGTGCGCAAGGCCGCCGATCACGCGCGACGACCAGCGATCCAGCGGGTCGGGCGACGCGTCGGCATATTCCGGCGACGCGGTGAAGGCGGGCCAGAAGCCGGGCTCGCGCGGGCCGAGCAGGACTAGGGTGCCGATGCCCTCGGGCGTCTCTGGCCCGGTGACGGTGCCGAAGACATCCAGGTGGTGCGGGGCGGCGGCCCGTGCGATGGCGTCGAGAGTTGTCATCTGCGGAAAAACGGAAGGCCCAGCGACCAGCCAAGACGCGATGGGCGGTCATCCTGCCACTGAAGGCCGATGGTCATGTCGTCGTGCCCCTTGGCCGGCTGGGCGATGTAGGTGCCGAAGATACGATCCCAGATCGACAGGGCGAAGCCGTAATTGCTGTCATGTTCGCGGCGCTGGTCGGAATGGTGCACGCGGTGCATGTCGGGGGTCACCAGCACCTTGCGCAGGGCGGCGTCCAGCCCCAGCGGCAGCTTGATATTGGCGTGGTTGAACATGGCGGTGCCGTTCAGGATGATCTCGAACAGGATGATGCCGAGCGCGGGCGGGCCGAGCAGGTAGACAAGCCCGATCTTGAGCAGCATCGACAGCGCGATTTCCACCGGGTGAAATCGGATCGCGGTGGTCACGTCGATATCGCGGTCGGCGTGATGGACCCGGTGGATGCGCCAAAGCAGCGGCACCTTGTGGGTCACCAGATGTTGCGCCCATATGGCAAGGTCGAAGATCAGCACGGTCAGGACGACGGCGATCCAACCGGGCAGGTCGATGGCGTTCATCAGGCCCCAGCCGTTGGCCTCGGCATCCACGGCGGCACCTACGGCCAGCAGCGGCAGGGCGAGCGCGAGGGCGCGCAGGGTCAGCGTGTCGAGGAGGACGATGGCCCAGTTGGTGATCCAGCGCGTGTTGCGGGGCTGAGTGCGCACGCGTCGCGGCGCCCTAGCCTCGATCAGGGCCAGGACCGCGAAAAGCCCGATGAAGACGGACAGGCGGATCAGCAACTCGTTTTCCATGCGGTATATTTATTGCATCCGCATGTGTCCGCAAAGAGACGAAGGGTCACAACGCGGTGACGCGATGTGCGGGCCTTACCCTGCGCGGATCAGCGAGCCGGAGCCGTGTTCGGTGTAAAGCTCCAGCAGAACGGCATTGTCCAGCCGCCCGTCGAGGATGACTACGCCGCGCACCCCGTAGGAGAGCGCGTCGAGCGCGGTTTCGGTCTTGGGGATCATGCCGCCCGAGATGACGCCCTGGTCGGTCAGGGACTTGATCTGCGAGGCGGTGAGTTCGGTAAGGATGTTGCCTTCGCCATCGCGCACGCCGTCCACATCCGTCAGCAAGAGCAGCCGGTCAGCCCGAAGTGCAGAGGCGATGGCGCCGGCGGCGGTGTCGCCGTTGATGTTGAAGGTCTCGCCGTTATGGCCCGCGCCGAGCGGGGCGATCACGGGAATGGCATCGTCGTGAAAGAGCGTGTGCAGGATCGACGGATCGACCTTGTCGGGCGTGCCGACGAAACCGAGCTTGGGGTCGGTGGGCACGCAAGTGATGAGGCCCGCATCCTTGCCCGAAAGACCCACCGCCTTGCCGCCCTGGGCGTTGATGGCCTGTACGATGCGCTTGTTGACGCGGCCCGACAGGACCATCTCGACCACTTCCATCGTGGCCTCGTCGGTGACGCGTTTGCCGTTCACGAAATCGGACTTGATATTCAGCTTTTCCAGCATTTGGTTGATCATCGGCCCGCCGCCATGGACGATCACCGGGTTCACGCCGACCTGCCGCATCAGCACCACGTCGCGGGCGAAGGTGGCCATCGCGGCGTCGCTGCCCATGGCGTGGCCGCCCAGCTTGATCACGACGATGGCGTCGTCGTAGCGCTGAAGGTACGGCAGCGCTTCGCTGAGGGTGCGGGCGGTGGTGAGGTTGTCGCGGGTCATGTCTCGGGTCTTCATGGGCGTGATCCTTGTTCGAAGGCGTTATCACCGGACGGGCGCTGACGCGCAAGACTTTAGGTGACCCCCACCCTGGCCCTCCCCTCGGGGGAGGGAAGCGGGAAATCTGGCCGACCCCGCTGCGGGAGCGGCGGAGACGAAATGGCTATTCCAGCGTGGCGATGATGGCGCGCAGGGTGGCGATGCCGTCGCCCTTTTCCGAGGAGGTCAGGACGATCTCGGGGAAGGCGGCGGCGTGGGCGGCAAGGCGGGTGCGCACCTGTGCCAGCATCTTGTCGCGTTCGGCGGCCTTGACCTTGTCGGCCTTGGTCAGCACGCATTGGAAGGTCACGGCGGAGCTGTCGAGCAGGGCCATGATCTCTTCGTCCACCGGCTTGATCCCGTGGCGGGCGTCGATCAGGACGAAGGCGCGGCGCAGGGTGGCGCGGCCCGACAGGTACTGTTTCAGCAGCGCCTGCCATTTCTCGACCTTCGGGAGAGGTGCGTTGGCATAGCCGTAGCCGGGCAGGTCCACCAGGAACGTCTGACCGCCGAGGTCGAAATAGTTGATTTCCTGCGTGCGGCCGGGCGTGTTGGAGGCGCGGGCGAGCGCCTTGCGACCCGTCAGCGCATTGATCAGGCTGGATTTTCCGACATTGGAGCGCCCGGCGAAACAGACCTCGGGGCGGTCGGCGGGGGGCAGGCCGGACATGTCCACGACGCCCTTGACGAAGGTGACCTCGCCGGCGAAGAGCTTGCGGCCGGATTCGACGGAGGCGTCGTTGGGGGGCTCGGCCAGGGGGAACGGGAGCGCCATCAGACGGGCTCCACCGTGTCGCCGACACGGATGTCGCCCGAGCGCGTGACGGTGGCGTAGATGCCGAAATCCTGGTGCCCGAAGCGGTTGTTCAGTGTGCCGAGCGTGTCGGCGTCACGTTCGCCGGTCTGCGGATTGGCGGTGGTGGCGAGGCAGCGCTTGATCGGTTCCCGTACGCTCAGTTCGGCCTCGCCGATGCGCAGGGTCCGGCCGATCAAGTCGAACTCGGCCCATGCGTCCAGCCCCGACAGGTGGATGTTGCCGCGCCAGCGCAGGGGCGAGATGTCCTGGTGCATCGCGTCGGTCATGGCGTCGTTGGAGCCGAGGTTGATCAGGCTGATCGAGGGATAATCGGTGTCGGTCATGCCGCGCCCCGGCACGCGCACGAGCCGGGCCGATTGCGCGCGGTCGGCGGGCATGAGCGGGCGCACCCAGTCGAGAAAGGCGTCCTGGTTCTGTTCGGGATCGAAGGTCAGGTCGGGCCGGTCCGGATGGGTAAGCGTGACGCTGCCGGACTGGTCGTCCACGCGCGCCGAGATGGCCATGAGCGTGCCGGTCTTCGCCCCGCGCGAGAAGTTCGCGCAAGGCGCCCATTCGGTGCCGTCGGCCCTGGACATTTCGTGGGCGACCGCCCAGCGGCGGTCCCACGGCATGGTCCGGCCTTCGGTCAGGGTGACGGTGTCCAGCGCTTCGCGGCCGTGCCCCTTGATCGGGTGACGCCAGAGCGCTGCAACCGTCGCGATCATTTCTTTCCGTCCTCGGACTTCTTCTCGGGCGGGGTCTTTTTCTTGAAGCTGGACTTGATGTTGCCGAAGACGTCCGGTTTGTAGCCCTGGCTGCGCATGATCAGGTATTGCTGGCTGAAGGTGATCGTGTTGTTCGCGATCCAGTAGAGCACGAGACCGCTGGCAAAGCTGCCCAGCATGAACATGAAGACCCAGGGCATCCACGCGAAGATCATCTGTTGCGTCGGGTCGGTGGGGGCCGGGTTCAGTTTCTGTTGCAGCCACATGGACACGCCGAGGCAGAGCGGCAGGATGCCGATGAAGATCAGCGCCAGGATCGAGCCCGGTTCGGGCGCGGCCCAGGGCAGCAGCCCCCAGAGATTGTAGAGCGACGACGGGTCAGGCGCCGAGAGGTCACGAATCCACCCGATCCAGGGCGCGTGGCGCAGCTCGAGCGTGACGAAGATCACCTTGTAGAGCGAGAAGAAGATCGGGATCTGCATCAGGATGGGCAAACAGCCCGAGGCCGGGTTGACCTTTTCCTTGCGATAAAGCTCCATCATCTCCTTCTGGAGCTTCTGACGGTCGTCGCCGGCGTTTTCCTTGATCTTCTCCATCTGCGGCTGCAGTTCCTTCATCTTCGCCATGGAGACGTAGGACTTGTAGGCAAGGGGCAGCAGGATCGCCTTGATGATCAGGGTCAGCGCGATGATCGCCCAGCCCATGTTGCCGATCAGTTGGTTGAGGTTGTGCAGCAGCCAGAAGATCGGCTTCGTCAGGAAGAAGAACCAGCCCCAGTCGATCGAGTCGAGGAACTTGGTCACGCCCTCGTCATTCTGGTAGTGGCGGATGGTTTCCCATTCCTTGGCACCGGCGAAAAGGCGCGTCTGGATGGTCACTTCCTGTCCCGGCGCGACGGTTTCGGTGCGCTGCTTGATATTGGTCTGGTAGATGTTGCGATTGGTGTCCTGGAAGGTCGAGAAGGTCGAGCCTTCGGCCTGGCCGGGGATCAGCGCGGTCATCCAGTAGTGGTCGGTGAAACCGGACCAGCCGGCCTCTTGCAGGGCGATGTTCTCATGCGCGCCGGCGGGTTCGAAATCGTCGTAGTCGATCTCGCGCAGCTCGCCGTCGGTCAGGCTGATGCCGCCTTCGTGCAGGATGAAGAAATTCTTGAGGTTCGGCGGCAGGCCATGGCGGGCGAGGATGCCGTAGGGGGCGACCGAGGCGGCGCTGTCGCCGGTGTTCCGCACGGATTGCGCGACGTTGAACATCGAGCGGTCATCGACGGACATTTCACGGCGGAACGTCAGGCCGGCGCCGTTGTCCCAGGTCAGGACCAGCGGGTTTTCGGGCGTCAGCGGACCATCGGATTCGACGTCCCAGACGGTGTTGGCGCCGGGAACCTGATCCGGGGTCAGGCCACTGCCGGGCGCCCAGCCAAAGAGCGCATAGTAGGCCCGGTTGGTGCCGGCGGGCGACAGAAGCGTGACGATGGGCGCGTCGGGTTCGAGCGTCTCGCGATATTTCTTGAGTTGCAGGTCATCAATGCGGCCCCCCCGCAGCGAGATCGTGCCTTGCAGGGTGGGCGTGTCGATTTCGACGCGCGGCGTGTCGTCGGGCTCTGCTTCGGCCTGCTGCGCGTCGGGCGCCGCGGCGGTGTCGCCGGCCGTGCTGGGGACGGTGGCCGTATCGCCCGCAGGCTCTGACGGGGCGGTGCCGGTTTCGGTCGTGGAGGTGCTGGTGGTGGTCGCCTCGGGGGTCTCTTCCGGTTCCGGCGGTGGGAACACAAGGAACCAGACAAGGATTACCAACAGGCTGAGGCCCGTCGCCAGCAGAAGATTGCGGTTCTGTTCGTCCATCGCCGATGGCCACCCGTGCATGTTGTCTCGCTTGGGGCGTTCAACAGAGTGCGGGGGCAAAGGTCAAGGGGTCTGGAAAGATTCCTGACGCGGCGGAGCGTCCTACCCGACGTTGCGCCCGATGCACGGAGGCGTCTGGACCCTGGTCATGTGGTCGGTGATCCAGCCGGCTGTCTGGGCGACGGGCATGGGGCGGGCGATGCCGAAGCCCTGGACGTGGCCGACGCCCAGTTGCGCCAGCATCGCGTGCTCGCCGGCCGTTTCCACGCCTTCGGCGATGGTTTCGAGGTCGAGCTGTTCGGCCATCAACTGGATCGCGTTGACCAGGCGTTGCTGTTGCAGGTCGCAGTCCAGTCTCTTGACGAAGGAGCGGTCGATCTTGAGCCGATGGACCGCGAACCGGCGGATCGAGGAAATCGACGCATGGCCGGTGCCGAAATCATCGAGGTCGATCCGGCACCCGAGCTTGGCCATCTGGCTGATATTGCGCACGATCATGTCGTCGGGGGAGTAGGCGACGACCGTTTCGAGGATTTCGACGGTCAGCCGAGAAGGGGCAATATCGTGGCGGTCCAGTTCCCAGGTCAGCCGGTCGACGAGTTTGGGATCGCGCAGCTCGTCCGCGCAGAAATTGACACCGACCTGCGGGATGTCAAAGCCCGCGGCGTCCCAGGATTTGAGCGCATCGAGCGCGTCGCGCAGGATGCGCATCCCGAGAATGTCGGCCTTGCCCATCTTCTGCAGCACCGGCAGAAACTCTGCCGGGGGGATCAGGCCGCGCACGGGATGGTCCCAGCGGGCCAGCGCCTCGAACCCGGAAATGCCGCCCGTATCGGTGGAAATCTGCGGCTGGAACCAGGCGTTGATCTGTCCGTCGGCCAAGGCGGTCAGAACTTCTGCCGCGTGGGTTTCCGGCACGGCGGCAATGTGGCGCAGTTCGGGGCTGTAGGCGCGGATGGCGGATGGCGCGTGGCGTCGCGCCTCGATCAACGCGAGGCCGGCGGCATCGGACAGCTCGCGCCCGGAGGCATCGCGCAGAAAACTGTCCAGGCAGAAGCCGACGGAGGCGGAGAGGTAGATCGTGGCGGCATCCACCGAGATCGGTTCCTCCGCCGCGGCCTGCAGGCGCGTGGCCAGTTGCAGGCCGATCTCGGAATCGAGCTGCCGGATGGGGGCCAGCGCGATGCCGAACTGCCCGCTGGAGAGGGCGACGAGCGTGTCGTGATCCCGCAGAACGCTGGCAAGGCGATCCGCGATGCAGCTCTGTACCCGATCCGCCGCCGCCCGGCCGTGCCGGTCGAGCAGGGTTCCGAAATCGTCGACCTCGACGATGATGCAGCCCGTTCTGCGCAGGCAATTGCGCGCGATATCAAGGGTTTCCTGCAGCACTTGTTCAAATTGATCGGGACGGTTCGGCGGCGTTTCGGACGGCGACGAATGGCGCAGCCACGCCAGGCCCAGCGGCACGATCAAGGCGGTCGCCAGCAGCAGGGGTTCGCCGCCCAGCCAGAAACCGCCAAGCACCAGCGCCGGCAGGAAGGCCAGCGCCTGCGGCCCCGTCAGGACCGCGGCCAGGGAACAGCGAAGGGACGTCACGTATTGGCGCAAGGACAGGATCCCGTGTGCGAAGCAATCGCCTGCAGGCTATCCCCAGCTGTTCAATAGCCCCTTAACGCAACTTCGGCATCTCTTCGTCTTCTCTGTCGAATTTTATCGATTCGCGCGTGAGCCCTTCGAAGTCGAAGAGTTTCGGGTCGAGCAGGTGCGACGGACGCGCGTTCATCAGGGCGCGGAACATGACCTGGCGGCGGCCGGGGCTGTTGGCTTCCCAGCCGTCGAGGATCTGCTTGACCTGCTGGCGCTGCAACCCGTCCTGCGAGCCGCAGAGATCGCAGGGAATGATTGGGTAGTTCATCGCGCGGGCAAAGCGCTCGCAATCGGCCTCGGCCACGTGGGCGAGGGGGCGATAGACGAACAAATCGCCCTCTTCGTTCACCAGCTTGGGCGGCATGGTGGCGAGGCGCCCGCCGTGAAAGAGGTTCATGAAGAAGGTTTCAAGAATATCGTCGCGGTGATGGCCCAGCACGACGGCGGAACAGCCTTCCTCGCGCGCGATGCGATAAAGATGTCCGCGTCGCAGGCGGGAACAGAGCGCGCAATAGGTGCGTCCGGCGGGAACCTTGTCGACCACGACGGAATAGGTGTCCTGGTACTCGATCCGGTGGGGCACGCCCATGTCTTCGAGGAACTTGGGCAGGACGGTCGCCGGAAAGCCGGGCTGACCCTGGTCGAGGTTGCAGGCCAGGATGTCGACCGGCAGAAGGCCGCGCCACTTCAGCTCGTGCAGGACGGCCAGCAGCGTGTAGCTGTCCTTGCCGCCGGACAGGCAGACCAGCCAGCGGGAGTCCTTTTCAACCATGCCATATTGTTCGATCGCCTCGCGCGCCTGGCGCACGACACGTTTGCGCAGCTTGCGGAACCCCGTGGTTTTCGGAGCACCGGCGAAGAGCGGATGGATATCGTCGGCATCGTCGAGCATGATGCGGCGTTTAGAGCGATTCACGCCACCGGGCAAGCGCCGCCGTCAGGCGCCGGCGTCGATCAGCGCCTGCAGGATGGCTTTGGCGCTGTCGGAACTCCAGTCGGCGTCGCCCTGAAGGCGGGCGATTTCGCGGCCTTCACGGTCGAGGATGACGGTGACAGGCAGACCCAGCACCCCCATCTGGCGCGACAGCCCCATTTTGGGGTCGGCGTGCAGCGGCAGGTTGTCCACCTCGATCTCGTCGAAGAATTTCTTCATCGCAGCAGGCGCGTTGCGGCCCGAGGCGATGGTGACGACCTCGAAATCGTCGCCGCCCAGCTGGGCCTGAAGGTCCGAGAGCATGGGCATCTCGTGGCGGCAGGGGGCGCACCAGGTGGCCCAGAAATTGACCAGGGTGATCTTGCCTTGGAAGTCCGCCAGGGTCAGGTCGCCGCCGCCTTCGGATTTGAAGGCCTCGGCGGGCACCGGCTTGGCCTCGGAATGGACGACCAGTTTCTTCATGTCGCCGTCGCGCAGGTCGGTGATGTCGGCGGATTGCGCCATTGCGGCGTTTGCACCGAGTGCGAGGGCCATATAAAGGACGATGGACTTCAGAGATTTCACAGCGCCTCCGACGAGTTCAGACATGACAGAGAAGACCTCCAACAAGATGTGGGGCGGCCGGTTTGCCGCCGGGCCCGATGCGATCATGGAGGCAATTAATGCCTCGATAGATTTCGACAAGCGCCTCGCCGCGCAGGATATCGCGGGCTCGCGCGCCCACGCGGCCATGCTGGCCGCGACGGGTATCGTAAGTGATAGCGATGCGGACGCGATGCGGGAAGGCCTGCTCACGGTGTTGTCAGAGATCGAAAGCGGGGACTTTCCGTTCTCGAAGGCGCTGGAGGACATTCACATGAATGTCGAGGCGCGGCTGAAGGAGGTGATCGGCGAGCCGGCGGGGCGGCTGCACACCGGGCGCAGCCGGAACGACCAGGTGGCGACGGATTTCAAGCTGTGGGTGCGCGATCAGCTGGATGCCTGCGATGCGGCGTTGGTGGCGCTGATGAGAGCGTGCCTGACGCAGGCCGAGGCCGGGGCCGACTGGGTGATGCCGGGCTTCACCCATTTGCAGGTGGCGCAGCCGGTCACCTGGGGGCATCACATGATGGCCTATGTCGAGATGTTCGGGCGGGACCTGTCGCGCGTGCGCGATGCACGCAAGCGGATGAACGAATGCCCGCTGGGCGCGGCGGCCCTTGCGGGCACGTCCTTTCCCATCGACCGGGAGATGACGGCGAAAGAGCTGGGGTTCGACCGGCCCGCGGCGAACAGCCTGGATGCGGTGAGTGACCGGGATTTCGCGCTGGAATTCCTGTCGGTGGCCAGCATCTGCGCGATGCACCTCAGCCGGATGGCCGAGGAACTGGTGATCTGGTCTTCGGCGCAGTTCCGTTTCGTGACTTTGAGCGACCGGTTCTCGACCGGGTCGAGCATCATGCCGCAAAAGAAGAACCCCGATGCCGCCGAGCTGATCCGCGCCAAGATCGGGCGCATCTTCGGGGCGAACGTGGCGCTGATGACGGTGATGAAGGGCCTGCCACTGGCCTATTCCAAGGACATGCAGGAGGACAAGGAGCAGGTCTTTGACGCCGCGGACAACCTGATGCTGGCATTGGCGGCGATGGAGGGGATGGTCCGGGACATGTCGGCCAACCAGGGCGCGCTGGAGGCGGCGGCAGGTGCAGGGTTCTCGACCGCGACGGACCTGGCGGACTGGCTGGTGCGGGTGCTGGGCCTGCCGTTCCGCGATGCGCATCACGTCACCGGCGCGCTGGTGGCCAAGGCGGAAGCCAAGGGGTGCGACCTGCCGGAGCTGAGCCTGGAGGAGATGCAATCTGTGCATGGCGAAATCGACGAAGCGGTCTATGATGTGCTGGGCGTGCACAACTCTGTCGCCTCGCGCATGAGCTATGGCGGGACCGCGCCGGAGCAGGTGCGCCTTCAGGTCGGTCGCTGGAAGGAGATTCTGGGATGAAGCGTGTGATTGCATGTCTGGCCATCATGGTGCTTGCCGGCTGCGGCGTGGATGGCGAGCCGATACCACCGGGCAGCGAAGCCGACGATACCGTGGCACGGAATGATCCCACACAGGTGCGGCCAAACCTGAACGGGTCACTGACCGTGGGCACCAACGGATCGCGGGCCAGTGTGGGCACGTCGGTCGTCAGCGGTAACGTGTCGGTTCACGTGGGCACGGTGTTTTGAAGTACGTCTTCCTGGCTCTGGCCGTCTGGGGAGCAATCCACCCGATGGCGTGGTTCGTGGCGTGGTTCAACGCGAACGGATACAGCCTGATGGGCATGGTCGAGGCGTGGCACGCCAATGCCGCGACCAGCGGGCTCGTCTGGGATCTGACGATTGCCGCCGTGGCGCTGACGCTCTGGGTGATCTGGGAAGCGTCGCAGGCGCAGGACTGGCTGCGCCTGGTCGCGATTCCGGCGACCTTTTGCATCGGGGTCAGTTGCGGATTGCCGCTTTATCTGTTTCTGAGGATGCGGCGCGGGTAAGACCCGTGGACTCTTGAGTATTTTCAGCAAGAAAAAGCGCGCGATGGATCATTTTCTTTACCGGGACGGCGAGCTTCATGCCGAGGATGTGCCCGTGGCCGAGATCGCCGCGGAAGTAGGCACGCCGTTCTATTGCTACTCGACCGCCACGCTGACGCGGCATTTCCGGCTGTTCGACGAGGCGCTGGACGGGATGCCGCACCTGGTGTGCTACGCGATGAAGGCGGCCAGCAACCAGGCGATCCTGAAGACGCTAGCGCAGCTTGGCGCAGGGATGGACGTGGTCTCGGGCGGGGAATACCGGCGGGCGCGGGCGGCCGGCGTGCCGGGCGAGAAGATCGTGTTCTCCGGCGTCGGCAAGACCCGCGAGGAAATGCGCATCGCGCTGGAAGGCGGCGTGCGACAGTTCAACGTGGAAAGCGAGCCGGAAATGGCGGCGCTTTCGGAGGTGGCGGTGTCGCTGGGCGTCGAGGTGCCGATCACGGTGCGGGTGAACCCGGACGTGGACGCCAAGACCCATGCGAAGATCGCCACCGGCAAGAGCGAGAACAAGTTCGGCATCCCGATTGCGCGGGCGCGCGAGGTCTATGCCGAGGCGGCACGGCTTCCGGGCCTCAAGGTGATCGGGATCGACGTGCATATCGGTAGCCAACTGATCGAGCTGGAGCCGTTTCGGCTGGCCTATCGCAAGGTGGCGGAGCTGACCGAAGCGCTGCGCGCCGACGGTCACGAGATCACCCGGCTGGACCTTGGCGGTGGCCTGGGCATTCCCTATGAGCGGTCCAACACGGCGCCCCCGCTGCCCACGGATTACGGGGCGCTGATCAAGGAAACCGTCGGGCATCTGGGCTGCGAGATCGAGATCGAGCCCGGACGGCTGATCGCGGGCAATGCGGGCCTTCTTGTCAGCAAGGTGATCTATGTGAAATCGGGCGAGGGGCGCGATTTCCTGATCCTCGATGGCGCGATGAACGACCTTATCCGCCCGGCGATGTACGACGCCTATCACGATATCGTCCCGGTGAAGGAGCCAGCGCCGGGCGCGGAGCCGGCCAAGTACGACATCGTGGGGCCGGTCTGCGAGTCGGGAGACACGTTTGCCAGGGAGCGGGCGATGCCGCCGGTGGGCGAGGGCGACCTTGTGGCGTTTCGCAGCGCCGGTGCCTATGGCGCCGTCATGAGCAGCGAATACAACACGCGGCCGCTGGTGCCGGAAGTTCTGGTGCATGAGCATCAATTTGCCGTCATCAGGCCAAGGCCGACCTTTGACGAGATGATAAATCGCGATACCATCCCTCAATGGTTGTGATGCGGTTGTCGCGTCGGCAACCCACGCGCAGGGATGCATGTCACAGGCAAAGAACACCACTTTCGACACGGTGATCAAGCGGTTGAAGCGCCCGCTGATGCTGACGTGGGCGGGGTTGATCGCCGAGCGGCTGGTACGGGCGTTCTGGCCGTTGTGGTGCGTGATCATCGCGGTTTGCGCGGCGCTGATGCTGGGCCTGCACGATATCGCGCCGGTGGAGCTTGTGTGGATCGTGGCGGTCCTGTCGGGCGTCGCGGCGCTGGGTTTTGCCGCGATCGGCGCGCGGCGCTTCGCCTGGCCGTCGCGGGACGAGGCGATTCGCCGGATGGACGGCGTGCTGCCGGGGCATCCCCTGGCGGCCCTGGCCGACCGGCAGGCCATCGGCGGCGGCGACACGGGGTCGGAGGCGCTGTGGCGGGCGCACATCCAGCGCATGGAGACCCGCGCGGGGCAAGCCAAGGCGGTCGAGCCGGACTTGCGCCTGGCGCGGCGCGATCCGTTCGGATTGCGCTATGTGGCGCTCTTGGGCCTGGTCGTGGCGCTGCTGTTCGGGTCGATCTGGCGGGCCGGCACGGTGACGCAGATGACGCCCGGTGGCGGCGCGGCGCTGGCTAGCGGACCGACCTGGGAAGGCTGGATCGAGCCGCCGGCCTATACCGGCTTGCCGAGCCTTTACCTGAACGACCAGGACGGCGCGTTCAGCGCTCCGGAAGGCAGCCTTGTGACCTTGCGGTTCTACGGCGAGGTCGGCGCGCTCAGCATGACCGAGACGGTGTCGGGCCGGACAGAGGACGTTCCACCGGCGACGGATATCGAACAGAGCTTCGAGATCGTGAAGGACGGGACCCTGCGGATCGACGGGCCCGGGGGCGAGGAATGGAAGATCACGGCGCTGCCCGATGCACCGCCGGAAGCGTCGGTGTCCGAAGGGCTGGACGTCACCTTTGACGGGCAGATGAGCCAGCCGTTCGAGGCCAGCGACGACTATGGCGTCGTGGGCGGCACGGCGACGTTCGAGCTGGCGCTCGACGAGGTGGACCGGCGTCATGGCCTGACCGCCGAGCCGGATGCGCGCGACCCGATCGTGCTGGACCTGCCGCTGCCGATCACGGGCGGGCGCGAGGCCTTTACCGAGACGCTGATCGAGAACCTGTCGGAGCATCCCTGGGCGCATCTGCCGGTGCGCCTGACGCTGAATGTGCGCGACGAGCGCGACCAGGCGGGGCAAAGCGAGGCAGTCGTTATGGATCTGCCCGCGCGTCGGTTTTTCGACCCGATGGCGGCGTCAGTGATCGAACAGCGGCGCGACCTTCTGTGGGCCAAGTCCAATGCGCGGCGGGTAAGCCAGATGCTGCGCGCGGTGTCGCACAACCCTGAACCGGGCCTGTTCAAATCGGAAACCGCCTATCTGAAACTCCGCGTCATCCTGAGACGGCTGGAGACCTTCGTCGACCATGCCAGCCTGACCGACGAGAACCGCGACGAGCTGGCGCAGGCGCTGTGGGACCTGGCCGTCCTGCTGGAAGACGGCGATATCGGCGACGCGCTGGAACGGATGCGCGCGGCGCAGGAGCGCCTGAGCGAGGCCATGCGGAACGGCGCGAGCGAGGACGAGATCGCGCGGCTGATGCAGGAACTGCGCGACGCGACGCAGGATTACCTGCGCCAGAAATCGCAGCAGGCGCAGCGCGAGGGCGATCAGACGGACGAGCCCGACCGGGGCCAGTCGGACGACATGCAGATGCTGACCGATCAGGACCTGCAGGACATGATGGACCGCATCCAGGAGCTGATGGAACAGGGCCGCTTTGCCGAGGCGCAGCAGGCGCTGGAAGAGTTCCAGCAGATGATGGAGAACCTGCGGATGGCCGAAGGTCAGCAAGGGCAGGGCGGGGACAATCCCGGGCAGCAGGCCATGGAAGGTCTGGCCGAGACGCTGCGCGATCAGCAGGGTCTGTCGGACGAGGCGTTCCGGGACCTGCAGGAACAGTTCAATCCCGGCGCACAGGCCGGCGAGTCACAGGGCAACGAAGGCCGCAATGGCGGACAGGGCCAGGGCCAGCAGCATTCGCAGCAAGGCCAGGGGCAACAGCCGGGTCAGCAGCAAGGGCAGGGTCAGGGCCAGCAAGAGGGTCAGCAGCCCGGCCAGGGCCAGGGCAACCAATCCGCCGAGGGCCAGCAGGGCGGTCAGGCCGGCGCCCTTTCGGACCGGCAGGAGGCGCTGCGCCGCGAACTCGAACGCCAGCGGCAGGGCCTGCCCAATGTCGGCGGTCAGGCGGGCGAGGATGCCCGCGACGCGCTGGACCGGGCAGGTCGCGCCATGGAAGGTGCGGAAGAAGCCTTGCGCGGCGACGATCTGGCCGAGGCGATCGACCGGCAGGCCGAGGCGATGGACGCCCTGCGCGACGGTATGCGCAGTCTGGGCGAGGCGCTGGCCGAGAACAGCCAGTCTCAGCCTGGCCAGGGACAGGCGCAAAGCCAGACACCCGGCCAGTTCGGCGAGCAGGATCCGCTGGGCCGGTCGCAGCGCGGCCTGGCCGGCGACCAGGGCGAGTTCACCGCGCGCGAGGATGTCTATCGCAGGGCCGGGGAGCTTCTGGACGAGATCCGCCGCCGCTCTGGCGAGACGGCGCGCCCCGAGGTCGAGCTCGACTATCTGCGTCGGTTGCTGGACAGGTTCTGAGACCGCGTGACCGAGCCGCATGACTGAGCCGCGTGGCCCCGATTGCCGGATCAGCCGCCGCTCGCGTCGGTTTCGGAAAGCGAGCTTGCCATGTTCTGGATCAGGTCGTTGAGCCCCGCACGCCACCCGTTCACGGTCTCGACATAGCCGGACAGGAGCCCTGCCATCTGCGGAACCGCGTCCGCCAGCTGCGGCGCAAAGACGTAAAGCACCAGCGCCAGCACGGCCAGAACGACGGCCAGCCGAAAGCCGGCGCGAAATCCGTTCTTGCCGGACGCTGCGGTGACATCCTGCGCCGCAGACACCGACCGGCTGTCTTCCTTTTTGCCGTCGGAATCGAGTGACGAGTTGATCTCGTCGATATCGGGCAGAAGATTGCTGCGCGAGGAAGGGTCGATATCGTCGACCTCGGCCTCGGTCTTTTGCGCCTCGGGTTTGCCGCGAAGGCGGGCCATGCGGGCGCGGGCCTCTTCCGAGCGCCTTTGCGCGTCGTTGTCGGTGTCCTGCAGGCCCAGTTCCTGCTGGGTCTCGACCGTGCCGCGATTGTCCATCGCGCGCGCGCGGTATTCGCGCTCGGCTTCTTCGCGCAGGACGTCGGCGACGGCGGGGTCTATCTCGCGGCGCTTCGGTTCTGTGGGCGGGTCATCGTGGTCTGCGGCCGGGAAATATTCCTCCTGGTCGATGGCATCGTCCACGTCATCTTCGGTGCTGTCGGGGGCATAATGGTCCGCGTCGTCCGGCTCGGCGCCATAGTCGTCCGCATCGTCCTGCCAGGGAGGCTCGCTGCTCGGCACCGTGTCGGTTGCGGGAGCGGCGGGTTCCTCTTCTACAAGGTCCTCGGGTGCGTGATCCGGATGATGCTGAAACCAGGTCGAGCCGCAGTCGGAACACTGCACGTCGCGACCTGTTTCGGGAATGACTTCCGTGGGAACTTCGTATTGCGCCCCGCAATTTGGGCATATCAACCGCATCTTGCCACCCGCTGCCTTCGCCTCACCGGCATATCCGTGCTTTTATTCCGCAAACCTTACGCAGAAATACCCGACCGGAAAAGAGGCAATAGGGTAAGTGCCGTAGTCGTTGCACAAGTGTGTCCTGTGGGGCATGAAGGGCAAAATGCATTGGGGGCCGAAGTGATCGAGCTGGAAAACGTCGCCTACAGCTATGGCGGGGGGGAACTGCTGAGTGACATCTCGCTCAAGCTCCAGGCCGGGTCGTTTCACTTTCTGACCGGCCCGTCGGGCGCGGGCAAGACGACCTTGCTCAAACTCTGTTACGGTGCGCTGATGCCCACCGCCGGCGAGGTGCGCCTGTTCGACACCGACGTGCGCGCGATGGAGCGCGACGATATCGCCTATGCCCGCCGCCGGATCGGGGTGGTGCACCAGGATTGCCAGTTCCTGGATCACCTGAGCGTGGCCGACAACATCTCGTTGCCCCTGATGGTGTCCGGGCGCGACCTGTTGAACGAGTCCGCTAACCTCAAGGAATTGATCGGCTGGGTCGGGCTGAAATCGCGGGCCGACGCGCTGCCGCCGGAACTGTCGGGGGGCGAGCGGCAACGGGCGGCGCTGGCGCGGGCCATCATCATGTCGCCCGACGCGGTGCTGGCGGACGAGCCCACGGGCAACGTCGACTGGGAGATGTCCCAGCGCTTGCTGCGGCTGCTGATCGAACTCAACCGCATGGGCAAGACGATCATGGTCGCGACCCATGACCTTGCGCTGATCCGCGCGGCCAAGAGCCACGTGCAGGCGCGCGTCCTGCGCATCTCGAACCGGCGGCTGCAACTGGCGGGGGCGGACCTGTGAAGGTGGATTTCACCCGAGTGACCGAGTTCATCGTCGGCGATACGCAGGCCGACCGGGTTGTGCCGCCGACAGGCTTTACCGCGTCGCTGACGCTGTTCAGCGCGGCGGCGATGGCGTTTCTGGCCGTCTTCGCCCTGGCGCTTTCGATGGCGACCGGGCGGCTGGCCGATCGCTGGGGCTCGGAGCTGGCACGGTCCTCGACGATCCGCATTTCCGCACCCGAAGGACAGATGGCGGCGCAGACCGCGGCGACATTGAAGATATTGGAAACGACCAAGGGCGTCGCTTCGGCCCGGGCGCTGGACCCCGATGAACAGCGCGCCCTGCTGGAGCCGTGGTTCGGACCCGACCTGCCGGTGGACACGCTGCCCATTCCGCAACTGATCGAAGTGATCGAGGAGGGCGAGGGCTTTGACGCCGGCGGGCTGCGGCTGCGTCTGGCGGCCGACGTCCCGGGGGCGGTGCTGGACGATCACACGCGCTGGCGCAGGCCGCTTGTCAGCGCGGCCACGCGGCTGCGGATGCTGGGCTACATCTCGATCCTGCTGATCGGAGCGGCGACGGCGGCGATGATCACGCTGGCGGCCAATGCCGCGCTGGCGGCGAACACGCAGGTGATCGGCGTGCTGCGCCTCGTGGGCGCGCGCGACACCTATATCGCGCAGGCCTTCGTGCGGCGCTTTACCCTGAGGGCCCTGACCGGGGCAGCAGTGGGCACCGCGCTGGCGGGGCTGGCTGTTTTCCTGTTGCCCGCAGCGCAGGACGAAGGCGGGTTCCTGACCGGACTGGGCTTTCGCGGCTGGCAGTGGGTGTGGCTGTTGGTGATACCGCCGCTGGCGGCCGGAGTGGCCTTTGCCGCGACCCAGGCCGCGGCGCGCAAGACGCTGAAGGACACGCCATGAGACACGCGTTGCAATGGGTCAGATCGGCGATCTTCGTGGGCCAGATCTATTTCATGATGCTGCCCATCGGGATCGTGTTCCTGCCCTGGGCGCTGGTGTCCTCGCGGGGCGCGAACGCCGCCTGCAAGGCGTGGTGCGCCTGGGTCCGCTGGACCGCGCGCTGGATGGTGGGGTTGAAGACCGAAGTGCGCGGCACACCGCCCACGCAGGAATGCCTGATCGTCGCCAAGCACCAGTCTTTCCTGGATATTATCCTGATTTTCGCCAGTGTTCCGGCCGGCAAGTTCATCATGAAACGCGAGCTGATGTATGCCCCGATCATCGGGCAATACGCGCTGAAACTGGGCTGCGTGCCCGTGGACCGGGGCAAGCGCAGCCAGGCGATCAAGAAGATGATCGCGGATGTGGGACGGGGGCGTCTGCGGCCCGGCCAACTGATCATCTACCCGCAGGGCACGCGCATCGCGCCCGGGGTGAAGGCGCCCTACAAGATCGGTTCGGCAATCCTCTATCAGGAGATGGCGCAGGACTGCGTTCCCGTGGCGACGAATGTCGGGCTGGTCTGGCCACGCAAGGGGGTGATGCGGCGTCCGGGAACGGGGGTGGTGGAGTTCCTGCCGGCGATCGAGGCGGGGTTGCCCAAGGAGGAATTCATGGCGCGGTTGGAGCAGACGATCGAGAGCAATTCCGACCGCCTGATGCGTGAAGCGGGGTTCGATCCAGATGAAGTTCATTAACGATATCAAGGCGCTGGAGGCACTCTACGGCACGCCCGGCGCCGCCAGCACGCGCAAGGTGGTGCATCGGCTGACACCGCTTTACCGAAAATGGATCATGACCGCGCGCTATTGCGTGCTGACCACGGTCGGCCCGGACGGCACCGATGGCAGCCCGCGCGGCGACGAGGGCCCGGTGGTGCTGGACCTGGACGAGACGACCCTGGCGATGCCCGACTGGCGCGGGAACAACCGTCTGGATTCGCTTAGGAATATCGTGTCGGACGGGCGCGTATCGTTGATGTTCATGGTGCCGGGATCGAACACGGTGGTGCGGGTGAACGGAACTGCAAAGTTGACCGACGACGAAGGGCTGCGCGCCCGGTTCGAGCAGGCGGGCAGGCACCCGGCAACGGTGATCGTGATTGCCATTTCCGAGATTTACAGCCAATGCGCCCGGGCCACGATCCGGGCCGGTCTGTGGAGCCGGGACGACAGTGACGGACTGCCGACGGTGGGCGAGTTGCTGGCCGAGGCCTCGGACGGCGAGGAGGGCGGCGCGGAGTATGACGCGGGATGGAGCGCCCGGGCGGCGAAGACGATGTGGTAGCTGGTGCAGGGTTGGTTAACGCGATTTGGCACGTCGGTATCGCGTCGGTATTTCAGTAGCATCGCGTCGGTGGAAATGACTCGGGGTATGAAAGGTTAACATCAGGTGCAGTCCGCCGACGAGAATTTGCCACACTGCCGCGAATGTCAGTTTTGAGCCCATACTTATTGAATGCTGCGCGGCGAGCGAAGGTCTGCTTTCTGAGTTTGAAAGTACGCCGTCACGCGGTAAACACTACCGTATGGGTATTTCATATTTCGACTTGAGCGTTCCAACCTTCCTACAGACCGTGGTCGCGGTTAGTGTCTGGCTCGACAAAGCCTCGAAGCATTGTTCTGCAAACGACTTGGACGCTGACGACTTGGTTTCAGCGCGTCTCACCGAAGATATGGCACCTTTGTTTTTCCAGATAGAATGCGTGGACAATTATTCGGTCTGGGGACTCGACGCCGTTAAGCAAGGTGTTTTTAACCCTCCAGCCCTTGAAGGCGTTGTCCCTTTCGAGAGGTTGCAGGAGAGGATTGCCAATACTGAGGCCGTGCTGAAAGACCTCAAGTCTCAGGAGGTAGACGCTTTGTCAGGCAAAGAGCTTGACATGCAAATACACACAAACCCTAGCAAATCTCCATTCACGGCAGAGACTTACTTGCTTTCTTTTCTTTTGCCGAGTTTCTACTTCCACGCGGTTACCGCGTACGACATCCTTCGCACGCAAGGCGTCCCGATAGGAAAGACGGATTTCGAAGGCCAACTTCGAAGCGAGCCACTATAGCTTAGCAAAGCCGACATTGGCGCAGCCACAGCGATCGCCCGCTCAGTCCCGCACAGCCGACCTTGGTACCGTCCGCGGCGAAGGTCGGGAAAGAGCCCAGAATGAAGGATGCGGCACCATCAAGACATGACTGGTTTTTAGATCTGCTGGCGGGGAATGTTGATTTTCACCTATCCTTCGAGGCCCGCGAATGAGCCACGAGCGCATTTGCATGGCCGTGACCGAGTCCGTGTTCAGACTTGAGCCAGGCAACTGTCTCCATGTGCTTCTCTTCGGGTCTGTCTGCGATGATGGCGAGCCAATGCTGAACCGGCTTGCCGTAAGTCTTCTCGATAGAAGGGAAATAGGAGGCCGGGCCTTTGACCTTGTCTTTCATGGAACGGTTTCTCTCATGCCTATTGCTCTAGCGTAGAATGCCGGGAAAAACGGCAAGCCGCAACTCTCTGACCAAGAAATGCTTCATGGTGGAGTGTGCGCACTAACACTGCGCCAACTGCATCGCTAGAGCCAAATGTATTGGCCCCTTTCCATTCAGGAAAGCCGAAGTTGGCACAAGCCGCAGCGAATGGCAGCTTTGTCCGCACACCGGCCATTCGACGCGGCACTTGCGCCTCGAACTTGTCCCCGTCAGCGGACAATTCAGGAGCCAAAGAGCAAATAGGCGCAGGCGGGGCCAGCCCCGCCCGCATTGAGCATCACGAGTGAATCGGCCCGTCGCCGCAGGCCAGGGCCGCTTCGCGCACGGCCTCGGAATAGGTCGGGTGGGCGTGGCAGGTCAGGGCCACGTCCTCGGCCGCGGCGCCGAACTCCATCGCGACGCAGATCTCGTGGATCAGGTCGCCGGCCATGGGGCCGATGATATGCGCGCCGAGGATGCGGTCGGTTTCCTTGTCGGCGAGGATCTTGACGAAGCCGTCGGCGGCGAAGTTCGCCTTCGCCCGGCCATTGCCCATGAAGGAGAACTTGCCGGCCTTGTAGGCGCGGCCTTCTTCCTTCAATTGCTCCTCGGTCTTGCCGACGGCGGCGACCTCGGGGTGGGTGTAGATCACGCTGGGGATGACGCCGTAATTGACGTGGCCATGCTGGCCCGCGATGACGGCGGCGGCTGCCATGCCCTCGTCCTCGGCCTTGTGCGCCAGCATCGGGCCCGAGATACAGTCGCCGATGGCGTAGACGCCCTTGACGTTGGTCTGCCAGTGGTCATCGGTCTTGATCTGGCCGCGCTCGGTCATCTCGACGCCGAGGCTGTCCAGCCCCAGCCCGTCGGTGAACGGCTTGCGCCCCGTGGCGACCAGCACGACGTCGGCATCGAGGGTTTCCTCGCTGTCGTCCTTGCGCAGCTTGTAGGTGACCTTGGCCTTGGTCTTCATCGCTTCGACGCCTTGTACGGCGGCGCCCATGATGAAGTTCAGGCCCTGCTTTTTCAGCAGCTTGTGGAAGTTCTTCTGCACCTCGCCATCCATGCCGGGGGTGACATGGTCGAGATATTCCACGACCGTCACGTCGGAGCCGAGGCGGGAATAGACCGAGCCAAGCTCCAGCCCGATGACGCCAGCGCCAATGACGACCAGCTTTTTCGGCACTTTGGGCAGTTCCAGCGCGCCGGTCGAGGAGACCACGGTTTTCTCGTCAATCTCGACACCCGGAAGCGTGCTGACCTCGGAGCCGGTGGCGATGATGATGTTCTTGGCCTCGTGCGTTTCGTCGCCGACCTTGACCTTGCCCGCCTCGGGGATGGAGCCCCAGCCCTTGAGCCAGTCGATCTTGTTCTTCTTGAACAGGAATTCGATGCCCTTGGTGTTCTGGCCGATCGTGTCGTCCTTGTAGGACAGCATCTGTTTCCAGTCGACCGAGGGGCTTTTGCCCTTGAGGCCCATCGACGCGAAGTTGTGCTCCGCCTCGTGCAGCATGTGGCTGGCGTGCAGGAGCGCCTTGGAGGGGATACAGCCCACGTTCAGGCAGGTACCGCCCAGAGTTTCGCGGCCTTCGACGCAGGCGGTTTTCAGGCCAAGCTGGGCGCAGCGGATGGCTGCGACATAGCCGCCGGGGCCGGAACCGATTACGATGACGTCATAGGAAGCCATTTGATATTCTCCTTCGCGTGTCGGGCGTGTTGGTCCCGAACCTATGCTTTTTGTGTTGCGGTGTCACGACGCGGGCGGGGCGCAGTCGGGCACGGTTTTCAGGATTTCGTGCAGAAGGTCGGTCCACTCGGCGTCGGGGTTGTTTTCCATAAAGCCGATGGCGGGGACGAAGGCGTTCTGAAAACCGGGGTGGAAGGTTTCACCGTCCGACCACCAGGGCGTGATTGTACCGCTGACGAGGGTGAAGTCGATGGTCTTGCCCGGCAGGTCGACGCGGGTGATCTGGAAACAGCCGTCGCCTTCGCCCTCGGGGGCGCCGTCGGTGAAGCTGTTGGTGACGTGGTCGTAGTCGCGGTACATGACGAAATACGTGCCTTCTTCGATCAAGAACTCGGCCGTGGCGGGGGTCGCGCCGAGCGCCAGCGCGAGGGTCGCAAGGCGGATCATAGCAGGGCGGCCACGTACATGAGCGCGGTCGCCGCGAAGCCCACCATCCAGATGAGCGAGCGCCAGGGGCGCAGGCCCAGGTAATAGGCCGGGATATAGGCGATGCGGGCAATGAGGTAAGCCCAGGCGCAGGCGGTGGTAACCCCGGTGGACTGGCCGGAGACGCTGATCACGACGCAGGCGATGGTGAAGAGGATCAGCCCTTCGAAATGGTTGTCCATCGCGCGGCCCAGACGGGCGGTGCGGTCCGACATCTGCCGCGAGGGTTCGCGGTCGCGCGCCGAGGTGGTGTAGCCCGACCCGAGCTCCATGTTGGCGGGCACGGCGTAGAGGGCGAATTGCACCACCTGCAAGAGCGCGGCGAGGGTGAGGACGGTAAGTTCGGGGGTCATGCGCGATCACGCGTCCCGGGCCTGACCCAGGACCTCCTTGTTGCGGGGCGTGCGAGGGGGGCGGGGGTCATGCGGCTTGAATCGCCTCTGCTATGGCCTGGGCCTTGGCGTCAAAAGTGCCGGTGCGGGCCGAAGGGTGCGGCGCGCGAATGTGCGGCACGTTGAAGTGTTTCAGCACGCGGGCGGCATCGTGGCCGAGCGCGACGGGGCGGCGGCCGAGGCGCTCAAACTGGCCGATGGCCTCCCAACTAGCGCGGGCATGGGCCGGGGGGATGGTGGAGGAGCGCTGCGGCGTGAGAAGGTGAAAGACCGGGGTGATGTAGATGTCGGGGCGGGTGAGGTTCAGCAGCGCCAGCACCTTGTCGATCACGCGGTTGAACGGGTTGTTGGAGAGGTAGCCCTGGCGGCTGAGTTCCGCACGGTGGCGGCGGACGGAGGGGGCGTCGAGCCAGTCTTTCGACACCAGCATGGGGCCGGTGAGGGAACCGGAGGTCATCTGGATGGGCGAGACATACTCGCCGTCGAAGCCTTCCTCGGCCAGCGTCGGGTAGCCGGGCAGGCGGAACGCGCGGCGTGCGGCGACGGCGCGGGCGTATCCGGCGGCTTGGGTCATCCGTGGGCCGCGTCCCGGGCCTGACCCGGGGAGACGTCTGTTTGGTCGAGAGGCCCCGGCTCGGGGGCCGGGGCGGGTCGCTCTTGGCTCATGCCGTCTCCAGCATGTGATGGGCGGAGGGGCCGTGGCCGAGGCCTGTTTCCTTGTCGACCCAGGCCTTGGCACGGGCCACGTCATTGACGCCGAGGAGGATCCAGCGGGTGCCCGTGCCCTCGCGCCACATCTGAAGCTGGGTGAGACCGGCATTGGCCCGGTCCTCGGCGTGGGAGTCGTGGGTGCCCTGGTCGAAGCTGTCGTAGCGGAGGAGGAGTTGGGTGGTCATGCGTGTGTCCTAGTTGTTATCGCAAGCGCGCTTTCTAGTAAGCCTCATATTTATTGGAGGCCGTGTCGAACCACCTGTTGTTTGAATAATCGCACGTCTCACTGTCACATACACTGTAGTGCCACTCGTTTTGTCCGTAACCCGCAGCCTCAACACTGACGACTTGCAGACGGCCTTCTTTGCACTTTGGACAAAGGTCGCCGGAAAACCGATTTTTCAGTGCTTCTTCAAGTTCGGATATCCTCAGTTTCGCATCTGAAAGCGCAACTTGGGTATCTGCGAGTGCCGAGGTCAAGTCAGCTAGTTTTAGCTTAAAGGTCGCTTCATCAACCGACTTATCGATTTCGCGAAGATCTTTCGCCAAATCGATTGCCAGTCTCGCAGCTGTAAGTCCGCTGACAAGATCCATTGCTTCACAAATCCATCAACAACCGCCGCGGATCTTCCAGCGCGTCCTTCACGCGGACGAGGAAGGTCACCGCACCCTTGCCGTCGACGATGCGGTGGTCGTAGCTGAGGGCGAGGTACATCATGGGGCGGGCCTTGATCTCGCCGTTCACCACCATCGGGCGCAGCTGGATCTTGTGCATCCCCAGGATACCCGATTGCGGCGGGTTGAGGATGGGTGAGGACATCAGCGAGCCGTAGACGCCGCCGTTGGAGATGGTGAAGGTGCCGCCCTGCATTTCGGCCATGGAGAGCTTGCCGTCACGGGCGCGGGCGCCTTTTTCGGCGATGGCTTTCTCGATATCGGCAAAGCCCATCGAGTCGGCGTCGCGGATCACGGGGACCACGAGGCCGGTGGGCGTGCCGGTGGCGATGCCCATATGCACGAAGTTCTTGTAGACGATATCGGTGCCGTCGATCTCGGCGTTGACCTCGGGAACCTCTTTCAGCGCGTGGCAGCAGGCCTTGGTGAAGAAGGACATGAAGCCCAGTTTCACGCCATGCTTCTTCTGAAACTCGTCCTTGTACTCGTTCCGGAGCGCCATCACCTCGGTCATGTCCACCTCGTTATAGGTGGTGAGCATGGCGGCGGTGTTCTGGCTGTCCTTGAGGCGGCGGGCGATGGTCTGGCGCAGGCGGGTCATCTTGACCCGTTCCTCGCGGCTGGCATCCTCGGCCGAGACGGGCGCGCGGGGCGCCTGTGCGGGGGCCGACGAGGCGGCGGGCGCGGCGCTGGCGGCGGCTGCGGTGGCCTTGGCGACGTCCTCTTTCATCACGCGGCCGTCGCGGCCCGAGCCCTGCACCTGATCGCTGCTGAGGCCCTTTTCGGCCATCGCCTTTTTCGCCGAGGGCGCGTCCTCGATATCGCGGCCCGGAGGCGGGGCGGTATATTGCCCGCCATTGGCGGTGGCCGGCTCATCGCCTTCCGCCGGGATCGCGTTGCTGTCGGGGCGCTCAGCCGGTTCCACGGCGCCGTCGGCGGCACCCGACAGGACGGCGAGCTTGCCATTGGCCTGGACGGTGTCGCCTTCGTTCGCGAGGATTTCGGTCAGGGTGCCCGCGGCGGGCGAGGGGACCTCGACCGACACCTTGTCGGTTTCCAGCTCGCACAGCATTTCGTCCTGGCTGACATTGTCGCCGACCTTCTTGAACCAGGTCGAGACGGTGGCCTCTGACACGGATTCTCCCAGCGTGGGCACCATCACGTCGATATTGCCGCCGCCGCCCGAGCCGCCGTCCTTGTCGCCACTGTCGCCGCCGGACTTGGCGGGCGCGGGCTCGGGTTTCTTCTCTTCCTTCTTCTCGGCCTTCTTGGGCGCGCTGTCGGATCCGCTGTCACCTTCGGACAGGGTGGCCAGCAGGGCGTCGACGCCCACGGTCTCGCCTTCCTGCGCCACGATCTCGGCCAGTTTGCCGGCGGCGGGCGAGGGGACCTCGACGGTGACCTTGTCGGTTTCCAGTTCGCACAGCATCTCGTCGGCCTCAACCGTGTCGCCGGCCTTCTTGAACCAGGTGGCGACGGTGGCTTCGGTCACGGATTCGCCCAGCGTGGGCACGCGTACTTCGGTGGTCATTACGTGTTATCCTTCGATCGTCAGCGCGGAATCGACCAGCGCTTCTTGTTGGGCCTTGTGTTGGCTTGCGAGGCCCGTTGCGGGCGAGGCGGAGGCCTGCCGCCCGACATAGACGGGCCGGGTGTGCTTGGCCTTGATGCGTTGCAGCACCCATTCGATGTTGGGCTCGATGAAGCTCCAGGCGCCCTGGTTCTTGGGCTCTTCCTGGCACCAGACCATCTCGGCCTTCTTGAAGCGCTCGAGCTCCTTGACCATCGAGATGGCCGGGAACGGGTAGAACTGTTCGACGCGCATCAGGTAGACATCGTCCAGGCCGCGGTTGTCGCGTTCTTCCAGAAGGTCGAAATAGACCTTGCCCGAGCACATGACGACGCGCTTGATCTTGTCGTCCGATTTCAGCTTGAGCTCGGAATTGCCGTATTCGGCATCGTCCCACAGAACCCGGTGGAAGCTGCTGCCCGAGGTGAACTCCTCGGCCTTGGAGATGCACATCTTGTGACGCAGAAGCGATTTCGGCGTCATCAGGATGAGCGGCTTGCGGTAGGTGCGGTGCAACTGCCGGCGCAGGATGTGGAAATAGTTCGCCGGGGTCGAGCAGTTGGCGACGATCCAGTTGTCCTGTCCGCACATCTGCAGGAAGCGTT
This sequence comes from Roseovarius sp., assembly GCF_965277045.1. Classification (GTDB taxonomy): domain Bacteria; phylum Pseudomonadota; class Alphaproteobacteria; order Rhodobacterales; family Rhodobacteraceae; genus Roseovarius. The sequence continues at coordinate 3,168,927 of NZ_OZ255712.1, read as the reverse complement.
CGAGCCGCGCGGAGGAGTGCTCGGGGCCCTGGCCCTCGTAGCCGTGGGGCAGAAGGCAGACGAGGCCCGACATGCGCAGCCATTTCGATTCGCCGGAAGAGATGAACTGGTCGAACATGATCTGGGCGCCGTTGGCGAAATCGCCGAACTGCGCTTCCCACAGGGTCAGCGCGTTGGGCTCGGACAAGGTGTAGCCATACTCGAAGCCCAGGACGGCGTACTCGGAGAGCATCGAGTCGATGACCTCGTATTGCGCCTGGCCTTCGCGGATGTGGTTGAGCGGGTAGTAGCGCTCTTCCGAGTCCTGGTCGACGAGGCCGGAATGCCGCTGGCTGAACGTGCCGCGGGTGCTGTCCTGCCCGGCCAGCCGCACGCGGTAGCCTTCGGTCAGGAGCGAGCCGAACGCGATCGCCTCGGCGGTGGCCCAGTCGAAGCCCTCGCCGGTCTCGAACATCTTGGCCTTCGTCTCCAGCAGGCGCGACACGGTCTTGTGCAGCGGCGTGCCCTCGGGCGGGGTGGTCAGGGCGCGGCCGATCTCGGCCAGGGTCTTTTTCTTGATGGCGGTTTCGCCGCGCTGGTAATCCTCGTCCTTGCTGTCGAGGTGGGACCACTTGCCATCCAGCCAGTCGGCCTTGTTCGGGCGGTATTCCTTGCCCGCCTCGAACTCGTCGGCGAGATAGGACTGGAACGCGGCCTTCATGTCGTCGATCTCGCCCTCGGGGATGAGGCCGTCCTTGACCAGCCGCTCGGTGTAGAGCGAGAGCGTGGTCTTCTGCGACTTGATCTTCTTGTACATGATCGGGTTGGTGAACATCGGCTCGTCGCCTTCGTTGTGACCGAAGCGGCGGTAGCAGATGATGTCGATCACGACGTCCTTGCGGAACTTCTGGCGGAACTCGGTGGCGACCTTGGCGGCGTGCACGACCGCCTCGGGGTCGTCGCCGTTGACGTGGAAAATGGGCGCCTCGACCATCAGGGCGATATCCGTGGGATAGGGCGAGGAGCGCGAGAAGTGCGGCGCGGTGGTGAACCCGATCTGGTTGTTCACGACGAGGTGCATGGTGCCGCCGGTCTTGTGGCCCTTGAGCCCCGAGAGGCCGAAGCATTCCGCCACGACGCCTTGGCCCGCAAAGGCCGCGTCGCCATGCAGCAGGAGCGGCATGACGGCGGTGCGTTCCTTGTCGGCCAGCTGGTCCTGCTTGGCGCGGCACTTGCCCAGCACCACGGGGTTCACCGCCTCGAGGTGGCTTGGGTTCGCGGTGAGGGAAAGGTGCACGGTATTGCCGTCGAATTCGCGGTCCGAGGAGGCGCCGAGGTGGTATTTCACGTCGCCCGAGCCGTCCACGTCCTCGGGCTTGAACGACCCGCCCTGGAACTCGTTGAAGATGGCGCGGTAGGGCTTGCCCATGACGTTGGCCAGCACGCTGAGGCGGCCCCGGTGAGGCATGCCGATGACGATCTCCTTCAGGCCCAGTTGACCGCCGCGCTTGATGATCTGTTCCATCGCCGGGATCACCGCCTCGCCCCCGTCAAGGCCAAAGCGCTTGGTGCCCATGTATTTCACATGCAGGTATTTCTCGAAGCCCTCGGCCTCGACCAGCTTGTTCAGGATCGCCTTGCGGCCCTCGCGGGTAAAGGTGATTTCCTTGTCGTACCCCTCGATGCGTTCCTTCAGCCAGGCGCTCTCCTCGGGGTCGGAGATGTGCATGTATTGCAGGGCGAAGGTGCCGCAATAGGTGCGCTTGACGATTTCGAGGATCTCGCGGATCGAGGCGACCTGCAGGCCCAGCACGTTGTCGATGAAGATGGGCCGGTCCATGTCGGCATCGGTGAAGCCGTAGGATTTCGGGTCGAGCTCAGGGCGGTCGGGGCTTTCGCGCAGGCCCAGCGGGTCGAGATCGGCCGCCAGATGCCCGCGGATGCGGTAGGCGCGGATCAGCATGAGGGCGCGGACGGAATCGAGCACGGCGCGTTTCACGGCATCGTCCGAGACCTCGACGCCTTTCTCGGCGGCCTTCGACTTGATCTTGTCGCCGGCCTGACGCGCCTCGACCTCGGTCGGGTAGTCGCCGGTCAGCGCGCTGGTGAGGTCGTCTGCGGGCTGCGGCGGCCAGTCGGGGCGCGCCCAGCTTGGCCCGGCGGCCTCTTTCTTGACGTCCGTGTCCCCGTCGCCCAGTTCCCGGAAGAAGGCCTGCCAGGCCTCGTCGACCGCATTGGGGTCGTTGGCGTATCGCGCGTAAAGCTGTTCGAGATACTCCGCGTTGTGCCCCTGCATGAAGCTGGAGGCGTGGAACTGGTCGTTGGGGGATTGGTCGGTCATCTCAGGCTCCAATATCGGCTACTGTTTGATCTCAGGCGTCACATTTTACAAAAAGCTTGCGCAGCTGCGGTTGGCCTTTTTGAAGTCTCTCTGAGACAGCTTGATGTTCTGAATTCCGGACTTTTGCGTTCATCATCTCGCGACACAAAATACTTGGAGCCTCTGAAATTTGTTGCTCCGTCACACGGTTTTCGAAGTAGTAAATCCAGAACTTCTCGGAGCCTGCCGAAAAGCCCTTTTGCTGAATGGACAGGACCGCGTCGCCTTTCATCCCTGAAAGCCGATGATACTCTCTTTGGCGCGTCTCTAACTCGGCATCGCTGTCCGCCAACACAGCGGATGCGGCAAGTCCAAGACCTGCCAATAGGATATGGCGGAGCTCTATCATCCTATCGCCTTCAGCACGGCTTCGCCCAGTCCGGCGGGGGATTCGGCGACGGTGATGCCGGCGGATTTCATCGCTTCGATCTTGTCGTCGGCGCCGCCCTTGCCGCCGGCGACGATGGCGCCGGCGTGGCCCATGCGGCGGCCCGGAGGCGCGGTGCGGCCGGCGATGAAGCCCGCGCAGGGCTTGGAGCGGCCGCGCTTGGCCTCGTCCTTGAGGAACTGCGCGGCGTCCTCCTCGGCCGAACCGCCGATCTCGCCGATCATGATGATGGATTCCGTCTCGTCATCGGCCAGGAACCATTCCAGCACGTCGATATGCTCGGTGCCCTTGATCGGGTCGCCGCCGATGCCCACGCAGGTCGACTGGCCGAGGCCCACATCCGACGTCTGCTTCACGGCCTCGTATGTCAGCGTGCCGGAGCGGGAGACCACGCCGACCGAGCCGCGCTTGTGGATATGGCCGGGCATGATACCAATCTTGCAGGCGTCGGGCGTGATGATGCCGGGGCAGTTGGGGCCGATGAGGGTGGATGTGCTGCCCTCGAGCGCGCGCTTGACGCGCATCATGTCCAGCACAGGGATGCCTTCGGTGATGCAGACGATCAGCGGGATCTCGGCGTCGATGGCTTCGAGGATCGAGTCCGCGGCGAAGGGCGGCGGCACGTAGATGACCGAGGCGTTGGCGCCGGTCTCGTGCATCGCCTCGTGGACCGAGTTGAAGACCGGCAGGTCGAGATGCGTCTGGCCGCCCTTGCCGGGGGTGACGCCCCCGACCATCTGGGTGCCATAGGCGATGGCCTGTTCGGTGTGGAAGGTGCCTTGCGAGCCGGTCAGGCCCTGGCAGATGACTTTGGTGTTCTTGTCGACGAGGACGGCCATTGTGGCGTTCTCCTTAATTCAATCTTGGGAAAGGTGGGTTAAAAACCCACCCTACGAGGCTCAGCCTTTGACGGCCTTGACGATCTTCTGCGCGCCGTCCTTGAGGTCGTCGGCGGCGATCACGTCAACATCGCTGTTGTTGATGATCTCCTTGCCCTTCTCCACGTTGGTGCCTTCGAGCCGGACCACCAGCGGGACTTGCAGCCCGACCTCTTTCACGGCGGCGACCACGCCCTCGGCGATCACGTCGCAGCGCATGATGCCGCCGAAGATGTTGACCAGGATGCCCTTCACCTGCGGGTCGGAGGTGATGATCTTGAACGCCTCGGTCACCTTGTCCTTGGTGGCCCCGCCGCCCACGTCGAGAAAGTTCGCCGGCTCGGCGCCGTAGAGCTTGATGATGTCCATCGTCGCCATGGCGAGGCCCGCGCCGTTGACCATGCAGCCGATCTCGCCGTCGAGCGCGATGTAGTTGAGGTCGTACTTCGACGCCTCCAGCTCCTTGGGGTCTTCCTCGGTGGTGTCGCGCAGCTCGGCGATGTCCGAGTGGCGGTAGATGGCGTTGGAATCGAACCCCATCTTGGCGTCGAGGCATTTCAGCTCGCCGCCCTCGGTCAGGATCAGCGGGTTGATCTCCAGCATCTCCATGTCTTTCTCGAGGAACATCTGGTAGAGCGTGCCCATCAGCTTGACGCATTGCTTCACCGCCGCGCCCTCGAGCTCGAGCATGAAGGCGATGCGGCGGCCGTGGAACGGCTGGTAGCCGGTGGCGGGATCGACGCTCAGGCTGAGGATCTTCTCGGGCGTCTTCTCGGCCACTTCCTCGATGTCCATGCCGCCCTCTGTGGAGGCGACAAAGCTGACGCGGGAGGTCACCCGGTCGACCAGAAGCGCCAGGTAGAACTCCTTGGCGATGGCCGCGCCTTCCTCGATATAGATGCGGCCCACCTGCTTGCCGGCGTCGCCGGTCTGCTTGGTCACCAGCGTGCGGCCCAGCATCTTCTTGGCTTCCTCGGCGGCCTCGGACACCGACTTGGTGATGCGCACGCCGCCCTTGTCGCCGGCGCCTTCCTCCTTGAAGCTGCCCTTGCCGCGGCCGCCCGCATGGATCTGCGCCTTGACCACCCAGACGGGACCGTCAAGCTCGCCCGCCGCCGTCTTCGCCTCCTCCGCGCGCAACACGACACGCCCGTCCGAGACAGGCGCCCCGTAAGAGCGCAGCAAGGCCTTCGCCTGGTATTCATGGATGTTCATGCAGAGTTCCCATCTTTCTGTGCGTTTGCCTCTGGTATAGCCACAGGATGAAGCGGGACTTAACCCCTTTCGTCACCTGCCCCACGAATTACGGCGAATTTCCGCCTTTTGTGATCACACGATTTTAGGCTGTGATCACAAATCAGGGCGTTGATATGCAAGACGAATCGCGCACGCGCGGGCAGAGGGGCGTCCTGGCCGTCGGCGTGGGAAGAGCGCGACGCCGCCGGTGCGGGGCGTACGCAGCGTGAAGCGTGCGGCGGAATGACGGGTCTGAACGGGCCGTCCCGGCGACACTTCTGCAAAGGAAAACGCGCGGGCCAGGACGGTCCGCGCGTTCGGAGTAGGAACTATGCGCCGGGGGTCAACCGAGCGAGCTGTCGATGCCCTTGCACGCCTCGACGAGGCCTTTCACGGCCTTGACGGAGGTGTCGAACATCTCCTGCTCGTCCTTGTTGAGCTTGATGTTGACGATCTTCTCGATGCCGCCCGCGCCGATCACGGTGGGCACGCCCACATACATGCCTTTCAGCCCGAACTCGCCGTCGCAATGGGCGGCGCAGGGCAGGACGCGTTTCTGATCCTTGAGGTAGGCTTCGGCCATTTCGATGGCCGAGGTGGCGGGGGCGTAGAAGGCCGAGCCGGTCTTCAGCAGGCCGACGATCTCGGCGCCGCCGTCACGGGTGCGCTGGACGATCGCGTCGAGTTTTTCCTGCGTGGTCCAGCCCATGTCGACGAGGTCGGGCAGGGGGATGCCGGCGACGGTGGAGTAGCGCACGCACGGCACCATGGTGTCGCCGTGGCCGCCCAGCACGAAGGCGCTGACGTCCTTCATCGAGACGCCGAATTCCAGGCTGAGGAAGTGGCGGAAGCGGGCGCTGTCGAGCACGCCGGCCATGCCGCAGACCTTTTCGGCGGGCAGGCCGGAGAACTTCTGCAGGGCCCAGACCATCGCGTCGAGCGGGTTGGTGATGCAGATGACGAAGGCGTCGGGGGCGTTGGCGGCGATGCCTTCGCCCACGGATTTCATGACCTTGAGGTTAATGCCCAGGAGGTCGTCGCGGCTCATGCCCGGCTTGCGCGGGACACCGGCGGTGACGATGCAGACGTCGGCGCCGGCGATGTCGGCATAGTCCTGCGTGCCCTTGAGCGCGGCGTCGAAGCCCTCGGCCGGGCCGGATTCGGCGATGTCGAGCGCCTTGCCCTCGGGGGTGCCTTCGGCAATGTCGAAAAGGACGACATCGCCCAGTTCCTTGATGGCGGCGAGATGCGCAAGCGTGCCGCCGATTTGTCCGGCGCCGATGAGGGCGATCTTGGGTCTGGCCATGGAAATTGATCTCCGGTGGGTTTGATTTCGCGCTACGGGGTAGTCGCAAACCGGGGTCAATTCAAGGGTGCTGCGCCGCGGCGCGACGGCGGCGGCCAGGCAAGACGCCGCGATGGCGTCAAAAGCGACTGAAATCTCAGGTGCTTAGGGTGAGCGCCCCGAAAGGCGCGAGATGTATCGAGTTGAGTGCGCCGCCATGACGGCCCGCGCTGCGGCCAGAGCGGCGAATCTGGCGCGCGGGCGACGGGCCGCCCGCGTCCGGCCGAGGCCCGGATCAGGCGTCGTCGCCGTCGGTCGGCAGCGCCTCGTCCAGCGTCTCGAACGATTGGCCGCTGGCGACAAGGCAGGTGGTGCCGTGCGCCGAGGTGACCGTGATCGTCCAGGTGCCGGTCGTGGTGGAGGCGAACACCTCGACCACCGCGTTGTTGGGCCCGAGCCCGATGGATTGCCGCGTTTCGCCGTACTTGGAGGCGAGCCGGTCGACGACCGTATCGCGCGGTGCGCAACTCGCGGCGATGGCGGGACCGGACAGACCCGTGGCCAGAAGCGTGGCGAGCATCATCAGTTTGGTCTTCATCGTCTTACCCTTTCAAAGCTGGGTCCCTGCCGTATCTGTGCCGAGAGCGTGCGGATGAGGGTATCAAGATATGGTTAACGGAGGGTTCGCAGGCCGGCGGACGCCCTTGCGCCGCGGCCATTTCTGCATCGCGGCGAGAAAGGTCTTGAACTTTCGTTCCAAAAATGGCGAATTCCCGCGCAAGAAAATTTCGACCAGCCAGCGGGGCACGCCATGGACCTTTCGACCCATCCTTACCGATCCGTTCTTTATATTCCCGGCTCCAAGGAACGGGCGCTGGACAAGGCGCGCACCCTGCCCACCGATGCGATCATCTTTGACCTGGAGGATGCCGTGGCGCCCGACGCCAAGGCCGAGGCGCGCGCGACACTGGCGCAGGCGCTGAGCGACGGGGGCTACGGCAACCGCGTGAAGGTCGTGCGGATCAACGCGCTGACGACGGAATGGGGGTTCGAGGATGCCCGCGTTCTGGGCGATGCGGGGGCGGACGTGATCCTGCAGCCCAAGGTCAACACCTATGCGGATGTGGACAACCTGTCGGATCTGATCGGCACCGAGATCCCGATCTGGACCATGATGGAAACGCCCGCCAGTGTGTTCAACGCGCGCGAGATCGCCGCGCACCGGCAGGTGACGGGGCTGGTGGCGGGCACCAACGACCTGACCAAGGAACTGGGCTGTCGTTTCCGCGCCGACCGGATGCCGCTGCTGGCGTCGCTCCAGATGATCGTGATGGCGGCGCGGGCAGCGCGCGGTGTCGTGGCGCTGGATGGTGTCTATAACCGGTTCCGCGACGGCGATGGGCTGAAGTTGGAATGCGAGCATGGGCGCGACTTGGGGTTCGACGGCAAGACGCTGATCCATCCCGACCAGATCGACATCGCCAACACGGCCTTTGCCCCCACGCAATACGAGATCGACACGGCCATGCGCCAGATCGAGGCCTACGAGGAAAGCAAGAAGCAGGGGCAGGGGATTGCCGTCGTGGACGGGCAGATCGTGGAAAACCTGCATGTCGTGGCGGCCCAGCGGACGCTGGCCAAGGCCGAGGCGATTGCACAGATGGCGGCGGAGTAGATCATGGGAGTGCTGATTGCGGGCGTGCTGCTGTGGACCGGCGCACATTTGTTCAAACGGATCGCGCCGGGGCCGAGGGCGGCGATGGGCAACGCGGGCAAGGCGGTGATCGCCGTGGTGCTGCTGGTCAGTATCTGGATGATGACCAAGGGCTACCAGGCCGCCGATGGCGCGGTCTTCTGGGGGCGGCACCCGATGACGGTGGGGATCAACAACCTGTTGATGCTGCTGTCGGTCTACATGTTCGCGGCCTCGGGGATGAAGACCGCGCTGGCGCGCAGGATGCGGCACCCGATGCTGGGCGCGGTCAAGGTCTGGGCGCTGGCGCATCTGCTGGTGAACGGCGACGTGCCGTCCTTCGTCCTGTTTGGTGGGCTGCTGGCCTGGGCGGTGGTCGAGATGATCGTGATCAACAAGTCGCAGCCGGAGTGGGTGCGCCCCGACCCGGCGCCGAAATCCAAGGAAATCGCCGCGGTGGCGGGCAGTGTCGTGGTCTACGGCCTGATCGTGGCCGTGCATTACTGGCTGGGCTATCCGGCCTTTGGGTGAAGACATGAAACTCTATCGATTCCTCTCGGCCGATGACACGTCGGCCTTTTGCCACAAGGTGACAGAGGCGCTGAACAAGGGGTGGGAGCTGCATGGCAGCCCGACCTATGCGTTCGACGCGGCCAACGGCGTGATGCGCTGCGGCCAGGCCGTGGTGAAAGAGGCCGAGGGCACCTATACGCCCGACACCAAACTGGGAGAGCACTGAGCATGGCCAAGACCAACCCGGGGCGGTTCTTCGAGGATTACAAAGTCGGCGACGTGATCCGTCACGCCGTGCCGCGCACCGTGTCGGGGGGCGAGCGGGCGCTTTACCATGCGCTTTATCCCGCCCGCCACGCGCTTTATTCCTCGGACGAATTCGCGCGGGCCTGTGGCCTGCCCGCCAGCCCGATCGACGATCTGGCGGCGTTTCACATCGTCTTTGGCAAAAGCGTGCCGGACATCTCGCTGAACGCTGTGGCGAATTTGGGCTATGCCGAGGCGCGGTGGCTGCGGCCGGTCTATGCCGGGGATACGCTGCGGTCGGAGTCCGAGGTGATCGGGGTCAAGCAGACATCGAGTGGCAAGACCGGGATCGTCTGGGTGCGCACGACGGGCCTGAACCAGCAGGACCTGCCGGTGATGCAGTTCGTGCGCTGGGTGATGGTGCGGAAGAAGGACGTGGACTCGCCCGCGCCCACGCCCGTGGTGCCCGAGACCGCGTCGCATGTGGCCCCCGAGGACCTGGGCGTTCCCGCGGGGCTGGATTTTTCCAACTATGACACGACGCTGGCCGGCGAGCCGCATCGCTGGGGCGATTACGAGGTGGGCGAGACGATTGATCACGTGGACGGCGTGACCATCGAAGAAGCCGAGCACATGATGGCCACGCGCCTGTGGCAGAACACCTCGAAGACCCATTTCGACGTCACGCCGCGCGAGGACGGCAAGCGGCTGATCTATGGCGGGCATGTCATCTCGATGGCCCGCGCGCTGAGCTTCAACGGGCTGGCCAACGCGCAGATGATCGCGGCGATCAACGCGGGCAGCCACGCGAACCCCTGCTTTGCCGGGGATACCGTGCGGGCCTGGTCGGAGGTGCTGGACCGCGCCGAGACCGCCGTGCCGGGTGTGGGCGCGCTGCGGCTGCGGCTGGTGGCGACCAAGGGCGGCGAGCCGTTCGGCCTGCGCGGCGAGGACGGCAAGTACCTGCCCCATGTCCTGCTGGACCTGGATTACTGGGCGCTGATGCCGATCTGAGGCCCGGGCGCCGTTTCCGGTTTGTTAAGATGTGGCCTGTAGCTTCCATTCCTGTGCGAAAGGAGGTTGCCATGCCTGATCCAGCGCCATTTGAAGGCCCGCGACTGCGGTGCCTCGTTCTCGAAGACAGTGCCCACGACCAGGAGATGATCCGCCGTGCGATGCGCGGCGCGCGGGTGGAGGCCGAGATCGACTTCGTCCCGACCATCGAAACCGCGCGCAAGGCGCTGTCGCGATCGCAGTACTCGGCCATCCTGTGCGACAACAGCGTGCCCGACGGGTCCGGCAGCGAGTTTGCCGGGGAACTCGCCGGCGCGCCGGAGTTGTCGGACGTGCCGATCGTGATCGTGTCGGGCTGGCCCTCGCCCTTCATGTGGGACAAGGCGCGCGCGGCGGGGCTGAGCGTGATCGACAAGACCGACGACCCGATGCGCAAACTGCGCGATTTCTTCCGCGAGTGCGTGGGAGACATGATCACGCAGCGCGTGGCGGGGCCGATGCGGCGCAGCGCCTGAGGGCGGGTCAACGCGAATGTGAGCCGCGCGCAGAGCGGTTTTTCTGGGCAGCGGCCGCGGTCTGGCGCATGCTGTGGTCATGGTACGCGCCGTCTTGCGTCTTTGTCTTTCGGCCGTCGGGGCCTGCGGCGCGGTGGTGTCCGCCGCCGCCTGCGAGGTGGCGCTTGTGCTGGCGGTGGACGTGTCGGGCTCTGTCGACCAACGGGAATACCGCATCCAGATGCAGGGGCTGGCCGACGGGCTGCGCGACGGCGCGGTCAGCGAGGCGCTGGTCGTGGGCGAGGCGGCGGTGCTGGTGCTGCAATGGACCGGCACCTCGCGCCAGCGCGTGGTGGTGCCGTGGCAACGGATGACGGATTTCGACGCGGTCGAGGCGCTGGCGGCGCGGATCGAGACCACGCCGCGCGTCTGGCGCAACTTTTCCACTGCCATCGGCGAGGCGTTGGAGGTTGGCGCGGCGCAGTTCAGGGACGTGCCCGAATGCCGCCGCCGGGTGATCGACGTCTCGGGCGACGGGTCCTCGAACGAGGGGCCGGGGCCGCGCGAGGTGCATGGCCTGTTGCGGCAGGAATGGATCGTGGTCAACGCGCTGGTCATCGAAGGGGCCGAACCGAGGGTGACCGAGTATTTCTGGGAAAACGTCATCCACGGGCCCGGTGCGTTTGTGATCACAGCCAATGATTACGCCGAGTACCCGGTCCGAATGCGCCGCAAATTGCTGCGCGAAGTCACCAAACCCATCTCGAAAGCGCCGGGTGATTCCTTTACACCGCATTTGTGATCACGCACCTATGTATGTGATCACGAAAACTGCTTTTGCGACGAAATGCCTGCACTATTTGAAGAATACGGGTTTGCAGAGGCCCCGGATGATTGGATAAAACGAACTCAAATCGCGGGGCAGGCTGGCCCACCCGGGTCGGCGCCACATCGCGACGAGAAAGGGAATGCCAATGGCAGACGTAAATCGCGGCAACCGGCCGCTTTCGCCCCACCTCACGATCTATCGCCCGCAGCTGACGTCGATGACCTCGATCCTGACCCGGATCACCGGCAACGCGCTGCTTGTCGCTGCGCTGTTGACGGTGTGGTGGCTGTTGGCCGCCGCGACCTCGGCCGACTATTTCGCCACCGCCGACGCGGTAGTGACCAGCTGGTTCGGCGACATCGTGATGTTCCTGTCGCTCTGGGCGCTGTGGTACCACACGCTGGCCGGGGTGCGGCACCTGATCTGGGACAACGGCATGATGTTGCAGATCGACCGCGCCGAGATGCTGGGCTGGGCGGCGATCGGCGGATCGGTCGTTCTGACCATCCTGACCGTGCTGTTCATCTGAAGGAGGCCCCCGACATGCGTTACCTGACAGACCGCAAACGCGCCATGGGCCTGGGCTCTGCCAAGAGCGGCGTGCACCATTTCTGGGCCATGAAAGTGCAGAGCGTCGCGCTGCTGATCCTGATCCCGCTTTTCGTGTTCACCTTCGGTGGCATCCTTGGCGGTTCCTTCGAGGAGGTCACGGCCTATTACGCGCGGCCCTTCCCGGCCATCATCGCGGCGCTGACGCTGGTTGTCGGCTTCAAGCATTTCGCCGACGGGTGCCAGGTGCTGATCGAGGACTACGTGCATGGCACGGCGCAGAAGGTCACGCTCATCCTGGTGACCTGCCTGAGCTATGGCGCCATGGCGACGGGGCTTTTCGCCATCGCGCGCCTGGCGCTCTGAGAAACATTCGAGGGCAGGGCGCAGGTCGCCCCGGCCCCTGTGAGACCATATCGCCGGGGCCGGCATGGCCCGAGCAGACGAACCGGAAAAGGCACGAAGCATGGCGGCTTACGAATACGAGACACATGATTACGACGTTGTTGTGGTGGGCGCGGGCGGCGCGGGGCTGCGCGCGACGCTGGGCATGGCCGAGCAGGGCCTGCGCACCGCCTGCGTGACCAAGGTCTTCCCGACCCGCTCGCACACCGTGGCGGCGCAGGGCGGCATCGCGGCATCGCTTGGCAACATGGGGCCGGACAGTTGGCAGTGGCACATGTACGACACCGTGAAGGGGTCGGACTGGCTGGGTGACACGGACGCGATGGAATACCTGGCGCGCGAGGCGCCCAAGGCGGTCTACGAGCTGGAGCATTATGGCGTGCCTTTCAGCCGGACCGAGGAAGGACGGATCTATCAACGTCCCTTCGGCGGGCACACGACCGAGTTCGGCGAAGGCCCCCCGGTGCAGCGCACCTGCGCCGCGGCTGACCGGACCGGACACGCGATTCTGCATACGCTTTACGGGCAAAGCCTGAAGAACAACGCCGAGTTCTACATCGAATATTTCGCCATCGATTTGATGATGAGCGAGGACGGGCAGTGCACCGGCGTCGTCTGCTGGAAGCTGGATGACGGCACGATCCACGTGTTCAACTCCAAGATGGTGGTGCTGGCGACCGGTGGTTACGGACGCGCCTATTTCAGCGCGACCTCGGCCCATACCTGCACCGGCGACGGCGGCGGCATGGTGGCCCGCGCGGGTCTGCCGCTGCAGGATATGGAATTCGTGCAGTTCCACCCAACCGGCATCTACGGCTCGGGCTGCCTGATTACCGAAGGCGCGCGGGGCGAGGGGGGCTACCTGACCAACAGCGAAGGCGAGCGGTTCATGGAGCGCTATGCGCCCAACTACAAGGACCTGGCGCCGCGCGACTATGTCAGCCGGTCCATGACGATGGAGATCCGCGAAGGGCGCGGCGTGGGCGAGCATGGGGATCACATTCACCTGAACCTCAGCCACCTGCCCGCCGAGGCGCTGAACCTGCGCCTGCCGGGGATTTCGGAGTCGGCCAAGATCTTTGCCGGGGTGGACGTGACCAAGGAACCGATCCCGGTGCTGCCGACCGTGCATTACAACATGGGCGGCATTCCGACGAATTACTGGGGCGAGGTTCTGAACCCCACCAAGGACGACCCGCACGCCGTGGTGCCGGGCCTGATGGCCGTGGGCGAGGCAGGCTGTGCATCGGTGCATGGCGCGAACCGGCTGGGATCGAACTCGCTGATTGACCTTGTCGTGTTCGGCCGGGCCGCGGCCATTCGCGCGGGCAAGGTGGTGAACCCCGAAAGCGCCGTGCCGGCAACCGACACGGGCCAGGTGGACAAGGCGCTCGACCGCTTCGACCATTTCCGCCATGCCGATGGCGGCACGCCCACCGCCGAGTTGCGGCTCGAGATGCAGCGCACCATGCAGGAGGACGCGGCGGTGTTCCGCACGTCCAAGACCCTGTCCGAAGGCGTCAAGAAGATGGATGCGATCGCGGCCAAGCTGGGCGACCTGAAGGTCACCGACCGCAGCCTGGTGTGGAACAGCGACCTGATGGAGACGCTGGAGCTGACCAACCTTATGCCGAACGCGCTGGCCACCATTGCCGGGGCGGAGGCGCGCAAGGAAAGCCGGGGTGCCCATGCGCACGAGGATTTCGCCAAGCGCGATGATGAGAACTGGCGCGTGCACACGGTGGCGCGGGTGGATGGAAAGAGTGTGGATCTGAGCTATCGTCCTATCATCGAGGACCCGCTCACGACCGAATCCGAGGGTGGGATCAATTTGAAGAAGATTGCACCCAAGGAAAGGACATTCTGATGAAAGCCATACTGAGAACCGCCGCCGCGATTGGCGGCCTGACCGTGCTGGCAGGCGCGGCGCAGGCCGTCGACACGACGCCCGCGAACGTGGACCGCGTCGTGCAGGCGTGCTTTGCCGAGGTCAGCCCAGAGGGGTCCTACGTAACCAATGTCCGGGGCGACGACGTGATCATGACGCCCGTGCGCGGCTCTGGCGCGTCGCACTACGAGGCCCAGGCGCTGACAAGCTGCATCGCCTATCGCTTTGGCGCGTCGACCGTCACCGCGGCGGCGAACCCGAACCGTTTTATCTCGGTCGGCGAGCAGCGCAGCGCGATCCTTGACTGCAAGCACAAGTTCGGCATTGGCGGCGGCGTCCGTCTGGGCGGGCAATGGCAGGAGATTCCGATCGGTCAGCAGACCCGTATCTGGATCGTGCCGCATGGCCGCGTCACGCCTGCGGCGGCGAACCGGATCAATGCCTGTGCCGACCAGGCGCTGGGCCGTGGCGGCAGCCCGGTGGTCAAGGTGACCGGAGTCGCGCGCAAGGCGGGGCCCTGTCCGAAACATGCGCCCGTCATGTACGGCGGCACGCAATACTGCATCGGCAACTGATCGCGATGCCCAAGGCCGCCACGCATATCACGGCAAAGCCTGCCCGTCCGGCGGGCTGGCCGCGTGCGCGGGGGCAGCATTACCTGGATGTGCTGGAGGTGCTGCACGGGACGAGACGTCCGGAATGGTATCTTGAGATCGGCGCGGGGCGCGGGCACTCGTTGGCGCGGTGCCCGGGCAAGGCCATCGCGGTCGATCCGGCCTTTCGCCTGAGTGGCGACGTGATGGGCGACAAGCCCGCGCTGCACCTGATCCAGAAGACCAGCGGCGATTTCTTTGCCAGCGGGCAGGCGCAGGAGATTGCGCCGCGCATCGACATGGCGTTCATCGACGGGATGCACCTGTTCGAATACGTGCTTGACGATTTCATCGCCACGGAAAGGCTGTGCCATCCCGAGGCGGCGATCCTGCTGCATGACCTTGTGCCGTTCTCGCCCGCCGCCGCCGAGCGCGAGTGGGACCCCGAGCGCACCAAGGGCTGGTCGGGCGACGTGTGGAAGATGACGCTGATCCTGCGGGAATACCGGCCCGAGCTGGCCTTTGACGTGCTGAACCCGCGCCCCTGCGGGCTGGGCATGGTGACCGGGTTGGACCCCGATAACGGGGTTCTGGAGGATGCGCGCGACGAGATCGTGGCGAAGTTCATGGACCTGACGATCGAGGAGTTCGGGCCGAAGAACCTGAGCCAGGTCATGCAGATGCGTAACGTTGAGGACGTGCTGCCAGAGCTGAAAGAAATGGAGGCGGCGGAATGAGATGGTTGGCCATGCTTGCGCTGCCCCTGATGCTGGCGGGCTGCGACGCGGCAAACGACGCCGCCGACGCCATCGCGCGTGACCGTGCCAAAGCGGTGGTGAACGGCATTGTCGCGCAGCGCTTTCCGGGCGTCACGGTGGCGCCGGTCACCGACTGCATCATCGACGCGGCTTCGGCCGGGGAAATCATCGCCATCGCCCGCGATTCGGTCGGCGGGGTACAGCCCGCGACGGTCGAGCTGGTGGTGGACATCGCGAGCCGGCCCGACTCGGTTCAATGTATTGCTGAAAACGGTCTGGTCCTGCTGGGCCGCTGAACGGAGAAGGAAACGTAAATGGTACAACTGACGCTTCCGAAGAATTCCCGGATCACCAAGGGAAAGACGTGGCCCAAGCCCGAGGGTGCGAAGAACGTGCGCAAGTTCCAGATCTATCGCTGGAACCCCGATGACGGGAAGAACCCGCAGGTCGATACCTATTTCCTCGACATGGACAAGTGCGGGCCGATGGTTCTGGACGCGCTGATCAAGATCAAGAACGAGATCGACCCGACGCTGACTTTCCGCCGGTCCTGCCGCGAGGGGATTTGCGGGTCGTGTGCGATGAATATCGACGGGATCAACACGCTGGCCTGTATCTATGGCCTGGACGAGGTGAAGGGCGACGTGAAGATCTATCCGCTGCCGCACATGCCGGTGGTCAAGGACCTGATCCCGGACCTGACGCATTTCTATGCCCAGCACGCCAGCATCATGCCGTGGCTGGAGACAAAGACGAACCGCCCCGCCAAGGAGTGGAAGCAGTCCATCGAGGACCGCGAAAAGCTGGACGGCCTGTATGAATGCGTGATGTGTGCGTCCTGCTCGGCGGCCTGCCCGAGCTATTGGTGGAACGGCGACAAGTATCTTGGACCGGCCGCATTGCTGCACGCCTATCGCTGGATCATCGACAGCCGGGACGAGGCGACGGGCGAGCGGCTGGACGATCTGGAAGATCCGTTCAAGCTGTATCGCTGTCACACGATCATGAACTGCGCCAAGACGTGCCCGAAGGGGCTGAACCCCGCCAAGGCGATTGCCGAGATCAAGAAGATGATGCTCGAGCGGGCCATGTGATGAACCAGCCGCGTCCCGAGCTCGATTTCAAGTCGAAGGAAGAGTTTCGGGACGTGTGCCGCCACCTGTCGGGGCGGCTGCATTACCTGAACCGGACGGCGATCGGTGAAAGCAAATTCGTCAGCGAACTGGCGGAGCTTGTCGAGCGCGCGGGCAAGGTCTTTGACGACCATTACGACGACAAGGATGTCTTCGCGGCCTTCGGCGACGGATGGGAGCCGGGCACCCTGTCGCGCGAGGAGCGGCCTCTGGCGCTGTTCGGGTTGCTTTATCCCGAGGTCGGCTCGGACAGGTCCTGATCGAGCAGGGACAGCAGATCGGTGATCCGGTCCAGCTGCCCGGGCCTGGCGCGGGGGGCGAGAAACGCATCGAGCGCGGCATCGCGGGCCTGGACCATGGCGATAAGCGTCGCGCGGCCCGTCTCGGTCAGGTGCACATGCTTGAGCCGCTTGTCGCTGTCATCCGCGACGCGGCGGATCAGCCCGTCTTTCTCCATCCGGTCCAGCAGGCGCGAGACGCCGTATTGCGGCAGCATCAGGCGGTTTTCCAGTGATCTCGCCGTCTGGCCTTCGGGCCCCGCATCGAGCGCGGCCAGTGCATCCAGCACGTCGAGCGATGGCAGGCTTTCGGCCTTGAGCGCCGCGTCCAGGTGAACCTGAAGGCGGCGATGGCTGCGCGACAGGACCTGCCACGCGGAAAGGTTCTGGGGTGTTCTGCTCATGGTCCGAGCCTAAATGCAGGTGCATCTGGGGGGCAAGGGGGCGCAGGCCCGCCTGCACGAAATCTGCGCAACCGGGGCGGGGGCGTCTGCACGGGCGCCTGTGCAGAACGGGGCATCGGAACAAGAAATGAGAGGACATTCCAATGCTGCGTTCCCCCGGATTGCGGTTCATCATCGTGGGCCTGCTGGTCTTGCTGATGACCATACCTGTGTTTTTCGTCGGTGCGATCATCGACAGCCGTGCGGATTACAACCGCCAGACCATCGCCTCGGTCGGGCAGGAGTGGGGCGGGCGGCAGTTGTTGTCCGGCCCCGTCCTGATCATCCCGATCGAGGAGACGGTGATGGTGCGCGAGCGCGAAGAGGTGATCGACCCCCTGAGCGGCGAGCAGAAGCTGGATGGGGACGACCAGCCGGTCTTTCGCTTCAAACAGGTGGAGCGCACGCTGCGGCGCGATCCGGTTTACGTGTACCCGGATCTGCTGGACCTGAAGATGGACAAGACCACGCAGGAACGCAGCCGGGGGATCTTCTCGGTGCCGGTCTATACCGCCAAGGCGGAAGGGGCGTTCGATTTCAACGCCGAAGAGGCCGAGGCGGCGTTGCGCGGCGAGGAGGTCCTGCTGTGGGACGAGGCGGAGGTGCGGGTCTACGTGAGTTCCAACCGTGCCCTGCGCGGCGAGACCCGGCTGATGGCCGATGGCCGCGCGCTGGAGATGGAGCCGGTGGCCAGCGAGAACCGATATATCGGCGGGCTGCGTGCGCCCACGGGCGATCCGCGAGAGATCGGGGCGTTCGACCTGAAGATGGGGCTGAATGGCGCCGAGGCGCTGTCCTTCACGCCGGTGGGGCGCGAGACGCGGGTGACGCTGACCTCGGACTGGCCGCATCCGGAGTTTCAGGGCGCGTTCCTGCCCGACAGCCACGAGGTGCGCGAGGACGGGTTTCAGGCCAACTGGGTGATCCCGCATCTGGCGCGTCCGCTGCCGCAGGTCAGCCGCGAGGATCAGAACGAGGTCGCGCGGAGCACGTCGAGCTTTGGCGTGGGGCTTTATCAGCCGAATGACTTCTATCAGAAAGCTTATCGCGCGGCGCGGTACGGCATCCTGTTCATCGGCCTCACCTTCCTGACGATTTTCCTCGTCGAGGGGCAGACGAAGCGGCCGACGCACCCGGTGCAGTATATCCTGATCGGGCTGGCGCAGTCGGCGTTCTTCCTGCTGATGCTGGCGCTGTCCGAGCAGGTCGGGTTCGGCATGGCCTATCTCGTGTCCGGGGCCGCGACCGTGGGGCTGGTGACGGCGTTTGCCGCGACGGCGCTGAAGCTGGGCCGCCGCACGCTGGTGGTGGGCGCGATGCTGGCGGTGCTTTACGGTGTGCTGTACCTGATCCTGCGCAGCGCGGATTACGCCCTGCTGGCCGGGTCGATCCTGCTGTTTGCCGCCATCGCGGGCACCATGTTCGCCACGCGGAACGAGAACTGGTACGGCGAGCCGCGCACCGGCCCGCGCCGGGGGTGGTTCCGCAAGGCGGAGCCACAGCCGGAGGCGCCGCAGCCCGCAAGCTGACGCGACGTTTCCTTCCATGATGCGGGGCGGCCGGGTTAGACTGCCCCGTGTGCTTGGGAGGTGATCATGGACAAGACCGATGTCGCGATCGTGGGAGGCGGGCTGGCCGGGCTTGTGGCTGCGCATGAGGCGGTGAAGCGCGGGCGCAAGGTGGTGCTGCTGGACCAGGAAGGGCCGCAATCCCTGGGCGGGCAGGCGTTCTGGTCGCTGGGCGGCCTGATGATGATCGACACGCCGGAGCAGCGCCGCATGGGCATCCGCGACAGCCGCGATCTGGCGGCGCAGGACTGGATGGGCAGCGCGCAGTTCGACCGGCCCGAGGACGCGAACCCGCGCCGCGTGGCCGAGGCCTATCTGGATTTCGCCGCCGGGCCGATGCGGGGGTATCTTCATGACCTTGGGATGCGCTGGTTTCCGGTGGTCGGCTGGGCCGAGCGGGGCGGGGCCAAGGCGGACGGGCACGGCAATTCGGTGCCGCGCTTTCACGTCACCTGGGGTACCGGGACGGGCGTTGTCGCGCCGTTCGTGCGGCTGGTGCAGGAGGCCGAGGCGGAGGGCAAGCTGCGCTTCGCGTTCCGGCACCGGGTGACGGGGCTGGATGTGGCAGACGGACGCGTGACGGGCCTGCGCGGCGATGTGCTGGCCGAGGACGACGCGGTGCGGGGGGCCTCGACCAACCGCGAGGTGACGGGGCAGTTCGAGATGCAGGCCGAGAGCGTGATCGTCGCCTCGGGCGGGATCGGGGGGGATCATGAGAAGGTCCGCAAGCTGTGGCCCGTCGACCGGCTTGGGCCTGCGCCCAAGGTGATGGTGGCGGGCGTGCCGGATTACGTCGACGGCCAGATGCAGGACGTGGCCAAGGCCGCCGGCGCCGGGGCGATCAACGAGGACCGGATGTGGCATTACTGCGAAGGGCTGAAGAACTGGGACCCGATCTGGCCCAACCACGGGATTCGCATCCTGCCCGGGCCGTCCTCGATGTGGTTCGACGCCAAGGGCGCACGGATGGAAGCGCCCTGTTTGCCGGGGTTCGACACGCTGAGCACGCTGAAGCGTATCATCAGTACAGGGCATGAGCATTCCTGGTTCATCCTGACCCAGAAGATCATCGAGAAGGAGTTCGCGCTGTCCGGCAGCGAGCAGAACCCGGACCTGACCTCGGGCAAGTGGCGCGAGGTGTTGAAGGAGCGGCTGGGCAAGGGCGCGACGGGCGCTGTCGAGGCGTTCAAGGCGCATGGCGAGGATTTCGTCGTGGCGACGGATTTCGAGACGCTCGTCGAAGGCATGAACCGGATCACGCCCAACGCACCTCTGGACGCCGCGCACTTGCGAGCGCAGGTGGCGGCGCGGGATGCGCAGCTGAGCAATCCGTTCGCCAAGGATGCGCAGGTGATCGCCATAAGGCAGGCACGGGCGTATCGGGGCGACAGGCTGATCCGCACGGCGAAGCCGCACGCCATTCTGGATCCTGACAACGGCCCACTGATTGCCGTGCGGCTGAATATCCTGACGCGCAAGTCGCTGGGCGGGCTGCACACCGATCTGGAAGCAAAAGTGCTGCGCCCGGATGGCAGCGTGCTGGACGGGCTTTACGCCGCCGGCGAGGTCGCGGGATTCGGCGGCGGGGGCTACCACGGGTACAACGCGCTGGAGGGAACGTTCCTTGGCGGGTGCATTTTCTCGGGGCGTGCGGCGGGGCGGAACGCCTGAAACTGATGTAGTGAAAACACAGTTTGAATCGTGCGGAAAAAATATTCGGCCGGCTCGCAAAAACTCTTGCGCGACTCGTCGTTTGGCCCCATTTGCACGATCAGACGCCAACGCACGCGCCTCTGTCCCGAAGGCCTTATACCCCAGCGGTTACGTAGCGACGGTAACGTCTCTGAACTGAACCTCGCGGCCCTTGCCGCAATGTGCCTTTTGGAGATGTCCATGACCGCTTTCGTCACCGACCTGTCGGGTGATTTCCGCCATGTTTGCGCCGCCCGTATCGAGGGCTTTCTGCGTACCACCACCTTTGACCGTCCGACGCTGGTGATCGACACCGACGTCGTGCTGCAGAACTTCCGCGCGCTGTCGCAGGGTCTGGGCGACGCGCATATCCACTATGCCGTGAAAGCCAACCCCGAGCCGCAGGTGATCGAGGCGCTGGTCAACGCAGGCAGCCATTTCGACGCCGCCAGCCGCGGCGAGATCGAGCTGTGCCTGTCGCAAGGCGCGCGTCCCGAGGACATCTCGTTTGGCAACACCGTGAAAAAACCGGGCGACATCGCGTTCGCGTACAACGTGGGCGTGACGCTCTTTGCCGCCGACGCAGAGGAAGAGCTGGACAAGATCGCCGAGCACGCGCCGGGCGCCGAGGTCTATATCCGCCTGATCGTCGAGGCGTCGGGCGCCGACTGGCCGCTGACTCGCAAATTCGGCTGCGCGCCGGATCATGCCGTGGCGCTGATGGACTATGCCCTGTCGCTGGGCCTGCGCCCGGTGGGCGTGTCGTTCCACGTGGGCAGCCAGACTCGCAAGGCCGAGATGTGGGCGCCGGTTCTGGACCGTATCGCCGACGTGTGGCGTGCCGCGCGGGCCGAAGGCCATGCGCTGGACCTCTTGAACATCGGTGGCGGCTTTCCGGCCTTCTATGGCGAGGACATCGCGGCGCCGGCGATCTATGCAGCGCAGGTGCGCGAGATGGTGGCCGAGCGGTTCGGCGACGTGCCGCGCCTGATGGCAGAGCCGGGCCGTGGCCTGGTGGCCGAGGCCGGCATGATCGCCGCCGAGGTGGTGCTGGTGTCGCGCAAGTCGCCCGACGACCTGCACCGCTGGGTGTACCTGGATATCGGCATGTTCTCGGGTCTTGCCGAGACCATGGACGAAGCCATCCGCTATCAGTTCGTGACTGCCCGTGACGGCGAGCGCACGGGCCCCTGCATCCTGGCCGGACCGTCCTGTGATTCGGCGGATGTGCTCTATGAAAAACGCATGATCGACCTGCCCCTTGGCCTGAAATCGGGCGACCGGGTGTTTATCCGCAGCTGCGGTGCCTACACCTCGTCCTATTCCAGCGTGGGCTTCAACGGCTTCCCGCCGCTGGACGTGGTCGTGCTCTGAACTGCCCCCCGATCCGGGGCGGGCCGGTTGGCCTTGCCCCGCGGGACAGTGTAAGACCCACGGCATGTTCATTGTCGTGGGTCTTGTCATTGCGTTCATACTGGTGGCGATCTATGCGCGCCCGGCGATGCGCAATTGCCGCTGGCGCGAGGACCGTGGCGCATCGACCCCGTCGCAGACGGCCTTTCGCTGTGCGTTCTGCGGGGCGCGGGCCTTTACATCGGATGGCAAACCGCCTTTGGATTGCATGAGGAACACGCCGCAATCCTGAGGACCCCATGCCGGAACCCACCGATGCCGAAGTGCGCCGGGCCGTCGCGCCTGTCGTCTGTTATCCCAACGACACGCTGCCGGTGCCGGATCTGGACCTGTACCGCGCCGCGCGGAAGGGGGCGGAGAAAGTGAGCGAGGTGATAGCGCCGCCGCGGGAGGCCGCCTGCTTTCGCGTGGCGGCGGGGCAATTCTTTCGCATCACCAGTGTCGAGGGGCCACAGGTGGGGGATTTGAACCTGTGGAACGCGAATGACCTGGGCGAGCGGTTCTATTCCGGCAAGTCGCGGGCACTGCATGGCACGCACCTGACGACGGGCGAGCGGATGTGGTCGGGCTTTCCCTATCTGCGGCCCATGGCGACGATCGTCGAGGATACGCTGGACTGGTACGGGATCGACGAATTTGGCGGGTCGGTGCATGACGTGATCGGCACGCGCTGCGATCCCTATACCGGCAACCTGCTGGCCGGGTCGCAATATCACCATTGCTGTCATTCCAACCTGATCCGGGCGGTGGCGGACGAACTGGAGATGTCGCTGGAGGAGGCCGAGCCGCTGGTGCATGACGTGCTGAACGTGTTCATGTGCACCGGGTTCACGCGGAACACGGGCCAGTATTTCATGAAGGCCAGCCCGGTGCGGCCTGGAGACTACCTGGAGTTCTTTGCAGAGATCGACCTGCTGGGGGCGTTGAGCGCCTGTCCGGGCGGGGATTGCTCGGCCGAGCATTCCAGTGACACGGCGCCGTGCTATCCGCTGAAGGTGGAGGTCTTCGCGGCGGTGGAGGGCGCCCTGGGCGATTGGGTCAGCCCGCCGGTGAACGGCTATGACCGGACCCATGGGAGGTAACGGCATGGACCGGGTCGAAGGCGGGTGCCTGTGCAGGGACGTGCGGATCACGGCGGAGGGCGCGCCCGACAGGGTCGGGCTGTGCCATTGCCTGGACTGTCGCAAGCATCATGGCGCGGTGTTCTTTGCCGCCGCGATCTTTCCAGAGGGCGCGGTCGCGATTCGTGGCGAGACGCGCGACTGGGAGGGCCGGCATTTCTGCCCGCGCTGCGGCGGGTCGGTGTTTTCCGTCAGCGACGGCGAGGTGGAGGTCCACCTTGGGGCGCTGGACGTACCGAACGTGTTCGAGCCGACCTACGAGCTGTGGTGCGTGCGGCGGGAAAAGTGGTTGCCGGAGGTGCCGGGGATGGCGCGGTTCGAGCGGGATGAAGAGTAGTTTCGCCCGGTTTAATAACCAAAGGGTTAACTGTGCGGACCGCGCGGAATCGAGGCGCGGCTTGCTGCGCCGCCGCGCGATCGTCCGCTGACCGAAAGGCGATTGCCTGCAATCGCCGAACGGGGGGCCGCCCGGACGGGCTGGCGATTGGGTGACGTGTGCGCCTCGATTTGAGGTTTTGCGGCTGTGGCAGAGATAAAGTGCCTTGAACGACCGTCGGCTCGCCAGCCCGCGGTCTGGCGTTCGCGCGGCTCCCTACCGTCGGCATGAGCCAAACGAAAAAACCCCGCCGAGGCGGGGTTCGTTCAGCAGAACCAGATCGGAATCTCAGCCCTGGCGGGCCTTGAAACGCTTCTGGGTCTTGTTGATCACGTAGACGCGGCCTTTGCGGCGCACGACGCGGCAATCGCGATGGCGGTTCTTGAGCGAACGCAGCGAGTTCCGGACTTTCATCACTCGTCTCCAATGTCGTGGCGCGGGGCGCCGGGTTGCGGGTGCACCGGCCAGGCCGGGCAGTGAATATGGTGGGCGATACAAGGATCGAACTTGTGACCCCTTCGATGTCAACGAAGTGCTCTACCGCTGAGCTAATCGCCCTGATACCGGATTGGCATGGCCCCTAACGAATAGGGGCGCGGAAAACCGCGCCGGTGAGGCGTGTCTATAAAAGGAGTCGGGAAGGGGATCAAGGGCTTTTAGAACCTGATTTTCAGACTATGATACTTTGACAAGGCGTTTCGCGGTAAGCCTGCTTTGCATAGTGTCGCGAAACGCAGCACGACAGTCAATCGTTGCGCGCGTTTCGCCTTTTGCCGATGACTCGGGTCGATGGCAAAACGCTTTGGGAGAGAGAATGCCGAAAGCCGCGTTTACCCTTTCACATCCCGAGCGTCGCACGACCTCGGTGGTGTTCGCGTCGCCCCATAGCGGCCGGGATTACCCGTGGTCTTTCGTGCGCCGCACGAACCTGAACGAGCTGAGCGTGCGCAGCTCCGAGGATGCATTCGTTGACGACTTGTTCGAGGCCGCGCCGCGCAACGGGGCGCCGTTTATCAAGGCCGGCGCGCCACGGGCCTTCGTGGACCTGAATCGCTCGACCGAGGAGCTGGATCCGGCGCTGATCGAAGGGGCGCGGCGCACGGGGCACAACCCGCGCTTGGCCTCGGGCCTGGGGGTGATCCCGCGGGTGGTGGCCAATGGCAAGGCGATCTATTCCGGCAAGATCACGATGGACGAGGCGCAGCGACGCATCGACAGCTATTGGCGCCCGTATCATGCGGCGCTGAAAACCCAGCTGGATCAGGCGCTTGGACTGTTCGGACAGGCGATACTGGTCGACTGCCACTCGATGCCGCACGAGGCGATGGATGCCGTGGCCCGCAGCGGCGCGAGGCGCCCCGAGGTGGTTCTGGGCGACCGCTTTGGCGCTGCGGCGAGCGACGAGGTGGTGGACCGGATCGAGGCGGCGTTTGCTGCCGCCGGGCTGAAGGTGGCGCGCAACGCGCCCTTTGCCGGGGCCTATATCACGCAGCATTACGGCCGCCCGCAGGAGAGCCGGCACGCGGTGCAGGTCGAGATCGACCGGGCGCTTTACATGAACGAGCGGCTGATCCGGCCCAACGGCAATTTCAAGGCGTTCAAGGCGCTGCTGGAGGGCGTGATCGCCGAGATCACCGAGGTCGGGCGGCCCGAGCCGCAGCAGCTGGCCGCGGAGTAGGCGAATCAAGGGTTAACGCCTTGGGGCGCGGGAAAACGGACTGTCGGTATCGCGTCGGTATCCGGGTGGTATGACGACGGTGCGGTTTCTTGCAGGGGGCCGGGTTGACGCGCCGAACGGTGCCGGGCTCGACGAAACGCTTCAGTAACGTCTCGTATAGGTGAAATGCACCTCTTCGTCGGTCGTGGTGTCGGTGACGGCGAAACTCACGTCCGAGCGATCCGCGAAATCGTAGCGGGCGGCGAGCCCGTAGGCGGAGGTCGTGCTGTCGGGCGTGACCTCGCCGAAGCCCGAGAGGGTCAGGTCGCGCCAGACATTGTAATTCACGTCGAACGCCACCGCGTCGGGGCGCTGGTTGGCATCGGGGTGCAGGACCGCGGCGCCGATGTCGAGCCGTCCTTGTTGCCAGCGGGCGCCGATCTTGGCGTTGACGCCGTCGAAATGATCCTTGGGGTCCCAGACGCCCTCTATCGCGGCGGCGAAGGTCATGGCCTGCGCCCGCCATTCAGCGGAGCCGGCGGCGGAGCGGAAATTGCCGTCGCTGGCATCGAGCAGCGAGACGGCCCAGGCGGTGTCGCCCGTGGTGTCGCCATAGGACACGCCCACGGGCACCGAATTGAAGCGCAGCGCCTCGGTCGTGGCGCGGGCGCGGGTGTATTCGGCGCGGGTCTCGGCAACGGAGGCGGCGGTGAAATCGAAGGGCGAGATCAGCACCCGGTCATAGGCCGGTTTCACCACGCCCAGGCGGAACCGGTCGTCATAGACGAAGGCGGCATAGGTCTCGTGCGGGCGGTCGCCCTTGTAGTAATAGCCGAAGGTGCCGAATTCGAAGGCCACGGGGCTGTCGGCGACGTCGAAAAGCCTGAAGGTCAGCATCGCGTCGACGCGGGACATGAAGGCGTTGTCCTGAATGCTGTTGGCGCCGACCGAGACGTCGCCGGAGAAATCCACCCAATCGGCGGCAGCGGCGGCATCGGGGCGCAGGCCGGCGGCGCAGAGCGCCATCGCGGCAAGGCCGGGCAGGGGACGGGTCGCTATGCGTTTCATGACCCAAGCAACGTGGCACGGTCCGGAAAGTTGCACGAGCGACAATGCGCGGCGTCCCTGTGATTTTCCGGCAACAGGGTCGCGCCGGTAACACTCTGCTTTAAGGGGGAAAAACCCGTTCAGCGCAGGGAGCGGCCCTTGAGGATGGCGTCGGCGCCGAAGCGGGCGCGGATTTCGTCCGTGGCGCGTTCGGCGCGGCCGCGCTGGCGGGCCTGCGGGTCCAGAAGGTCGCCCGACGCCTCGGCGGCGGTCTCGGGCACGAGGTCCGACAGGCCCACGCCGAGCAGGCGGTAGGGCCTGGTGTGATCGACCTGGTCGAAAAGCGCGCGGGCGGTGCGGTAGAGCGTGTCGGCCAGCTGCGCCGGGTCGCGCAGCGAGATGCGGCGGGTCAGGAGCGAATGATCGGAGCGCTTGAGCTTCAGCGTCACCACGCGGCCCGCGAGGTGCTTGGCCTTGGCGCGGTCGGCGACCTTTTCGGCCATGCGCCACAGATGGCCGTCGAGGATGTCGGCGCTCGCGGTGTCCTCGCGGAAGGTGGTTTCGTTCGAGATCGACTTCATCGGGCTGTGGGCCGAGACGCGGCGGTGATCCTGCCCACGGGCGAGGTTCCAGAGCCGGTCGCCCATGGAGCCGAAGCGGGCGACGAGATCGGTTTTCTCCCAGCGCAGGAGGTCGGCGAAGGTGCGGATGCCCGCCGCATCCAGCGAGGTCCGCGCCGCCTGGCCCACGCCCCAGATCAGGCTGACGGGTTTGTCGCGCAGGAAATCGGCTGTCTCAGCCTTGCCGATGATGGAAAACCCGCGCGGCTTGTCGAGGTCCGAGGCGATCTTGGCGAGGAACTTGTTGTGGGAAAGGCCTATGGAGCCGGTAAGACCAAGCTCCTCCTTCATCCGCTTGGTCAGGCGGGCCAGCATCACGGCGGGGGGCGCACCATGCAGGCGGGCGGTGCCGGTGAGGTCGAGAAACGCCTCGTCCAGCGACAAGGGTTCGATATCCGGCGTCAGGTCCTGCATCATGGCGCGGATCTGGCGCGAGACCTGGGCGTAAAGCTCCATCCTGGGCTTGATGATGACGGCGTCGGGGCAGAGTTTCAGCGCCTGGAACATTGGCATGGCCGAGCGCACGCCGCGGATGCGGGCGACGTAGCAGGCAGTGGAGACCACGCCGCGCCGGCCGCCGCCGATGATGACGGGCTTGTGCGCCAGTTCGGGGTTGTCGCGTTTCTCGACCGAGGCGTAGAACGCGTCGCAATCCATGTGCGCGATGCTGAGCTCGAACAGTTCGGGATGCGAAAGCACGCGCGGGCTGCGGCAGGCGGGGCAGCGCGCGCCGGTGTCAAACCGGGTCAGGCAGTCGCGGCAGAAGGCGGGCATGGGCGGGGCTGCGTCCGGGGTTGCGATGCGGCTATTGTAAGGCCGTGGCGCGTGAGGGAAAAGACGGTATGAGCGAAGAGAGGTTCGAGGGCACCAAGCTGGCGCTGTTTCTGGGCAAGCGGCTGGCGGTGATCGAGCGCGACCATGCGCCCGACATCCCGTGGCCGGGTTTCCTGGACCTGCCCGGCGGCGGGCGTGACGGCGCGGAAAGTGCCGAGACCTGCGTGCTGCGCGAAACGCGCGAGGAGCTGGGGCTGGTGCTGGAGCCCGGCGTGCTGCGCTGGCGGCGGTTCTACGCGGGGCCCACGCCGATGTGGTTCTTCGTGGCGCATTGCGAGGCGGCGCTGGCGGACGATGTGGAATTCGGCGACGAGGGGCTGGGCTGGTGCCTGATGCGGCCCGAGGATTACGTGGCGCACGACAAGGCCGTGCCGCATTTCGCCCAGCGGGTGGCGGAGTACCTGGCGGGGTAGGGCGGAAGGCCTGGGTGGCGCGATGGTGGGTTTCACCCACCCTACGTCAGGCGATGTCG
The DNA here is from genome assembly GCF_965277045.1 of Roseovarius sp. Taxonomy (GTDB): domain Bacteria; phylum Pseudomonadota; class Alphaproteobacteria; order Rhodobacterales; family Rhodobacteraceae; genus Roseovarius. The sequence goes on along the minus strand of NZ_OZ255712.1, from coordinate 3,141,145 downwards.
TTCAGGATGGCCTGGGTGGCGGCGCGGGGGTCTTCGGCGGCCCAGACCGGGCGGCCCACGACGATGTGATCGGCGCCGTCCGACAGGGCCTGTGCCGGGGTGGCGACACGTTTCTGGTCGCCCAGTGCCGCGCCGGCGGGGCGCACGCCGGGGGTGACGATCAGCTTGCCCGCGGCCTCGGGCAGGGCGCGGATCATCGCGGCCTCCTGCGGGGAGGCGATGACACCGTCGGCCCCGGCCTCGAGCGCGCGGGCTGCGCGGGTGGCGACGATATCGGGGATGTCGCCCGGGGCGATCAGCGACGCGTCGAGATCGCCGCGGTCGAGGGAGGTCAGCACGGTGACGGCGAGTATCTTCATCGGTTTGCCTGCCGCGCCCTCGCGGGCGGCGCGGACTACGTGGGGGTCGCCATGCACGGTGAGAAAGTCGAGGTCGAATTGCGCCAGCCCGCGCACGGCGTTTTCCACCGTGGCGCCGATATCGAAGAGCTTCATGTCGAGGAAAATTCGCTTGCCGTGATCCTGCTTGAGCTCGTTGGCGAGGGCGAGACCGCCGCCGGTCAGCATCCCGAGGCCGATTTTGTAGAATGACACCGCGTCGCCAAGCGTTTCGGCCAGGTGCAGGCCTTCGAGCGCGTTGGGCAGGTCGATGGCAACGATCAGGCGATCATCGGCGGGCCGTTCGGGTCTGAGCTGGACGGGTTCGGGCATGAGCGCAACCTTTCGCGTCGGGTCGCGCCCTTGTTGCGGGCCGGGGCGGCGGCGTCAAGCCTGTTCGGCAGATCGCGGCCAGGCATTGTCGGCGACGACGACGGCCTGCGGGGCGTTGCGAAACTCGGGCATCCGCCGCACCTGGCGCAGGGCATCCTGAACCAGGGCGCGGGCCACGATAGCGGCCTCGGTCAGGTCACCGAGAATCGTAGGGGGCATGGCGGAGGCGCGCAAGCTGAGGGAGCCTTCGTCGCCCTGCAGCAAAACCGTCGCGACATGGGCGCCTGAATGTGGCGAAACAGCGACATTTTCCAAGGAAATCCGCTCGATCTTCATAACACACCTCACTATGCAACTGCAGCGAGGATGCATCATCTGGCCACGGGTTGCGAGGGGAAATTGGTTAACGGACGCCCCCTCGCAACTTTACGCCTGTTTATCAGGCGGCGGCGGCGCCTTGCGCGGCCTCGGGCAGCGACGAGCGCAGGGCGTGGGCTTTCTGCGTGTGGCGCAGGCTGGCCTTCTGCCTCAGGCCACGGGCGATCAGCGCGTATTCGGCGTTGAGCGGGGCCTTGAGGTGGACGGGATAGCGGAAGATGTGACCGGACTCGTGGATACGAACGGCCGCCTCGAACGCTTCAAGTTCGGGGTTGTAGCGGATTGCGTCGAATTCAAGCTTCTCGATCTGCATTGGTCTGCTCCTGTTTTACGAGTTACCTAAGTGACTTAGCCTGTGGATAACTGCCTAAGTAACGTTTGGTCGGTCGAAAAAGTTGCAAGGTTCACAAATTCTGTTGAGCGGTTTGTCGCCTATGTCGTGTCTTCAAGCGGGTTTTGCCACAACATCTGGTTGTAGCTTGCGCGATGCGAACAATTTACAGGGCCGACTTGACGCTCACGCGCCTGTTACCCATCTAAAGGTCTGAGGTTCCCGAAGCCGTACGCCTAATGCTGGGTGCGCCACCGGGATGACGCTTGTAGAAAAGGAGAGACGGGATGGACTTGTCGAAGTTCACCGAGCGGTCGCGCGGTTTCATTCAGGCCGCGCAGACGATCGCGATCCGGGAAAGCCACCAGAAACTGGCGCCCGAACACATTCTGAAAGCATTGATGGACGATCCCGAGGGGATGGCCAGCAACCTGATCAAGCGGGCGGGCGGTGAGCCGGCGCGCGTGGTGCAGGCGCTGGACCTGAGCCTTGGCAAGATCCCGAAGGTCAGCGGCGATTCGGGCCAGATCTACATGGACGGCCAGACCGTGAAGCTGCTGGACGAGGCCGGGAAGCTGGCCAAGAAGGCCGGGGACAGTTTCGTGCCGGTGGAGCGCCTGCTGACCGCCCTGGCGATGGTGAAAAGCCCCGCCAAGGACGCGCTGGAGCAGGGGGGCGTGAGCGCGCAGGCCCTGAACGAGGCGATCAACGACATCCGCAAGGGGCGGACGGCTGACAGTGCTTCGGCAGAGGACAGCTATGAGGCGCTGGAGAAATACGCGACCGACCTGACGAAACGGGCCGCGGACGGCAAGATCGACCCCATTATCGGCCGTGACGACGAGATCCGCCGTGCGATGCAGGTGCTGAGCCGGAGGACCAAGAACAACCCGGTCCTGATCGGTGAGCCGGGCGTGGGTAAAACCGCGATTGCCGAGGGTCTGGCCCTGCGGATCGTCAATGGCGACGTGCCGGAAAGTCTGCAGAACAAGAAGCTGCTGGCGCTGGACATGGGTGCGCTGATTGCCGGGGCGAAGTATCGTGGCGAGTTCGAGGAGCGGCTGAAGGCCGTTCTGAACGAGGTCACCGATGCGGCGGGCGAGATCATCCTCTTCATCGACGAGATGCACACGCTGGTCGGCGCGGGCAAGGCGGATGGCGCGATGGACGCGGCCAACCTGATCAAGCCGGCTCTGGCGCGGGGCGAGTTGCACTGTGTGGGTGCGACGACGCTCGACGAGTACCGCAAGCACGTGGAAAAGGACGCCGCATTGGCACGCCGGTTCCAGCCGCTGATGGTCGAGGAACCCACCGTCGAGGACACGATCAGCATCCTGCGCGGCATCAAGGAGAAGTACGAGCTGCACCACGGCGTGCGGATCTCGGACTCTGCGCTGGTGTCGGCGGCGACGCTGAGCCATCGCTATATCACCGACAGGTTCCTGCCGGACAAGGCCATCGACCTTGTGGACGAGGCCGCGAGCCGGTTGCGCATGGAGGTGGACAGCAAGCCCGAAGAACTGGACGCGCTGGACCGCGAGATCCTGCAAAAGCAGATCGAGGCCGAAGCCCTCAAGAAAGAGGACGATGCCGCCAGCAAGGACCGGCTGGAGAAGCTGGAAAAAGAGCTGGCCGACATGCAGGAGAAATCCAGCCAGATGACGGCGCAATGGCAGGCCGAGCGTGACAAGCTGGCCAGCGCCCGCGACCTGAAGGAACAGCTGGACCGTGCGCGGATCGAGCTGGACCATGCCAAGCGCGAGGGCAACCTGGCCAAGGCCGGGGAGCTGAGCTATGGCGTCATTCCGCAGATGGAGAAGCAGCTGGCCGAGGCCGAGAAGGCCGAGGAAGACGGCATGATGGTCGAGGAGGCCGTGCGGCCCGAGCAGATCGCGCAGGTGGTCGAACGCTGGACGGGTATTCCGACCGCGAAGATGCTGGAAGGCGAGCGCGAGAAGCTTCTGGGCATGGAAGACAACCTGCACCGCCGGGTGATCGGCCAGGATGCCGCCGTCAAGGCGGTGGCCAATGCCGTGCGCCGGGCGCGCGCCGGGCTGAACGACGAGAACCGTCCCTTGGGCAGCTTCCTGTTCCTGGGGCCGACCGGCGTCGGCAAGACCGAGCTGACCAAGGCCGTGGCCGAGTTCCTGTTCGACGACGACAGCGCGATGGTGCGGATCGACATGAGCGAGTTCATGGAGAAGCACTCGGTCGCCCGTCTGATCGGCGCGCCTCCGGGCTATGTCGGCTATGACGAGGGCGGCGTGCTGACCGAGGCGGTGCGGCGCAGGCCCTACCAGGTGGTGCTGTTCGACGAGGTCGAGAAGGCGCACCCGGAAGTCTTCAACGTGCTGTTGCAGGTTCTGGACGACGGTGTGCTGACCGACGGGCAGGGCCGGACGGTGGATTTCAAGCAGACGCTGATCATCCTGACGTCGAACCTCGGGTCCCAGGCGCTGAGCCAGTTGCCGGAAGGGTCCGATGCGGCGGCGGCCAAGCGCGACGTGATGGACGCGGTCAGGTCGCATTTCCGGCCCGAGTTCCTGAACCGGCTGGACGAGATCGTGGTCTTCGACCGGCTGAACCGCGACCAGATGGACGGGATCGTGGATATCCAGATGGCCCGCCTGCTGAAGCGGCTGGCCGCGCGGAAGATCACGCTGGAGTTGGACGACGCGGCCCGCAAGTGGCTGGCGGATGAAGGCTATGACCCGGTCTATGGTGCGCGTCCGCTGAAGCGGGTGATCCAGAAGGCGCTGCAGGACCCGCTGGCCGAAGGCTTGCTGGCCGGGGATATCCTGGACGGATCGAGTGTGCCGGTGACAGCGGGCTCCGAGGGGCTGATCATCGGCGAGCGCGTCGGGTCGACCAACCGCGAGCGGCCGGACGATGCCGTGGTGCATTGAGCGCGGTGACTGCGTGAACGCGGCCCCCGCCGGAGAGATCCGGCGGGGGTTTTTCGTTTTTTGGGGGGCCGGTGAGTGTCGGCCTGCAAAGGTGGGTTGGAAACCCACCCTACGAGGTCCCGGATCGGGTCCGGGACGGGGGGGCCTGGTGCGTGCGACGGGCCAGCCCCCAAGCGCGGGTTGGATTGGGGGCCAGCCCCCAAGCGCAGGTTGGACTGGGGGCCAGCCCCCAGACCCCCGGGATATTTCTGGCCAGAGGAAGACGGGGGCGGGGTGGGGGGCGTGTTGCGGGAATGGCCGTCGCGTCGACAATTCGAGACGGGTGTTGCGCGGATTCGGGGCGCGGGCGTATAGTGGCACCGAACGCGGGGCGGTGCGGTTAAGCGCACGGCAATCAGAGCAGGCGTAACATCGAGCCATGGCCGAGCAGGACAGTTCAGCAGACGACACGCCAGCGGTGCCCCGCTGGTTCGACGAGCTTCGCCCCGGCGGCGATGGCGAGGGATTCATGGAGCGGCACCTGCGGCATTCGCTGATGTTCGTGCGGCGCCCGGTGAACCGCCTGTTGGTGACATTCGACAACCTTTCCAACGTCAACGACAGCTCGGCGGAGCGCGAGCCCTGGGCGTTCAAGTTCGCGCAGGATGTGAACATCTCGCACCTGGGTGTGATGGCGCATGTGGCGGACTGGTACCGCGACGGCGACCTGATCGCGCGGTTCGAGAAGCTGCGCGACGAGGGGTTCTTCGAGGGCTACGACCGGGTGATCTTCGCCGGCGTGTCGATGGGCGGCTTTGCGGCCATCGCCTTTGGCTCGCTGGTGCCGGGGGCGCATGTGGTGTCGGTGAACCCGCAGAGCACGCTGGATACCGGGCTGGTGCCGTGGGAGACGCGTTATGAGGGCGGGCGGCGGCAGGACTGGACGCTGCCCTTGTCGGATGCGGCCGCGCTGACCGCGGGGCTGGGCCGGGTGAGCATTTTCTACGACCCCTATCACGCGCTGGACAAGCAGCATGTGGGACGGTTCTCGGGCGACAACATCCATGTCTTTCACTGCCGCCACTCGGACCACAAGACGGCCGTGTTCATGCGCAAGATCGGCGCGCTGAAGCCGGTGATGCATGCGGCGATCTTCGGCGACGTGGACCCGGTGGAATTCTACCGTCTCTACCGGGCGCGGCGCGACCTGCGCTGGTACAAGAACCAGGTCACGGCCTATTTCAATGACCGCGGGCGGGACGAGATGGCGAATGCGTTCGGCCTGGCGTTTCGCAAGCGGCTGCGGCGCAAGCTGCGCGAGGAGGAGCGCGCGGCGCAGAAGGACGCGGATGCGGACGGGGATTTCGGCCCGGATGACGATGACGGGTTCGACGGGCCGGACATGGACGGCCCCGAGGACGTGACCGAGGACGTGACCGAGGAGGCGCCGGCGCCGAAAAAGAAGACCGCCGCGGCGAAGCCCCCGGCCAAGGCAGCGCCAAAGGACAAGGCCCCGGCCAGGGCCGGGGCGCCCGCCCCCGAGGGCCCGTCGCGGGCCATGGGCGCGCGCCGCAACGACCGGTGCCTGATCGTGACCACGATGAAGAACGAAGGGCCGTTCATGCTGGAATGGGTGGCCTTCAACAAGGCCATCGGGTTCACCGATTTTCTGATCTACACCAACGATTGCGACGACGGCACCGACCGCATCGCCATGCGGCTGGAGCAGCTGGGCGTCGCCGCGCATGAGGACAACCGGTTCAAGAAAGGTGCGAGCCCGCAGCGGGTGGCGCTGCGCCGGGCGTTCTCGCACGACCTTTACCGGCAGGCCGACTGGGCCATCTGCGCCGATTGCGACGAGTTCCTGAACATCCGCGCGGGCGCGGGACGCCTGCCGGACCTGTTTGCGGCGGTGGGCGAGGCGGATGCCATCTCGCTGTGCTGGAAGCTCTTTGGTTGCGGTGAACAGGTGCGCTATGAGGACAGGTTCATCCACGAGCATTTCATCTGGTCCGCGCCGGAGGAGTTCCGCGAGAAATACCGCGGGCTGGGGCTGAAGACGCTGTTCCGTCCGTCCGACGCCATCAAGAAGTTCGGCGTGCACCGGCCCAAGTTCGACGGGCGGCCCGAGGGCTTTGTCTGGACCGACGCGGGCGGCAATCCGATGCCCGAGAAATATTTCGACATGGGCTGGTCGGCCTATGGCGGGTTCAGCCACGATCATGCGCGGCTGCACCACTACGCGGTGCGGTCGGTCGACAGTTTCCTGGTCAAGCGCGACAGGGGCCGCACCAACCATATCGACCGTGACCAGGGCGTGGCCTATTGGGCCGACATGAACCTGAACATGGTCGAGGACACGAGCCTGGTGCCGATGGCCGAGGCCACGCGGGTCGAGTTCGACCGGCTGATGCAGGACGGCGAGATCCGCCGCCTGCACGCCGAGGCCTGTGCCTGGCACCGGGCCAAGATCGCGGCGCTGAAATCGAGTGACGACTGGGCGGCGCTGCATGACCTGTTGCAGATGATCAACCGCCCCGGCGAGGCGCCGGTGAACCGCGACCAGCTGTTGCAGGACCTGGCCGCGGAATGAGCCAGCGCCCGCAGATCGTGCTGCATGGCGGATTTCACAAGACCGCCACCAGCCACATCCAGTCGATGCTGGCGCGCAATTCCAAGATGCTGGAACGGACGGGTGTGCATTACGTGCACCACCGCGACACCCGCAAGCAGCTGACCGTGCCGGTGCAGTGCAACGTCTACAACAAGATCGGCATGGATTGGGACCCGAAGATTTCCGACGCCGAGCTGGCGGAGATGAGCCGGGCGTTCCTGAAGGAGATATCGAAGGGCAATCCTAAGCGGATCATCCTGTCGGACGAGAACATGGCCGGCCATTGCGGGCATTGCGTGAAGCGCGGGGTGCTTTACCGCTGGCGGCGCAAGCTGCTGGAAGTGTTCGCCGGGCAGTTTCCGGACGGCGTGGACGAGGTGCATCTGGGGCTGCGCAACTATGCCGATTTCTTTGCGTCCGCTTACGTGGAATACCTGCGGTCGGTGACCGGGCAGTGGTTTGTCGACGAGCGCACGATGCGCCGGCAGGTGCTGGAGAACATGCCGAACTGGCACAATATCCTGAAATCGGTGGTGACGCTGTTTCCCGGCGCCAAGGTCACGGTCTGGCGTTACGAGGACTTTCGCCAGTTGGACCGGCAGGTGCTGGCGGGGTTGTGCGGTCCGGGGATCGACACCGGCGCGATGAAGGAACCCAAGGACAAGAACAAACGCCCCACTGCGAGCGGGCGCGCGGTGGCGGAACTGTTGCAGCTGATTCACAAGGATGGCGCGGACAAGGCGCTGGAACAGAGGGTCGCGTTGCAGGAGCGCTATCCGCGTGGCAAGGACTTTGGCAGCTACGATCCCTGGACGCCGAACGAGCGGGCGCACCTGACGCGGATGTACGACCAGGATATCGCCGATATCCGCGCCAATCCCGACATCACGCTGCTGGAGCTCGAGCAGATCGCAAGCCACTAGCAAGACAGCCGGGCGGGATGCCCGACGCGGATGGCGGCCCGGCGAGGGGGATGTGGCGGGGCGGTTTGCCGAAAGCAAGAGCCTGGGTCTTTGCCGACATCACTCGTGGGTAGCCTTGGGGCGACCGAGCCGAACAGGCTGGCCCCGGTGCGGATGATCCCGGGCACGCGTTTGCAGAATGCCACGATCCGAAGAAAGCAAGGGCGGCCCGAAGGCCGCCCTTCGAACGTCCGGAGGAAGACGTCGGTTATTCGGGCATGATCACGCCGTCGATCACGTGGATGACGCCGTTCGAGGCCTCGATGTCGGCGGTGACGACATTGGCGCCATTGACGGTCACGCCGCCTTCGGTGCCGATGGTCACCTCGGTGCCCTGCACGGTTTCGGCGGTCATGCCGTCGCTGAGGTCACCCGACATGACCTTTCCGGGCACGACGTGGTAGGTGAGGATGCTGGTCAGCTGGTCCTTGTTTTCCGGCAGCAGCAGCGTGTCGACCGTACCTTCGGGCAGCGCGGCAAAGGCTTCGTCTGTCGGGGCGAAGACGGTGAACGGCCCGTCGCCTTTCAGCGTTTCGACCAGTCCGGCAGCCTCGGCCGCGGCCAGCAGGGTGGAAAAGTCGCCCGCTTCGGTGGCGGTGTCGACGATGTCCTTGCCGCTTTCGGCGAAGGCGGTTGTGGCGCCCCCAAGGAGGGTGGCGGCGGTCAGGGCAAGATAAGTTCTGCGAAGCATGTCGTGTCTCCCTATGAGAGTTTTCTTGGTACGAGTGATATGCGATGTGCGTCTTGCGCATCGTGTCCCTGTTACGTGGCCGGGGCGCGTCCGGTTCAGCGGGGATTTCCGCCGGTGCGGGTTGACGGAAAGGGTTCGCCGCCTAAGCCGGCGCGCCCTGCGAAAGCCACTGAAAAATTCGTGAACCGGCGTGAGCATCCGGCCGCGCCGGGACGGGTTTAAGGCTTGAGGCGCTTCAGGTCTGTGGCATAAGGGAGCCACGCAATTCCGGAAGGGGCGGTGATGGACCTGGTCTTCGAAATCCTTGGCTTTCTGGCCTTGATCCTGGTGCTGGCGATCGGGATCGTCATCGCGCTGGCGCTGATCTTTTTCATCATCGATAAGACCCAGACCGGCGACGCGATCCGGCGCAACTATCCGGTGATCGGGCGGTTCCGGGGGCTGTTCACCACGCTGGGCGAGTTCTTCCGCCAGTACTTCTTTGCCATGGACCGCGAGGAGATGCCGTTCAACCGCGCCCAGCGGGACTGGGTGGGGCATGCGTCGAAGGGCAAGGGCAACACCGTCGCCTTCGGGTCGACCCGGAACCTGAACGTGGCGGGCACGCCGATTTTCGTGCCGGCGGCCTTTCCGCCGCTCGATGACCAGTTCGCGGCGACCGAGCCCATGCAGATCGGCCCCTATTGCCGGACGCCGTATATGGCGCGGTCGATCTTCAACGTCTCGGGCATGAGTTACGGCGCCATCTCGCGCCCCGCGGTCGAGGCGCTGAGCCGCGGCGCGGCGGAGGCCGGGATCTGGCTGAACACCGGGGAGGGGGGCCTCAGCCCCTATCACCTGTCGGGCGGGTGCGACGTGGTCTACCAGATCGGGACGGCGAAATACGGGGTGCGAACGCCGGATGGCGCGCTGGACGACGACAAGCTGCGCAGGATGGGCGAGACCGAGCAGGTCAGGATGTTCGAGCTGAAGCTGGCGCAGGGGGCGAAGCCCGGCAAGGGCGGCATCCTGCCCGGTGCGAAGGTCGGGCCGGAGATTGCCGAGATCCGGGGTATCCATGTGGGGCAGGACAGCATTTCGCCGAACCGGCACCGCGAGGTGAACAATTACGGCGAACTGCTGGATTTCATCGGCCATATCCGCGAGGTCACGGGCAAGCCCGTGGGGTTCAAGACCGTGGTGGGGTCGAGCGAAGCGTGGGACGAGATGTTCGAACTGATCGTCGAGCGTGGCGAGGAGAGCGCGCCGGATTTCATCACCATCGATGGCGGCGAGGGGGGCACGGGGGCCGCCCCGATGCCGCTGATGGACCTGGTGGGGATGCCCATCCGCGAGGCGCTGACCCGGATGGTGGATCTGCGCGACCGGCACGGGCTGAAAAGCCGGATCCGGATCATCGCGGCGGGCAAGCTGGTCAATCCCGGCGACGTCGCCTGGGCGATTTGCGCGGGCGCGGATTTCGTGACCTCGGCGCGGGGGTTCATGTTCAGCCTGGGCTGCATCCAGGCGCTGAAGTGCAACCGCAATACCTGTCCCACGGGGATCACCACCCATGACAAGCACCTGCAGAAGGGGCTGGTGGTGGAAGACAAGTACATGAAGGTCGCCAACTACGCGCGGCAGGTGATCAGTGAGGTCGAGACCATCGCGCATTCCGTGGGCGTGGCCGAGCCGCGGCTGATGCGGCGCCGGCATGTGCGGATCGTGCAGGCGGACGGCACGTCGATCCCGCTGACCAAGATCCGGCCCAGCGTGGACGCGGCGCAGTATCCATAGAGGTGGAGCGGCGTGTCATCCTCGGGCTTGACCCGAGGATCTCTGACCGCGGGAGGTCCCGGATCAGGTCCCGGACGGCGGCGGGGGTATTGGCGCGCGGAACCAATGCCGAAGGCCGCCGCGCGATCACCAGACCGCCCCCCGGGCTGGCGATTGGGTGACGTCGGCGTGTCGATTGCAGGTTTTGCGGAAGTTGCAGGGATAAAGTGCCCTGAAGGACAGTCGGGTCGCCATCCCGCGGTCTGGCAATCGCACGGCTTGGCGCCTCGCGCGCGCGTGCGCGCGCGTAAAGAATGTCGCCGCCATTGTTACCGCACTTCCACGTCTTCGTGACACGGCTTGTTTTGCCGCGCGAATGCGCTTTCCTTATGTCACGACTGACAGACATGCCCGCGAGAAGAGGAGAGCCCGCATGGCCCATCGTTGGAAGAACACGCTGCGCGACAAAGATGTGACCGACGAGGCCGCGTTCCTCAACCGCCGGCAGTTGATGGCGGGGGCCGCCGCCGGGGTTGGCCTGGCCGGGGTCGGCGGGATGCCGGCGCGGGCGCAGGATCTGGAGCCGACGTCCTACGAGGACATCACCACCTACAACAATTACTACGAGTTCGGCACCGCCAAGGGCGACCCCGTCGAGAATGCCCATATGCTGACGACCCAGCCCTGGACGGTGAAAATCGACGGGCTGGTGGACCGCCCCGGCGATTATGCCTTCGAGGATATCATGGCGAAGATGACGGTGGAGGAGCGGATCTATCGCTTCCGCTGTGTCGAGGCCTGGTCGATGGTGGTGCCCTGGAACGGGTTCGAACTGGCCGACCTGCTGGAGATGGCGGGCGTGCAGTCGGGCGCAAAGTACGTCGCATTCGAGACCGCGCTGCGCCCCGACGAGATGCCAGGGGTGAAATACCCGGTGCTGGACTGGCCCTATGTCGAGGGGCTGCGGCTGGACGAGGCCACGCATCCGCTGACGATCATGGCGACGGGGATTTACGGCAGGGACATCCCCAACCAGAACGGCGCGCCGCTGCGGCTGGTGGTGCCGTGGAAATACGGGTTCAAGTCGATCAAGTCGATCGTGCGCATCACCCTGACCGAGGCCGAGCCGCCGACAAGCTGGAACAAGGCCAATGCGCGGGAATACGGATTCTACAGCAACGTGAACCCCGAGGTGAGCCACCCGCGCTGGAGCCAGGCGAGCGAGCGGGTCCTCGGGACGGGGCTGTTCGCCCGCCGGCAGGACACGCTGATGTTCAACGGTTACGGCGACGAGGTGGCGAGCCTCTATGAAGGGATGGATCTGAAAGCCAACTTCTGATGGCGACCGTCGATCATATCAACAAGGGGCTGCGCCGGTTGCCAGCGTGGCCCATTTACGTGGCAAGCCTGGGCTATGCCGCGTGGATGCTGTGGCTGGGCATTCAGAACCGGCTGGGCGCGGACCCCGTGAAGGTGCTGGAGCACGAGATGGGGGAGATGGCGCTGTACCTGCTGGTGGCGGGGCTGGCGGTGACGCCCCTGCGCAAACTGGCGGGGGTGAACCTGCTGAAGTTCCGCCGGGCGCTGGGCCTGGCGTGCTTCTTCTTCGTGGTCTGTCACCTGCTGGTCTGGGCGGTGCTGGACGTCCAAAGCGTCGGCCGCGTCTGGGCCGATATCGTGAAGCGGCCTTACATAACTGTCGGCATGGCGGCGTTCGTGCTGCTGATCCCGCTGGCGGTGACCTCGAACAACCTGTCGATCCGCAAGATGGGGGCGGCGGCCTGGGGCCGGCTGCACCAGCTGGTCTATCCGGCGGCGATTCTGGGTGGGGTGCATTACGTGATGCTGGTGAAGGGCTGGCAGGTCCGTCCGCTGGTGTTCCTGGGCGTCATCGCGGGGCTGATCGCGTGGCGAATCCTGGTGAAGCGGAAAAAAGCGGCGAGTCGGGTGCAGACTGCTGCCTGATTCCGCGGAATCAGCACGCCGATTCCGGCTTTTTCGCCGACTCGGGCGATTCATTTCCCTAAATGCCACGAGTCGACGGATGATTCCGGCGCGAGTCGGGGACGAGTCGGGGGTGACTCGGGGCAGATTCCCGTCCGTGACTCGCCAGATTCCGTCGAAATGGCTGTGGAAAACCCGATTTTGGCGTGATTGCCCCCGCGTAAAGCCGCTTACGGCATGGGGCCAAAACACCGGGCGCCAAATAATCGTATCTGCAAACACCTGTTTTTAAACGATAAATGAGTTTTTTGAAAAAAACATGACGTTTCCCGAAAAAAGGGGTTGCGAGGTTCGGCCCCAATCCGTAAATACCCCCTCACCGGCGGCGCTGAGGCGCACAACGGAACGCCAGACGGAACGACGGAGCGACGCTCCAGAGGGACAGACGGCAACAAACACTGAGGTATCTGACGCAGGTTGCGCCAAAAAGAAATGGCGCTTCGTGTTGATTTTGTCTCTGCGCTCTTTGAAATCGATAGTTTCTGAAGAGATATGTGGGCGGTTTGGTCTATTCGATGGATCAACACTCTCATATCAAACTACCTAGGTGACGGTTTCGACCCGATCCGATGATGGATAGTCAGCTTCACTGTTTGGACGGCTTCCGGTTTTCTGATGAAAACCAGAAGCACAACAAACAGAGACAAGTTCCGACCTTAGCCGGTCGGAATTGATGTGCAGAGGTTCGAACGTCAAGGATAAGCTGGTAACAGCTTTTCAACTTGAGAGTTTGATCCTGGCTCAGAACGAACGCTGGCGGCAGGCCTAACACATGCAAGTCGAGCGAGAACTTCGGTTCTAGCGGCGGACGGGTTAGTAACGCGTGGGAACGTGCCCTTCACTACGGAATAGTCCCGGGAAACTGGGTTTAATACCGTATACGCCCTTCGGGGGAAAGAATTTCGGTGAAGGATCGGCCCGCGTTAGATTAGATAGTTGGTGGGGTAATGGCCTACCAAGTCTACGATCTATAGCTGGTTTTAGAGGATGATCAGCAACACTGGGACTGAGACACGGCCCAGACTCCTACGGGAGGCAGCAGTGGGGAATCTTAGACAATGGGCGCAAGCCTGATCTAGCCATGCCGCGTGAGTGATGAAGGCCTTAGGGTCGTAAAGCTCTTTCGCCAGGGATGATAATGACAGTACCTGGTAAAGAAACCCCGGCTAACTCCGTGCCAGCAGCCGCGGTAATACGGAGGGGGTTAGCGTTGTTCGGAATTACTGGGCGTAAAGCGCGCGTAGGCGGATTAGAAAGTTGGGGGTGAAATCCCAGGGCTCAACCCTGGAACTGCCTCCAAAACTACTAGTCTAGAGTTCGAGAGAGGTGAGTGGAACTCCGAGTGTAGAGGTGAAATTCGTAGATATTCGGAAGAACACCAGTGGCGAAGGCGGCTCACTGGCTCGATACTGACGCTGAGGTGCGAAAGTGTGGGGAGCAAACAGGATTAGATACCCTGGTAGTCCACACCGTAAACGATGAATGCCAGTCGTCGGCGCGCATGCGTGTCGGTGACACACCTAACGGATTAAGCATTCCGCCTGGGGAGTACGGTCGCAAGATTAAAACTCAAAGGAATTGACGGGGGCCCGCACAAGCGGTGGAGCATGTGGTTTAATTCGAAGCAACGCGCAGAACCTTACCAACCCTTGACATCCTGATCGCGGTTTCTCGAGAGAGATTCCTTCAGTTCGGCTGGATCAGTGACAGGTGCTGCATGGCTGTCGTCAGCTCGTGTCGTGAGATGTTCGGTTAAGTCCGGCAACGAGCGCAACCCACATCCCTAGTTGCCAGCAGTTCGGCTGGGCACTCTATGGAAACTGCCCGTGATAAGCGGGAGGAAGGTGTGGATGACGTCAAGTCCTCATGGCCCTTACGGGTTGGGCTACACACGTGCTACAATGGTGGTAACAGAGGGTTAATCCCTAAAAACCATCTCAGTTCGGATTGTCGTCTGCAACTCGACGGCATGAAGTCGGAATCGCTAGTAATCGCGTAACAGCATGACGCGGTGAATACGTTCCCGGGCCTTGTACACACCGCCCGTCACACCATGGGAGTTGGGTTTACCCGAAGACGGTGCGCCGACCTGTTCGCAGGGGGCAGCTGGCCACGGTAAGCTCAGCGACTGGGGTGAAGTCGTAACAAGGTAGCCGTAGGGGAACCTGCGGCTGGATCACCTCCTTTCTAAGGATGTTTCTAGATGATTGGTTCGCCAATCACGTGAAACACTTAGCAGATCGGTAATCAAAACCGATCAAACATCATACGGTCCAGGCCGTCCTCATATCTCTTCAGTCAAGGCTTTCGCACCGCGAAAGCCGTAACCGTGAAAGTGGATTGATCCTCAATCCGCGGCAGCGGTCGGCGGCCCTCTCGGCATTTCCTGCGGAAACGCCTGCCGGGCGACGTCGATTTTACCTTTGGTAAAATCAACTTGGGTCGGTAGCTCAGGTGGTTAGAGCGCACGCCTGATAAGCGTGAGGTCGGAGGTTCAAGTCCTCCTCGACCCACCAACGTCTTTTCCGCACCGCGGAAATGACGCCGCGAAAGGCGATTGCTTGCAATCGACGCAGCGGACAAAAGCCTATCGGCATTTCCTGCGGAAACGCCTTTCGGCTGACGCGCGTTTCACCTTCGGTGAAGCCACGCTTAGGGGCCTTAGCTCAGCTGGGAGAGCGCCTGATTTGCATTCAGGAGGTCAGCGGTTCGATCCCGCTAGGCTCCACCATATCCCGATTTGACCGTTAAGCAGCATCGCTGTTTTGCCGTCCAATCGGACGCTTTGAAATCGTAAAGAGAGATACAAGTTGCTTCGAGAGAAATCTTGAAGTGACGATCAACACTGTTTGATCCTTGTAAGTAAGCAAGCGATCTCGGTCTGGTTCCACTTCGGTGGACGGCATGTTGAAAGGTGCATCCACGCCTTTCCTTATGTATCCCGGGCTGAAAAGAACAGAGTTGTCCAAGTCAAGTACTATAACCAAAGTTCCGGAGTAATCCGGAGCGGGAAATGTACGACTTTTGGTCCAGGATAAGGGGTCTGGAAGTTACCAGCTACGGACCCGCGCAAGACGCAAATCTTGCTTTTTCTGGATCAAATCAAGCGCGAGAAGGGCGTTTGGTGGATGCCTTGGCAGTAAGAGGCGATGAAGGACGTGATACTCTGCGATAAGTCATGGGGAGCTGAGAATACGCTTTGATCCATGAATTTCCGAATGGGGCAACCCACCTGACAGTTCACTATAATTGCTAGCGTTAATTCCTCTGGAATTAACGAAGGCAGTTTATAGGGTTCTGAAACAGGTACTTAAGGACTGAATACATAGGTCTTTAAGAGCAAACCCGGAGAACTGAAACATCTAAGTACCCGGAGGAAAGGACATCAATTGATACTCCCCTAGTAGCGGCGAGCGAACGGGGACCAGCCAAGCCTTGAGAGTGACTAGAACATGTTGGGAAGCATGGCCATAGCGGGTGACAGCCCCGTATAGGAAGCTCGATAGGATGTATTAAGTAGGGCGGGACACGTGAAATCCTGTCTGAAGATCGGAGGACCACCTTCGAAGGCTAAGTACTCCTTACTGACCGATAGCGAACCAGTACCGTGAGGGAAAGGTGAAAAGCACCCCGACGAGGGGAGTGAAACAGTACCTGAAACCGAACGCCTACAATCAGTCGGAGCTTGACTGGACTCTAATGACAATCTGCGTCACACATGGAAAAAACTCCATGGAGATCGGGACATGTCAGACATTGCTTTTATTACGGATGGTACCGCTGCGGTGGTCGGTTTGGCCTTTGGCCTGCTGAACATGGCGGTGAATCACTGCCCGAATGAAGGTTGCCTGGCAAAGAACGATGTGGTGCCGTTTACCAGCATTTCCGCTGGCGAAGTATACTTCCAGGAAAACGCCGTTGGCGAGGAAGTGTTCGTTCGCCGGCAGACATCGACGGCACGCGGCCCGTTCCAATTCACCTACGGTGGGTCCATCACGGATGATGGCGGCCTGTGGGTGGGTCTTGGAAGCACCACGACATACACGACGCCGAACGAACGGTGGTATGCTCAGTTCCACTCGATGCCCGGGCTATATGCCGAGGGCAGCGATGTCGACCTGGGTGGCCCGATCATCTTTCGATCGGGTGTAGAATTCGGGTATCAGGCACGCAACGGCGTGCGCATGAGCCTGAGTTTCGATCATCGGTCGAACGCTGGGATCTACAGCGATAACCCGGGCCTTGAAACGGTTCAGTTCCGGGTCTCGATCCCGACAAAATAACCGGAAACGGTTGTCATTAGTGTCCAGTCTTGTGACGGCGTACCTTTTGTATAATGGGTCATCGACTTGGTCTATCTAGCAAGCTTAAGCCGTTAGGTGTAGGCGCAGCGAAAGCGAGTCTTAATAGGGCGTCGAGTTAGATGGATCAGACCCGAAACCGAGTGATCTAGGCATGACCAGGCTGAAGGTAAGGTAACACTTACTGGAGGGCCGAACCCACATCTGTTGAAAAAGATCGGGATGAGTTGTGCCTAGGGGTGAAAGGCCAATCAAACTCGGAGATAGCTGGTTCTCTGCGAAATCTATTTAGGTAGAGCGTCATCCGAATACCCTCGGGGGTAGAGCACTGGATGGGTAATGGGGCCCCACAGGCTTACTGATCCTAACCAAACTCCGAATACCGAGGAGTACTAGATGGCAGACACACTGCGGGTGCTAACGCCCGTAGTGGAGAGGGAAACAACCCTGACCTCCGGCTAAGGCCCCCAATTCATGGCTAAGTGGGAAAGCAGGTGAGACGACCAAAACAACCAGGAGGTTGGCTTAGAAGCAGCCATCCTTTAAAGATAGCGTAACAGCTCACTGGTCTAAACAAGTTGTCTTGCGGCGAAGATGTAACGGGGCTCAAGCCATGAGCCGAAGCCGAGGAGTGCGTATGCACTGGTAGCAGAGCGTAGTGTGACATAGTTCCACTCCTCTTCAGCACCTTTCGAGGTGCTTTGGAGGATAGGAGCTTTCGATGAAGCGGGCGCGTGAGCGATCCCGTGGAGAGATCACTAGTGAGAATGATGACATGAGTAGCGACAAAGAGTGTGAGAGACACTCTCGCCGAAAGTCCAAGGGTTCCTGCTTAAAGCTAATCTGAGCAGGGTAAGCCGACCCCTAAGGCGAGGCCGAAAGGCGTAGTCGATGGGAATCAGGTTAATATTCCTGAGCCAGATGGAAGTGACGGATTGCGAGGGTTGTTCATCCTTATCGGATTGGATGGGCAGCTTAGCAGTCCCTGGAAATAGCTCCATCATAAGATCGTACCCTAAACCAACACAGGTGGACTGGTAGAGAATACCAAGGCGCTTGAGAGAACGATGTTGAAGGAACTCGGCAAAATACCTCCGTAAGTTCGCGAGAAGGAGGCCCGGGTTTCAGGCAACTGAAGTCCGGGGGCACAAACCAGGGGGTGGCGACTGTTTACTAAAAACACAGGGCTCTGCGAAGTCGCAAGACGACGTATAGGGTCTGACGCCTGCCCGGTGCCTGAAGGTTAAAAGGAGATGTGAGAGCGTCGAATTGAAGCCCAGGTAAACGGCGGCCGTAACTATAACGGTCCTAAGGTAGCGAAATTCCTTGTCGGGTAAGTTCCGACCTGCACGAATGGCGTAACGACTTCCCCGCTGTCTCCAACATCGACTCAGCGAAATTGAATTGCCTGTCAAGATGCAGGCTTCCCGCGGTTAGACGGAAAGACCCCGTGCACCTTTACTACAGCTTCGCACTGGCATCAGGACTGCATTGTGCAGGATAGGTGGTAGGCTTTGAAACCATGACGCTAGTCGTGGTGGAGCCTCCCTTGAGATACCACCCTATGCATTCTTGATGTCTAACCGCGGCCCGTTATCCGGGTCCGGGACCCTGCGTGGCGGGTAGTTTGACTGGGGCGGTCGCCTCCTAAAGCGTAACGGAGGCGCGCGAAGGTTGGCTCAGAGCGGTCGGAAATCGCTCGTTGAGTGCAATGGCATAAGCCAGCCTGACTGCGAGACTGACAAGTCGAGCAGAGTCGAAAGACGGCCATAGTGATCCGGTGGTCCCAAGTGGGAGGGCCATCGCTCAACGGATAAAAGGTACGCCGGGGATAACAGGCTGATACTGCCCAAGAGTCCATATCGACGGCAGTGTTTGGCACCTCGATGTCGGCTCATCTCATCCTGGGGCTGGAGCAGGTCCCAAGGGTACGGCTGTTCGCCGTTTAAAGAGGTACGTGAGCTGGGTTTAGAACGTCGTGAGACAGTTCGGTCCCTATCTGCCGTGGGTGTAGGATACTTGAGAGGAGTTGCCCCTAGTACGAGAGGACCGGGGTGAACGTTCCACTGGTGGACCAGTTGTCGTGCCAACGGCAGTGCTGGGTAGCTATGAACGGACAGGATAACCGCTGAAGGCATCTAAGCGGGAAGCCCCCCTCAAAACAAGGTATCCCTGAGGACCGTGGTAGACCACCACGTCGATAGGCCGGAGATGTAAGCGCAGCAATGCGTTCAGTTGACCGGTACTAATTGTCCGATAGGCTTGATTTGATCCAGTAAAAGCCAGATTGGCTTATGCGGATCCAGAAGCCGTACACTTAAACAAGTGTGCTGACTTGGAGTTCAAGGATCTTTCTCGGTTTGGTGGTCATAGCACGAGCAAAACACCCGGTCCCATCCCGAACCCGGCCGTTAAGTGCCGTAGCGCCAATGGTACTGCGTCTCAAGACGTGGGAGAGTAGGTCACCGCCAAACCTAGTAAGGTCCTTGAAATTGTATCTCTCTTTCGATTTTCCCCTACAATTTACTGACTGACCCGCACCGTGCGGCGGCTTTGCTGTGCCTTGTCGGCGCATTGCGGCTTTGCGGTGACGGACCACGGCGAGCCCCCTTTCGCGGACAAGCGCGCCGGGGAACTTTCGATCCGGCCTTTTCGTTACCTGCACGGACGAAAGGGATGCGATGGGCAAGGCGAAATCCGGAAAATCAGGCAAATCCAATGCGGTCGAGCCGCCCGACCCGCCTGAAAAGTCGATCGACGAGCGCTACGAGCGGCGGTCCAAGGCGTTCGGCCGGCTGAGCGCCGCGATTGCCGACGGCAAATACCTGGTTCCGCCGAAATTCCTGCAAGGCCAGACGCGCCGGCTGCATGTGCGCACGACGATCCGCGAAGACCATGCCGCGCGCATCACGGAAAGCTCGAAGGGCGCGCGCGACAAGTTCGAGAAGCTGGCCGGCTGCCCGTTCAAGTTCTTTCGCGGCACCGCCCTGCTCTTCTACCGCGACATGGTGGGCGAGGACGGGCACATGCCCACGGTCATGGCGCTGGGGGATGTGCATCCGGAGAACTTCGGCGTCATGCCCGACAAGAGCGGCGCGCCGATCTTCGGTGTGAACGACTTCGACGAGACCACCTATGCGCCCTTCAGCTGGGACATCAAGCGCGGCGCCGTGGGGTTCTGGATCGCGGCGCTGACCGAGGGCGAGCTGAAGCCGAAGCAGGCCCGCAAGATCGTCCGCAAGTTCGTGCGTGGCTATGCAGCGGCGATGCAGGACTACGCCAACAAATCGACCGAACGCAACGACGCCTACCGGATGGACAATTCCCCCAAGGTGATCCGGCGCCTGTTCGAGCAGGCGTGGGAAGAGCGCAGGGACTGGTTGTGGGACGATTACCTGACGCCCAATGGCCGCGCCTTCAGGTCCAATGACGAGTTGCAGCCCCTGTCGACCGAGATCGACAAGTTTCAGAAAGCCATCAACGACCTGGCCAAGTCGAACGGCATCGACGCGCCCGACCGTGCCGGTGAGCTGAAGGTCAAGGATGTGTGCGTGCGCCACGGGCAGGGCACCGCCTCGCTCGGCCTGCCGCGCTATTATGTCCTGATCGAGGGACCGTCGCAGGATGCGACCGACGATTTGATCATCGAGTTCAAGGCCGCCCGCCGCTCGGCGCTGGACGGTCTGGTTCCGCCCAATGCCTTCTACGCCGGAGAGCAGGCCGAGCGCATCAAGCACGGCCAGCGCGTGCAATTGGCGCATGGCGACATTTTCTACGGCGCGGTCGAGATCGACGGAAAGAGTTTCATGAGCCGCGAGCGGGCGCCGTTCCGGGATGACATCGACCTCGACGGCCTGAGCTTCAAGACGTGGAAGAAGTACGCCAGGGTGTGCGGCGCCGCGCTGGCGCAGGCCCATGCGCTGTCCGACGACCTGGGACGGATCGACTATGATGTCGAGCCGTCGATCATGGAGGCCATCGCGCCGCTGGACCTGTTCGTCGGGGATATCGTCCGGTTCACCGAGGAAGCGGTCGCCCGCCTGCAGCGCGATCACGCGTTTTTCCGCGAGGATCACAAGCTGGGTGCCTTCGACAGCCTCGACGTCGTCTTCCGCTAGGCCGTTTCGAATTGTCGTGTAAAAAAAATGTAATAAATGCCGGCGCGGCCCCTTGCGAAGGTCCCGGTGCAGGAGTAGATAGCCCGCATTGGCGCGGGGTGGAGCAGCCCGGTAGCTCGTCAGGCTCATAACCTGAAGGTCGTAGGTTCAAATCCTACCCCCGCAACCAATCATTCCCCCGATATCTCCGCCAGTCCTCCGCAGCACCGCTCCGCCGGTTGCGTGGACAGCAGCTTGGGCTTTCATCACCCTTTCCTCCAAGACCCGATGGTCGAGTGCCGCCGCGTCGGAGTGTTGACCCGCGCAATGTCACCGAAGAGGGCAACGGACCCGTTCAGAGCGGTACGCCCTGAGACATCGTCCGCGTCGCAGCCAACAGCATGGGGGCAAACTGGCTGACCATCTGCTTGGCGTCGTAGCGAAAGAGGGAGGCCCCGAGGCTGACGGCGGCAACCCCTTCGTTGCCGGGCAGGCGCAGCGCCACCGCGAGCGTGATGTCGCCGGTGTAGATCTGTTCTTCGACAAGGGCAAAGCCGCGGCTGCGGGTCTTGTTGATCGCCTCCCAGATGCCCTCGCGGTCGTACACGGTGTGACGGGTGAAGGCGCGCAGATCGGACCGATCCAGCAGCGCGTCAATCTCTGCGTCCTCCATCGTGGACAGGATCGCCAGACCGCCTGCCGAACAATAGGCCGGCAGGCGCGACCCCACGATCACGTCAGTATCCAGGACGTTGGGCGACAGGTAGCGCGACAGGTAGATCACCTCGGTCCCGTCGAGCACGGTGAGCGACACGGCCTCCTCTGTCGCCTTGTTCAGGTGAGACAGATAAGGGTGCGACCGCAGGACGATCGGACTGGACCGGGTATACTGGTAGGCAAGGCTGAGGGTCTTCGGGGTCAGTTCGAACGACTTAGTGCGCTTGTCCTTGTGCAGGTACCCCAGCCGCCACAACGTATGGGAGTAGCGTTGCGCGGCCGACCGATCGAGGCCGGAGTTTTCCGCAAGCTGGGTCAGCGTCTGCCGCGGTGTCGCCTCGTCAAACGCCGCCAGCACGCGAAAGGCTTTTTCCACGGCACTGACCATCAATGGGTCGTTCAGGTCATCAGACTCCGCCATTTCGGTTTTCCCGCCTCCGCACGCATTGACACCGCAGAAACGCGGCGCTTATATTGTAATGAAAGATTATCGCATCGCGATATTTTGGTCAACCAGTAACACGACCGATCAGGTTGGAAATCGAGCATGACGGACACAACACATATTTCATGGGCAGGATCGGGATTTCTGCATCTGCTGGGGCAGAAGGCTTCGGAAAACCCGGAGCGGATTTACGCCTCGGAACTTGTCAACGGCGTGTGGCAGGATCACACGATCGGTTCGGTGCAGGCGCGCGCGCTGGCCATTGCCGCGGGGCTGTCCGCCCGGGGCGTCGGGCGCGGCGACCGCGTTGGCCTGATGCTGGGGACGCATGTGGATACCAGCGCCGCGGCCTTTGCCCTGGGCCTGCTGGGGGCGGTCTGGGTGCCGGTCGGCCTGCGACAGGTGGCCAGCGGCGTGACCTATACCGTGACCGAAGCCTACGTGACCCTGCTGATCGTGGAAGAAGAGGCCGAAGAGATCGCCCGCGCGGCGGGCTGCGACGTGCTGGTGCGCCCGCAGGATGGCGGATTGTGCGCCGCACTGGGAGATGCCCCGGCGATCACGCCGGTCCTGCCCGAGGCGGAGGATCTGTGCATGATCCTGTTCACCTCCGGCACCACGGGGCGGCCCAAAGCGGTGCCCCTCACCCATGCGATGCTGCGCTATTCCGCTGAAAGTGCTGCGATTTCCTCGCAGGCCGAACCCGGTGCCATCTATTATACCTGGGAACCCTTCCACCATATCGGGGGCGCGCAGGTCGTTGTTCTGCCGCTGATCCGGGAGGTGCAGCTGGCGCTGACGGCCAAGTTCACGGCGTCCGGATTCTGGGACCAGGTGCGGGCCTGTGGCGCGACGCGGATCCACCATCTGGGCGGCGTTCTGCAGATGCTGCTGAAACAGCCCGCCCACCCGGACGACAAGGAACACAAGGTCGCCATCGCCTGGGGCGGCGGCTGTGATACCGAGACGTGGAAAGCCTCCGAGGCGCGATTCGGCCTGCGGATCACCGAAGGCTACGGCATGACCGAGGGCTCCAGCCTGTCGACGGTGAATGTCGAGGGGCTGCCCGGCTATGTCGGGCGCGCGCTGCCATGGTTCGAGGTGTCGGTCCGCGACCGGGACGGGCGCGTCCTTGCCACGGGCGAAAGGGGGGAAATCGTCGTAACGCCCCGCCCCGGCTGCGAAACCGCGCTGTTCAAGGGCTATATGAATTCGGTCGAAGCCACCCGCGAGGCGCTGCGGGAAGGCCGGCTGCACACCGGCGACATGGGGTCTCTGGATGCCGAGGGACGACTGAAGTTTCACGGCCGCATGAAAGACACCATCCGGGTTCGGGGCGAAAACGTCTCGGCCTGGGAGGTCGAACACGTGGTGGAACAGCACGATGCCGTGGCCGCCTGTGCCGCGATCCCGGTCGAGGCCGAAATCGGCGAGGCGGACATCAAGATCTATGTGCAATCCGCCCCCGGTCAGACCCTGACCGGCGCGGCGCTGTTCGACTGGCTGGCGGGCAAACTCGCGCCGCACCAGCTTCCGCAATTCATCACCTTTGTGCAGGAGTTCGAACGGACCCCAAGCCAGAGGATCATGAAACACAAGCTGGACGCGACCCGCGCCGGTGACTGGACGAGACACTGAAGCAGAGAGAGAAACACCATGTCTGACGCTACCGATCCGATCCTTGTGACCCGCGAAGGGTCGATTCAGATCATCACCCTGAACAAACCCAAGCGGCTGAACGCCTGGGACACCCCCATGCGGAACGATCTGTGCAAGGCGATCATCGCCGCGGACACCGATCCCGAGGTCGAGGCCGTCATCCTGACCGGTGCAGGCGACCGGGCCTTCTGCGCCGGGCAGGACCTGAACGAGGGCAAGACCTTTGACTCGGCGCGGGCCGAGCTGTGGATCGAGGAATGGCGCACCCTGTACAACCTGATCCGCCGGTTCGAAAAGCCCTTCATCGGCGCGCTGAACGGGATCGCGGCCGGGTCCGCGTTTCAGGTGGCGCTGTTGTGCGACATGCGCGTGGGGCACGCCAATTCGCCGATGGGCCAGCCGGAGATCAAACAGGGCATCGCCTCGGTCACCGGGTTCTGGATCATCAGGGAAATGCTGGGCCTTGCGCGCGCGATCGACCTTGTGCAGACCGGGCGCATCGTGTCGGCGGACGAATGCCATCGCCTGGGTCTGATCAACGAGATCGTCGAGCAGGACCAGGTCCTGCCGCGCGCCATCGCCCTGGCAGAGGAGCTGGCGGCGCTGCCGAAACAAGCCTATGCGCTCAACAAGCAGCGGATCG
This sequence comes from Roseovarius sp., assembly GCF_965277045.1. GTDB lineage: Bacteria > Pseudomonadota > Alphaproteobacteria > Rhodobacterales > Rhodobacteraceae > Roseovarius. The sequence continues at coordinate 3,116,953 of NZ_OZ255712.1, read as the reverse complement.
TGGCGGCCACCCAGCACAGCTTTGACGAAACCTTCGAGCTGGCGCGCACCTTGCACAAGAAGGCCTTTGAAGAAGGTCACACGCAGGCGGAAATGAGCAAGTTTCTGGACCGCAAGAAAGCCTCCTGAGGCGTTCAGCGACGAAAAGACAAAAGGCCGGCGAACCGCCGGCCTTTTGCGTTTCTGGAAAAGGGGCGTGCCCGGGCCAGTAGGCCCGGACGACACCCTGGATCAGAACTCGATACCTTCGGGGATCGCCGAGACATCCATGCCTGCCGCTTCGAACCCGTCGATGATCAGCGGCGCAACCGTGCCTTCCGCCCGGTTCTTGTCCGCCCAGGCCTGGACGAAATCGCTGAAGCGACCGTCGTCGTCCATCCGGATCCCGGCGGAAGACGGGCTGCCGTTTTCCGGGGTGGGAACGGTGTAGCTGGCAAAAGCGTCGGGGGCGGTGGCGAAGGTCTGCAGGCAGATCGGCAGCTCCTGCATCAGGTAATCCGCGCGACCGGCCTGAACGGCCATGATGGTTTCGCCCATTTCCTTCAGCGACATGATGTTCGCCTCGGGGACATCGCTTTGCAGAAAGGCAATCTGCGCGGTGCCGGTCACCATGGCGAAGGTGGTTTCACCGGTGTTGTATTCCTCCCACGTCGGCATCGTTTCCTTGCCGGTGCCCGCGATCACGCAGTTTGTCATCCGATACAGCGGGCCGGCCATATCCAGCGCCTTCTTGCGCTCCTCGGTGGCGGTCATGCCGGGGAACAGGTCGATGCGGCCGGCCTGAAGATCCAGCACGACGCTCTGCCAGGTCGTCTCGCGCCAGACGACCTCCAGGTCCTGCCCCATCTCTTCGCTCAGATCGGCAACGATCTGGCGGCAGACATTGGGTCCGTAGCCGGCGTATTCCAGATCGCCCCCGACATGGAACGAGGTGGGCGGATAGTTCTGGATGCCGCCGCAGACAACCTGCCCGGACGATTCGATGTTTTCCCAGATGGACTCTGCGGCGGCCGGAACGGCGGCGGTGCAGAAGGCAATGACGGCGGTCGTCATTTTAAGATGTGTCACGTTCGACTCCTTAGGTTGGTTGGCCGTTATGCGTCGGCCCGGAGTCAATTGACGCCCCGTTAGATGGGCCCCGCAACACAAACCAGAAGTTCCGCAGGGGCGGAAGGGCAGGAATATCGACTCTGGTGAAAAAAAGACACAATGTTATTGCGATGCGATTAGCATCTTGAAAATTAACTGCTATAAGAGTGCATCGAATGAGAGTCCCTTGCCGAACGTCCGGCAGGGTCCGAGGGGGGCGAAGCCGTCCCGTGGGCCGTTTTCCGAAGGGTTGCGGGGGCCGGAGAAAAGGAGATCTGGATGTATAACTTCGATTGGTCTGTGGTCTGGGACCTGTCGCTCTGGATGAACGCTCTGGGCGTGACGCTGTCCTATGCCGTTGTCACCTCGGTCGCCGGATTGCTGATCGGGGTCATCTTCGGCCTCATCCTCGTGGCCCGGGTGCCTGTCCTTTGGTGGATCGCCGCGGGCTACGTGCTGTTGTTCCGGTCGACGCCGCTGCTGGTGCAGATCGTCTGGTTCTTCTACGCCCTGCCGATGGTCACGGGCTATGCGTTGCCGGACTGGTTCGCGGCGGGTCTGGGCCTGACGCTTTACATGGGGGCCTTCTCGGCCGAGATCTTTCGCGCCGGTGTGATCTCGATCGAAAAGGGGCAGTGGGAGGCATCGACTGTCCTCGGCTTCTCCTACTGGACCAAGATGCGGCACATCATCCTGCCCCAGGCGACCCGCCGCATGGTGCCGCCCATCGTCAGCCAGTCCATCCTGCAATTGAAAAACACCTCGCTGCTGTCGGTCGTGGCTGTGCCCGACCTGATGTACGCGGCATCGACGTTGACCATGAGCACCTACCGACCGCTGGAGGTCTATACCTTTGCGGCGCTGATGTACCTTGCGGTGCTGACGCCGGTCACGCTGATTGCCAGCCGTTTCGAGATCAAACACTGAAAGGCCAAGCTGTCATGATTACTGTAAAAGGGCTTGAAAAGAAATTCGGGCAGCTCCGCGTTCTGAGGGGTGTGGATTTCCAGATCGACCGGGGCGAGGTGGCTGTGGTCATCGGGCCGTCGGGATGTGGCAAATCCACCTTCCTGCGGTGCCTGAACCTGCTGGAGGATCCGACCGCCGGCCAGATCGAAATCGGCGAAGGCCGGCTGGAATTCGGGTCCGGGGCCAAGGTCAGCGATGGTCAGCGCGCGACCTTCCGCTCCAAGACCGGCATGGTGTTCCAGAACTTCAATCTGTTTCCCCATATGACCGTGCGGGAAAACGTCATGTCCGGCCCGTACCTGAACGGGCGGCTGAACCGCACCGATGCGGCGGCCAGGGCGGACCGGCTGCTTGCGCGTGTCGGCCTGTCGGAGCGGGCCGAGCAGATGCCCGGGCAGATCTCGGGCGGGCAGGCACAGCGGGTGGCCATCGCGCGGGCGCTGGCGCTGGAACCCGAAGTGATGCTGTTCGATGAACCGACCTCGGCGCTGGACCCGGAACTGGTGGGCGAGGTCCTGGATGTGATGAAGGTGCTGGCCGAAGAGGGGACGACGATGGTGGTCGTCACCCATGAAATGTCCTTTGCCAGGGATGTGGCGACCAAGGTCGTGTTCATGGATGAAGGCCGGGTCGGAGAGATGGGACCGCCGGATCAGGTGCTTGACGCACCGTCATCGCCGCGGCTTCAGACCTTCCTGTCCAAGGTGGTTCACTGACAGACCGGACTGGATGGTCCGACCCGCGCGGGCGATGATCCGCGCCTGCGGGGGGCGCACCACTCTCCCCGTAGAGGGACCGGCACGGCACGCGCAATGCGCGACGATGCGCGTATGATCTTTCAGGACCACTTGTGAGGTCGACGGCGCAGGCGTATATTTCACCTGGCGCCGGGGCCGTGGAATATCCCCCTGGCGCCACTCATCGAAGTCATCGCCCTGACGCCTCCTGCCAGGCAACCTTGATCTTCCTGAGGATCGACCCGTTCGGCATGTCGCCGGGCGGTTACTCAAACCGTGAGGTCATGATGGGAAAAGGCAATAACAGGCGCGGCAACCGCGAAGTGAAAAAGCCGAAACAGGAAAAACCGAAGGTCCTGGCAACGGCGCAGTCCGGCGCGGCGGGTCCGGTCACGCTTGGGGAAAAGAAGAAGAAATAGCGGCGCACCCCTCGCCACGCGCCCCGGGCCCGACCCGGGGCCTCTTGTGGCCGGGAGTTCCCGGATGGGGTCCGGAAGGGTGCTGCGCCAAGGTGAAAAGACCAAAGCCGCCCCCTGGGGCGGCTTTTGCATGCCGGGGTTTGTACGTCGCGGTCGGCTTTGCGGGACGAAGCCGCCGATCACGACGGAGGCCAGCGTCAGCCCCTGGGGTGGCGACCCGACGGCAGTTAAGAAGCACTTTATGCCTGCCAAATACATCCTCAGAAGGATCGTCGTGCCCGGCCTCAGCCAAATCGCCAGCCCAAGGGAGGGGCTGACGATGGCCGGGCCGCTTCGCGGCTGTTAACCGGCTGGGTGCCCGAGCCCAATGTCTCACAAGCGCTCGAAGCGGCCATTACGCCTCGACACCAAGAGACGCCTATCTGCACCCCAACGTGCAAAAAAACTGCTCCCGGGGACGGCGCCTGACTGCCCCCGGGGTGCAAACCGTCTTACATCTCGCACTCTTCGACATAGACGTTGGAGTGATCCTCCAGCGCGGTGCCGATGATCTTGTTGGTGTAGACGTCGCCTTCCTTGATCACCTCGCGGACATAGATGTCCTGGATCGGGTGGTTGTTGGACGCAAACTCGAAATCGCCCCGCGTCGATGCGAAATCGGCTTCCTTCAGCGCGGCGCGGAAGGCGTCGGCATCCGCGACGTCGGCCTTCGCCATGGCGGACAAGAGCAGGTTGGCGGTGTCGTAGCCCTGGGACGCGTAAAGCGAGGGCAGGCGGCCGTATTCCTCCTGGAAGGCGGCGACGAATTCCTTGTTCGCCTCGATGTCCAGATCCTTGTTCCACTGGCTGGTGTTCTTGATGCCCAGTGCGGCGTCGCCCACGGCCTGAAGGATGCCCTGGTCGAAACTGAAGGCGGGGCCGACCACCGGCAGGTCCACGCCGCTGTCGGCATATTGCTTGAGGAAGGAAATCCCCATCCCGCCGGGCAGGAAGAAGAACACGCTGTCGGCGCCAGAGGCGCGGATCTGGGCGATCTCGGCGGCATAGTCGGTCTGGCCCAGCTGGGTGAAGACCTCCCCGGCCAGCTCGCCTTCGTAGATGCGCTTGTAGCCGGTCAGTGCGTCCTGCCCCGCGGGGTAGTTGGGCGCGAGGATGAAGCTGTTCTTGAACCCGGCCGAGTTGGCATAGCCGCCCGCGGCCTCGTGCAGGTTGTCGTTCTGCCATGCCACGTTGAAATAGTTGGGATTGCAGCCCTTGCCGGCCAGCGCCGAGGGGCCGGCGTTGGGCGACAGGTAGAACTTGCCCTGTGCGGTGGCGGCGGGCACCACGGCCATGGCGAGGTTCGACCAGATGATGCCGGTCAGCACGTCGACCTTTTCGGACTGGATCATCTTGTCGGCCAGTTGCACGGCGATGTCGGGCTTGCGCTGGTCATCCTCGACCACCACCTCGATATCGGAATTGCCCGACATCTTGACCGCCAGCAGGAAGCCGTCGCGCACGTCGATGCCAAGGCCCGCGCCGCCACCCGACAGCGTGGTGATCATGCCGACCTTCACGCCCTCGGCATGGGCCATCGCGCCCAGTGCCGTCATGGCCGTGGCGGCCAGAATTGATTTCAGGTTCATTGTCATCCTCTCCCTGTGAATGTCAGAACGCCTTGAAAGTCAGCGTCGTTTCCGTGCGTTCGATGTTGTCAATCGTCGCAACGTTCTCGTTGATATATTTGCCCACGTCTTCGCCTTCGGGGACATAAAGCTTGAGCAGCAGGTCGAACGGCCCGGAGGTGGAATAAAGCTCGGAATGGATTTCGCGCAGGGCGATCTCCTCGGCCACCTTGTAGGATGTGCCGGGGCGGCAGCGGATATTCACGAAAAGTGGGCGCATGTGACAGGTCTCCCGATCGGCTGGGCCTTATTTAGAGCGTTTTTTAACCGGGAAGGAAATGGCGAATTTCGCCGGGACCTCCCGATGTCACTCGTGCACGTGCCGCGCCCGCGCCCCGCGTTCGATGGCTGCCGCGTGCAGCCGGTCGATGTTCAACTGATAGCGGATCTCGCCCAGGAACCGCAGCTCGGTCTCGTCAAGCGCGCCGTCGGCGGCGGCCACGTCGCAGGCCAGCGCATAGGCGGTCTCGAAAAGCCGCTCGGGCAGGTTGTCGGTGACAAGGCCGAAAAGCGCGTCCAGCCCATCCTCCTCGGCGAAAAGGTCGAAGACCATCTGTGACACCCTCTTCATCCGGTCCACGTCATAGGTGGCGAAGATCGGCAGGTTGTCGATGGCGCTTTCGATCTTGACCAGTTCGGCGGTGCGGATGTTCTCGTCCGAGGCGGAAACGGCGATCATCACGGCCACGAGGCAATCCTGGGGGGTGAGCGGGTGGGAATCCTGGTCGTCGGTCATGCGCTGTCCTTAAAGGGGCTTGTTGCGGCGCAGAATATTGACTGTCCGGGGGCGGAGCAATAGGAACCGAGGCGGCCCGCCATTTGCGCGGGCCTCAACCGTTGGAGACCGATATGTCCGAACTGCGCGACGCCGCGATGAGTGCGAAAGCCTGGCCTTTTGAAGAAGCGCGCCGGCTGCTCAAACGCTATGAAAAAGCGCCGCCCGAGAAGGGATATGTCCTCTTCGAGACGGGCTATGGCCCCAGCGGCCTGCCCCATATCGGGACCTTCGGCGAGGTTCTGCGCACGACGATGATCCGCCACGCGTTCCAGCAGATCAGCGATATCCCGACGCGGCTGTTCTGCTTTTCCGACGACCTGGACGGGATGCGCAAGGTGCCGGGCAACGTGCCCAACCAGGAGATGCTGCAGGAGCACCTGCAAAAGCCGCTGACCAGCGTGCCCGACCCCTTTGGCGAGTTCGAAAGCTTCGGGCATCACAACAATGCCATGCTGCGCCGGTTCTTGGATACGTTCGGGTTCGAGTACGAATTCTATTCGGCCACCGATTTCTACAAGTCCGGCCAGTTCGACGAGACGCTTCTGCGCGCCGCCGAGCGCTATGACGACATCATGAAGGTGATGCTGAAGAGCCTGCGCGAGGAGCGTCAGCAGACCTATTCGATCTTCCTGCCGCTGCACCCCGAGACGGGCCGTGTCCTGTATGTGCCGATGAAGAACGTCGATGCCGCCAAGGGCGAAATCACCTTTGACGACGAGGATGGCCGCGAGTGGACCCTGCCGGTGACCGGCGGCAACGTGAAGCTGCAATGGAAGCCCGATTTCGGCGCGCGCTGGGCCGCGCTGGGCGTGGATTTCGAGATGTACGGCAAGGACCATTCCACCAACACGCCGATCTATGACAGGATCTGCGAGATCCTGGGCACGCCCGCGCCCGAGCATTTCACCTATGAGCTCTTCCTCGACGACAAGGGGCAGAAGATCTCCAAATCCTCGGGCAACGGGATTAGCATCGACGAATGGCTGACCTATGCCAGCAGCGAGAGCCTGTCCTATTTCATGTACCAGAAACCGAAGACGGCGAAGCGGCTGTTCTTCGACGTGATCCCGCGCGCGGTGGACGAGTATCACCAGCAGCTGCGCGCCTATCCGGGCCAGGATGCGGCGGGCAAGCTGAACAACCCGGTGCATCACATCCACAACGGCGACGTGCCGGAAAGCCGCATGGTCGTGTCCTTCGCGATGCTGCTGAACCTCGCCTCGGTGGCGGGGGCCGAGGACAAGGAAACGCTGTGGGGCTTCATCAACCGCTACGCGCCCGATGCCAGCCCCGAGACGCATCCCGACTTGGATGCCGCCGCCGGGTTCGCCGTGAAATACTACGAGGATTTCGTCGCGCCGACGAAGACCTATCGCGCCCCCACGGAGCTGGAACGCGAGGCGCTGACCGACCTGCGCGACCAGTTGGCCAGCTATGACGGCCCGGTCGAGGACGAGGCGCTGCAATCCATCGTCTATGCGGTGGGACGCGACCGCTTCGACCCGCTGCGCGACTGGTTCAAGGCGCTTTACGAGACACTTCTGGGGGCAAGCCAGGGGCCGCGTTTCGGCGGCTTCATCGCGCTTTACGGTGTTGACGAAACCGTGGCGCTGATCGACCGTGCGCTGGCGGGCGAGCTGGCTTGATCCACGTCAAGGCTTGCCGCTCGCGGCAGGCTAGACTGGACAAAAGACAGGGAGCAGGACCATGATCAGACCGCTTACTCTTGCCGCGTGCCTTGTGGCCGGGGCAGCCACCGCGCAGGATTCGATGCCCGAGCCCGAGGAAGGGCGCGAGATTTTCGAGAAGAACTGTGCCGTCTGCCACGGCCGGAACGGCATGGGCAACGGCCCCTGGGCCGGCTCCTACAATCCGCCGCCTGCCGATCTGACGGCATTGCGCGAGGATGGTGTGTTTTCCCGCACGCGGGTCCTGTCGGTGATCGATGGCTATGACCGCACCGGCCTGCCGGGGCATGAGATGCCGGAATTCGGCCTGCTGTTGCAGGGCGACACGGTGCCCGTGGACGTGGGCGACGGGGTGATGACACCGACGCCGCGCCCGCTGGCCGCGCTGCTCATCTATATCGAGAGCATCCAGGACTAGACCCGGCAGATCCCGTTCAGCTCGGCCCCGTCCCAGGGCAGCACGACCTTGTCGGGGAGGGTCAGCTTGCCCAGCGGGAACGCGCCTTCCAGCAGCTCTTTCAGCCGGGCGGTGCGGGGGGCCGTCGGGTCCAGCGTGGCGCAGCAGACATATTCCTCGACGATCGAGGCCTGCTGTTCATAGCCATAGTCGAGGAACCGCGTGTCGGTGCCCACATCGAAGAGGTAGGGGTCGTCGCTGACCTGGTGCTCGCGCAGCGCCTTGAGCGGGGAATAGCCTGTCTGCCGCCGGTTCTGCCATTGCCAGACATGGGTCATCTCGTGGGCGAACAGCATCGCCTCGACCAGGTAGAACCGCTCGTCATAGTCGGGCAGGTAATCCTTCAGGTACCAGTCCTTGGAAAAGAACACCTTGTTGAGAAAGACAAAGGCAGCGGGGCTGACGGTGACTTCCTGCGTTTCCTCGGCCTGCGGCGGAAAAATCCGTTCGCGGCACGCGATGCGGGGGCGTTTCTTGCGGGTATAGGTGGTCTTGCCGATCAGCGCCCCGTCGACCAGCCGGATGCGCCCGGTGTCGATCGAGGGGCCGTGGATCTGCGTGGTGAACGCCGCTTCGGTCTCCGTCAGCGGACGGCCGCAGGAGATCAGGACGGCAAGGGACAGAAGGAAAAACCAGCGCATGGCCGCGACGGTAGCGGGATTCGCGGCAAAAGAAACCGGCAGATTTCGCCGCCGGTCCGCCGTGCCGGGTCAGCCGCCGGTCAGGACCACCCGGAACGAACGGGGATCCTCGAAAAGATCGGTGCGCCGGCCCGCCTCCAGCAGCCGCGCCAGCGTGTCGGGCATCCGCCGCAGGTAGCGCTTGCGCAGGTCGAGACAGACGGTGCCGCCGGCCCCCAGCACTTCGCGCATCAGGTCGGCGTAATCGTCGACGGGATAGTGAAACCCGCAGGAATAGAAGCTGATCAGCATGTCGGCCTTCAGCCCCGCCAGCGCCTCGGGCGTCTTCAACGGGTTGATCGGCCTGACCTTGGTTTTGGCCACACCGTTGCCGTGCAGGAGTGCTGCGGCCTCATCGAGGCTGGCATAGCCCGCGCCGGACCCCGCCCAGTTGTGATACTGCTCGTCGGTCCTTTCGATATCCACGAGGGTGAAGCGCGGCTTGAAATCGTGGTGCAGGAAAAGGTCGGGCAGGGCCTGGCCACAGCCGATGTCGATGACGGATCCGGGCGCGATACCGTTGTCCAGCAGGTGGCTGCGCAGGGGCAGGTACTCGACCCACATCTCGGCCAACGCGCCGGCAAAGATGGTGTCGCGGCGCTCGCGGGCCTCCTGCCGCAGCGGCACCGGGTTGCCGGCCTCCCACGATTTGCGGGACCTGGGCGAGATCTGCTTGGTGCGCTGATAGCCCAGAAGGGCGATGGCCTCGTCCGAGATGGGGGCCGAGGTGAAGGTGGGCGGAGTGTCCTGCGCCGCGTGGGCGTCGAGGGTTTCACGGGTGAGCATATGGGGGGCCTGTCCTGCTGCGTTTTGCCGGGCAGGCTAGCATGGGCGGGGAATCAGGGGAAGCTCGGCTTGGGCGCTGTGGGGAACCCCCACCCTGCGGGCGGCGGGGCGGGGTAGGTCCCGGGTCAGGCCCGGGACGGGTGGTTCAGGGGGAAATCGCCTCGCGTCCCGGCGCGAGGCAACTCCTGGTCAGGCAATGGGCTACTTGACTTGCGTCGAGGTCAGCATGTCGCCATTGCGACCGAATTGATACGTGGCCTTGTCCTGGCCGTTGGCCTGTTTGACGACGATTGCGCGGGTTCCGTATTTCGTCCCACGGACGTCCGCGCGAATCCCGCCATTGCAGCTGGTCGTGAACGATTGAATGACCCTTGTCTCGCCACGCCTGCGGTCTTGCTTCTGCTTGCCCAGCTCGATTTTGCCAATCTTACCGGAGGCGCAGTCTTCGGCGATAAATTGCGAGATTCTCTTGAGGGAATAGCCTTGCCGGATCACTTGGCCGTTTTCGACCTTCGCAACCAGGAAGGCCCCTTCGACGACCGGGCTGTCTATGTCGATCTTGTATTGGGCCCAGACGCCTTCCAACTCTTGAGCGGTCGCCAGACCGGTCGATCCGATGGTCAGGCAAAACGCCGCAAAGTACCTAAAAAACCGCACGTTGATATCCTCGTTCAAGTTGTGTTCCGGGGTGAATTGCACGGCTCAGGGGGAGGGTCAACCTTGGTGGCGCCGCCTGAAAATCCTGAGCGTGGATGATGCCGAGGAGCGGCTGAATTGCGGGGCCAAGGGTATTGGACCGTTGGTGAGGGGTTGAGAGGCCGCGCGAGGGGCGCGAAAGGCTTTGCCGCCCGGAACCTGTCATCCCCGACTTGATCGGGGATCTCTTGTTGCAGAAGATCCTCGGGTCAAGCCCGAGGATGACGAGGAGCAGGAGGTGCCGCGCGAGCGCCAGACCGCGGGGTGGCGATCCGAGGGGTGTTCGGGGCACTTTATGGTTGCGGTGTCCGCATGACCTCTGATCGGGGTGCTTGGGTCAGCCAATCGCCAGCCCGGGGGGCGGTCTGGCGATCGCGCGGCGGCGCAGCGTGCTGCGCCTTGATTCCGCGCGTTTTTAGTTAGGCGAAAGAAAGATTGAATGTTGTCGTCGCAATGGGCTTGATTTGGGCTCGGACAACTAGTTTTACCCATCGGTCCTTAGCTGAGCCTTCCTCGTCTATTTCGAGTAACCTATCGGTCTCGATGTTCAATCGTGAAACCAGTTGATCGTCTTCAAGTAAACAATAGAAGGGGTTCTCATCCTTTTCAGGTACTGAATTTTGCCCGAGCTCTTGGGAATTTTGCGCCATGCGTAGTGCATCTAGTAGAGTTTTTATCCGGTTGTCGATGTCACCTGCTTGGATCAGCGATCCCGGTGGGTTTTTTCGCAAGAATAGAATGTCCAATTCGCACTGTAGCTTCCACTCTGAACGAACGAGCGGGAGAAACCTATAGTTCCCGATCTTATGTAGATCCGGAATGAAGTTTCTAAGTGGTTGCCGCTCTTCTAGATTGGGTGAAATTCTGGCGATGCCGTCTGGGGCCGAATGCTCTAAACCATAGTCTTGCGGGAATGACTCGTGGTTACTCAAGAACGGGTTATTACACCAGTGTTCCTTCAGTTGAGCATGAAACCTCTTACGAATATCATGAACATGATCGGCGGTCTTATTCGGTCGCCCCTGTAACGCGTCCTTCTGCTTACCAATCAATTCGCCCGTGTAGGTAAGTGTGATCCTCATTTCTTTTCGACCATAGCGCGCTCAAACATCCAACTCCTCCACGAACCGCGCGTTCTCCTGGATATACTGGAAGCGCAACTCCGGCTTCTTGCCCATCAGGCGTTCCACCAGGTCGCCGGTTTCGCCGGGTTCGTCCTCGTCGATGGTCACGCGGATCAGTTTGCGCGTGGCGGGGTCCATCGTGGTTTCCTTCAGGTCCTTGGCGTCCATCTCGCCCAGGCCCTTGAAGCGGGAGACGTCGATCTTGCCCTTGCCGCCCAGGCCCTTTTCCAGCCAAAGATCGCGCTCGGCCTCGTCGATGCAGTAGACACGTTTCGCCCCCTGGGTCAGGCGATACAAAGGCGGGCAGGCGAGGTAGAGATGGCCCGCGTCGATCATGGGCCGCATCTGGGTGAAGAAGAACGTCATCAGGAGCGAGGCGATATGGGCGCCGTCCACGTCCGCGTCTGTCATGATGATGATCTTGTCATAGCGCAGATCGTCGATGTTGAACCGCGTGCCAAGGCCCACGCCAAGCGCCTGCGTCAGGTCGTTGATCTCGGCGTTCGAGCCCAGTTTCGAGCTGGCCGCGCCCAGCACGTTCAGGATCTTGCCGCGCAGAGGCAGAAGGGCCTGGGTCTTGCGGTCCCGGCCCATTTTCGCCGATCCGCCGGCGGAATCCCCCTCGACGATGAACAATTCGGTGCCGTCGCGGGTTGACGACGAGCAATCCACCAGTTTGCCGGGAAGGCGAAGTTTCTTCGTGGCGGATTTGCGTTGTGTTTCCTTCTCGGCGCGCCGGCGCAGGCGTTCCTCGGCCCGCAGCACGAGGAAGTCGAGGATGGCCCCTGCCGATTTGGTGTCGGCGGCCAGCCAATTGTCGAAATGGTCGCGCACGGCGTTTTCCACCAGCCGCTGCGCCTCGGTCGTGGCCAGCCGGTCCTTGGTCTGGCCGACGAATTCCGGCTCGCGGATGAAGCACGAGACCAGCGCGCAGCCGCCGGTCATCAGATCGTCGCGGGTGATGTTGGCGGCCTTGCGGTTGTTGACCAGCTCGCCATAGGCCTTGATGCCCTTGACGATCGCGGCCCAGAACCCCGCCACGTGGGTGCCGCCCTCGGGCGTGGGGACGGTGTTGCAGTAGCTTTGCAGGAACCCGTCGCGGCTGGGCGTCCAGTTGATCGCCCATTCCACCTTGCCCGGCGTGCCGAAGCGTTCCTGGAAATCGACGGTGCCGGCAAAGGGGTTCTCGGCATAGGTCGAAGCGGTGCCCATCGTCTCGCGCAGGTAATCGGCAAGGCCGCCGGGGAAGTGGAAGGTGGCCTCTTGCGGGGTGTCGCCGTCGGGGATGGCGGATTTCCAGCGGATCTCGACGCCCGAAAAGAGATACGCCTTGGAGCGGATCGAACTGAAAAGCCGCGCGGGCTTGAACCGGTGATGTCCGAAGATCTGCTCGTCGGCATGAAAGGTCACGGTGGTGCCGCGGCGGTTGGGCGCGGCGCCGACCTCTTCCAGCTTGCCCTGCGGGATACCGCGGGAAAAGCGCTGTTCGTAGAGTTTCTTGTCGCGGGCCACCTGCACGATCAGGAGATCCGAGAGGGCATTCACGACCGACGCGCCGACGCCATGCAGGCCGCCCGAGGTCTGGTACGCCTTGCCCGAGAACTTGCCGCCCGCGTGGAGCGTGCAGAGGATCACCTCGAGCGCGGACTTGCCGGGAAACTTGGGGTGCTCGTCCACCGGCATCCCGCGGCCGTTGTCGCGGATGGTGATGGAATGATCCTCGTGCAGTTCGACCTCGATCCGGTTGGCATGGCCCGCCACGGCCTCGTCCATGGAGTTGTCGAGGATCTCGGCCACCAGGTGATGCAGCGCCCGCTCGTCGGTGCCGCCGATATACATGCCGGGGCGTTTTCGGACAGGCTCCAGCCCCTCCAGCACCTCGATCGAGGAGGCGTCGTAGGTGCCGGAATCGGCGGGTGTCAGAAGGTCGTCGGCCATGTGCGCTGCTCTTTGTTTTATGGGTTGTGGCGCAGTATGGCAGAGGGAAAGCGGTGGGGGAAGTGGTCAGGTGCGTTGAAACCGCACCTTACGCTGCCTTGGTGCGCAGCCAGTCGGCCACGTCGTCCTCCGCCAGCTTGCCCTGGGCGAGAGCGATGATGATCTGGCCGATTTCTTCGGTGTTCCAGTCAAGAACCACACCGTTGGCTTCGAGGCAGAAGTTCATCGAATCGAAGGCGGTGCGCTTGTTGCCATCGTTGAAGCAGTTCCCTTGCGACACCGCCGCAGCATAGGCGGCGGCGAGGTCGAAGACATCCTCGGTCATGCCGTAGATCAGGCGGTTGTCCACGCGGGACAACGCACCTTCCAGCGATTTGTCCCGCGCGCGACCGGGCAGTTCCCCTGGATTGAGGGCGGCGTCGTGCAGGGCCTCGACCAGTTCGGCGTTCAGAAGGACGAAGCTCATTTATCTTTCAGGTAGTCGAGCACGGGTTGGACCCGGTCGCGGGACTCCTTGATATACGCCATCAGTTCTTCTTGCGTGGCGTAACGCGGCTCGCCTTGCAGCGACGCCTCTTCGGGAACGAGGTAGCCGACGCAGCGCGAGTTCTTCATGATTGCCACGGGTTTGCCGCCCGCACGGTCGAGCACCTTTTGCGGCTCGCGCAGTTCGGTCATGGTGCAGATCTGGTTCGTGTGCAGGCGTTTCATGGTGTGACTCCGAAAATATGCTGAAGAATATACATTCTAGTATGTATTATTTCAAGCATTGTGACAGGTATCGGGCGCAGCCCCGAAGCGCCGCGTTGTCGTCGGAGATCAGCGTCACCGGGATCGCGGCGAGGATGTCGGTGTAGGGTCCGCGCGGGTGGAACGTGTCGGCAAAGCCCAGCGGTTTGATGTATGGCGCGATGGCCCGGGCGGTTCCGCCGATCAGGTAAAGCCCGCCGGTGGCCATGTGCGAGAGACACAGGTTAGACGCGGCAAGGCCCAGTAGAGAGACGAAGGCCTGAAGGGTCTTGCGCGGCTCACGGGCGATGATCTCGGTCGGTGTGAGGGTCTCGCCTGTATAAAAGGTGTGCAGGCGGGTGAGGCCCGGGCCGGAGAGGGCAGCCTCGATGGGCAGGTGCGCCGCGTCACCGCGCAACGCGTCGTAGAGCGCGCGAAAGCCCGGCGCGTCGGGCAGGGTGGTGTGGCCGGATTCGGAGGGCGGCACGAAAAGCCCGTCGTCCACCCGGTGCGCGACCGCGATGTTGCAGCCCGTACCCAGCCCCAGCACCAGACGCGGGCCTTTGGGATCGGACCTGCCGGGGATCAGAGGAGTCACACTGTCCGCGTCCAGATCGTCAAGCGCGTAGGCCTGCGCCTGAAGGTCGTTCATCAGTTGCACATGATCGGCGCCGGTGGCGCGGGCCAGCGCGTCGGCCTCGATGTGCCAGGCGTGGTTGGTCAGCTGCGCGGTGCCGTTCCGCACAGGGCCCGCAACACCGGCGCAGAGCGCGGTGACGGGGCCGGGCCGTTGAGTGTCGAGATAGGCCGTGAGCAGGTGGGACAGGCTGGCGAAATCGGCATTGGCAAAGCTGCGCGCGGTTTCGGGCCACAGGCCGGTGCCGTCCGACAGGCCGACGCGGCAGGACGTGCCGCCGAGGTCTACCAGCAGACAGCTCAAGGCTTCCATGCCGCGGCCAGCGTGCGGGCGGCATTGGCGAAAAGCAGCACGTCGATCCCCACGCCCAGCATCTGGGCACCCCAGTCGCGGTAGGTTTCCGTGGTCTCGGGGTCCAGGCCGAGGATGCCGGGCGCCTTGCCCGCCGCCCGGATACGGGCCAGCGCGTCCTGCATGGCGGCGCGCACCTCGGGGTGGTTCGCATTGCCTCGATGGCCCATGTCATTGGCCAGGTCCGAAGGGCCGATGAAGGCGGCGTCGACACCGGGGACCGCGCAGATGGCCTCCAGGTTGTCGAGCGCGGCGCGGCTTTCGATCTGGACCACCAGGCACATCTGGTCATTCGCCGTGGCGATATAGTCGGGAACGGCGCCAAAGCCCGACGCGCGCCCCAGCGCGGCGCCGGACCCGCGCACGCCTTCGGGCGGATAGCGCATGGCGCGGACGACCTGCGCGGCCTGCTCTGCGGTGTCGATCATCGGGGCCAGCAGGGTCTGTGCCCCGGCGTCGAGCACCTGCTTGATGATCCAGTCCTCGGCGATGGGCACGCGGACGATGGGCGCGGTGGATGTGTTTTGCAGAATGCCGATCTGGGCCGACAGCGTGTGGATCGTGTTGGGAGCATGCTCGCCGTCCAGCACCAGCCAGTCGAAGCCGGCGGTGCCCAGGATCTCGGTCGCATAGGCATCGGCGAACCCGGCCCAGCAGCCGATCTGCGGTCGACCTTCGGCGAGGGCGGATTTGAAGCGGTTGAGAGCTGCGGGCATGATGCGGCCTCCGGCAGGGGTGGCCCCCAGTTAAACGGCGCACCGGGGGAAGGTCCAGTGGCGGTGGCCCGTGAGGTGTCACCCACCCGGCGCAAGGCGCGGGCGGCAGGGGTGCAGGGGGCTCTGGTCTTCGCCGCCGGAACGCGCGGCCTGCGCCGATGCCCGCCGACGGCTGAGCGACCGGGGAACCGGGCCTGCCCATCGGGCGTTGACGCCGTGACACCTTTTCCCCGTGGGAGGCCATGACATGGCATCATCGGACACTTTCGGAACGTCGCACCGCACCGCGGACCCGACGCCGGGCCGCACCGGCCTGACGGTTCTGGCCCTGCTGATGATCCTTGGCGGCATGCTGGCGTTCTTCAACCCGTTCGCCGCGTCGCTGACGGTGACGGCGGTGGCCGGTATCGCCTTTCTGCTGATCGGGCTGACGCAGCTGTGGCTGGCCTTCAGCGCCAACACCGATGCGCTGGGCGGTCGTTTTCTCGGCAGCCTGATCGGGGTGTCCTTCGTCCTGTTCGCGCTGGCCCTGTTGCTGAACCCGGTGGCCGGGCTGATCACGTTGACCCTGGCCGTGGCGGTTCTGTTCGCATTCCTGGGCGTGCTGCGCCTGATCTACGCGTTCCGGATGCGGCCGCGCAGCGGGTGGGGCTGGATCGCCGGCGCCGGCGTGATGTCGGTCGCCCTCGCCGCGTTGATCGTGCTGGGCCTGCCCGAGGCGGCCGCGGGTGTGCTGGGACTGTTCCTGGCCGTGGACCTGACGGTCTCGGGTATCGCGACAATGGCCCTGGCGTGGCACAAGCCCGACACCCACGAGCGACGCGACGGCGCATAGCCCTGAAGCCTCCCGGACCGGCAGGGCTGAGCCTGCACAAGGCGGGGGCCGCCCGTCGCTCGCATCTCTGCAGATCACATCAACCAATACCGCGGCACGGAGATCGTTTAGTCCCTTGGCCGGAGTCTTTCCAATGGACAGCGGCAAAAGCCTGTGATTCCGTCAACGCATGACGGACCCGCGCATCACCATTCGCATCACGGCCATGATCGGCATCGCCACCCTGGTGGTGCTTCTGCTGATGGGCCGAAACCCGACCTGCCCCTGCGGCTGGGTCGATTTGTGGGGCACGGTGGGCACCAGCGAGGGCAGCCAGCAGGTGTTCGACTGGTACTGGCCAAGCCACCTGCTGCACGGTGTCCTGTTCTACGCACTTCTCTGGGCGGTGGCTCCGCGTATGGACGTGGGCTGGCGGCTGGTGATTGCCACCCTGGTGGAATGCACGTGGGAGATTGTCGAGAACACGGACGCGGTGATCGAACGCTACCGCGAGGTGACGATCTCGCTCGACTACTACGGCGACAGCGTGCTCAATTCGGCCTCTGATATCGCGGCCATGTGGCTGGGCTTCTGGCTGGCGCGGCGCTTGCCGGTCTGGGCCAGCGTGGCCGTCGTGGTGGGGTTCGAGCTGCTGACCCTGTGGATCATCCGCGATAACCTGACGCTGAACGTGCTTATGCTGCTCTATCCGGTCGAGGCGATTGCCGACTGGCAGGCCGGCGGCTGAGGCCGGGGCAGGGGTCATCCACCGGCGCCGAAGGCGATCACCATGCCGTCCCGTCCCACATGCAAGGGTCCGCCATAGGAAGGCTCGACAGCGGCGCGCCAATGCGCCTCGGTGATGTCGGGGTCGCCGGACGGGATGAGGTGGTTCAGCGCCAGCGCCTTGACGCCCGCGGCGGCGGCGATGCGCCCCACCTCGTCGGCTGGCGAGTGGCTGCGCAGGATATGCTCCAGCAGGCGATTGTCGCCCGTGCCCATGCGCTCGACGATGGCCTGAACGCCCTCGGGCAGCATCGCCTCGTGCACCAGGAGGTCGGCGCCACGGGCAAAGGCGACCATCCCGGGCATCGGCGCGGTATCGCCCGACAGGACCAGCGTGTCGTCGCCATGTTCCAGCTTCAGCGCAAAGCTGTGCTCGACGGGGGGATGATCGTTGCGCAGGGCCGAGACCAGCACGCCCTCCAGGTCGATGGGGCGGAGGTCCGAAAGATGGCCGACCGAGAACAGTTCGTGGAAGGGCGGGCGGCCCTCGTCCTCTTCGCGCAGGGCGATGTCGTATTCCATCGCGCCCAGGAACCCCTGCCAGTAGGTCTCGATCCCCGGCGGGCCGAAGATCGGGATCTCGTGCTGCAACCCGCCGGTCCAGGCGGTGTGCAGAAGCGGGCCCAGCTCGAGGACATGATCGGAATGCAGGTGCGTGATCAGCACCGCGTCGAGCGCGGTCAGCGGCAGGCCCGCCGCGCCGATGGCCCGCGCCGCACCGAG
Organism: Roseovarius sp.; assembly: GCF_965277045.1. GTDB lineage: Bacteria > Pseudomonadota > Alphaproteobacteria > Rhodobacterales > Rhodobacteraceae > Roseovarius. The sequence continues at coordinate 3,099,170 of NZ_OZ255712.1, read as the reverse complement.
GCCCGCATCGACCAGCAGGGTAAGGCCGCCCATCTGCACCAGCGTAGACGTGGGCATCGGGCCGCCGGGGCGAATGGCCGGGCCGCCCTTGGTGCCCAGAAGGACCACGGCGCTTTGCATGTCCTCAGTCTTCATCCTTCTCGTCCTTTTTCCTTTCCCGTGCGCGGCGCGCACGCTTGCCCATGCTGACGAAGGAATAGACGACCACCGCCGCCAGCAGGAGGATCACGATGTTCATGCGTCTCCCTCCGCTCCGGCGTCGCCGCCGTGGCGTTCCGCAGAGGTGTCACGCGGCTGCGGGCCGCGCGGCCTGTCGCGGCCGAGAAAGACCACGGCGACGGTTGCCAGGATGACCAGGCCGATCGCGCCGGCGACAAGGTTGGACAGAAGGGTCATGTCACCTCCGGCCTGCGGTGTCGCCTGCCTGCAAAGGCACTTGGGCCGTGGCGGTGCGCGTGGCGGGATCGGTCGGGCGGGTCATGGCGCGGGGTCCTCCTGTCCCCCGAGACGTACCCGCTGCGGCGCGCTCTGCCAAGTCGCGCCCTGCGCGGGCCGGGGCCGCCCGCGACGTTGCGCCTTGATCCCGGGTCGGGCTTGGTCTCAACTGCGGTGCCGAATGGCGGCACGCGGAGGCGGGGATGACACGTGCGACACCTTTATGGCTGCTGGTGACGGCGCAGGCCGTGGTCAGCGCGGCATCGCTGGTGGTCGAGATCGTGGCCGGGCGGATGCTGGCGCCGCATGTGGGCATGTCGCTTTACACATGGACTGCCGTCATCGCCGTGGTCCTCGCAGGCTTTTCGGCGGGACACTGGTGGGGCGGACGGCTGGCCGAGAAACCCGCCGGGCAGGCGCTGCGCTGGACCGGGGGCGCGATGCTGGCCGGGGCGGTCACGACGGCGGGCGCGGTGCTGATCCTGCCGGCGGTGGCGGGCTGGGTGCTGGACGCCGTCGCACAGCCGGTCTGGAGCATCACGGCGCTGACCATGCTGGTCTTTTTCCTGCCGTCCTTTTTCGCCGGTGTGCCGGCGCCGGTGCTGGCGGTGATCGCGGTGGCGACGGCTCGCCGGACCGGCCCCGCCATGGGCGCGATGTTCGCCGCCGGGGCCGTGGGGGCGATTGCGGGCACGCTGCTGGCGGGATTCGTGTTCATCTCGTGGCTCGGCTCGGCGACGACTTTGGTGGTGGTCACGGCAGTCTACCTGATCTCGGGCCTGCTCTTTGCGTGGCTGGGGCGCTGGCGCGCGACCGGGGCAGGGGCGCTTGCGGTGCTGCTGGTGATCGGCGCGGGATACCTTGCGCTGGCCGCGCCCGACCCCTGCGACCGCGAAAGCCGGTATTTCTGCCTGCGGGTCGAGGATATCTCGGCCGATCCGGCGGACCCGGTGCGCCTGATGGTGATCGACCACCTGGCCCACGGGATCAGCGCCCGCCGCCTGCCCGAGGTGCAGTTCACCGATCACACCGCGATGCTGGACCGCCTGTCGACGCTGCGGGCCCCGCGGGACGATTTCACCAGTTTCCACATCGGCGGCGGCAATTACGCCGTGCCCCGTGCCTTTGCCGCGCGCGGCACCGGCGCGATTACCGTGGCCGAGATCGACCCGGCGGTGACGCGCATGGCAGGAGAGGCGTTCTGGTTCGACCCCGCCACCGCGACGGTCCTGCACGAGGACGGCCGCCGCGCGCTGCTGACCCGGCCCGAGGCGCGGTTCGACATCATCATCGGGGACGCGTTCACCGATGTCGTGGTGCCGGTGCACCTGGTCACGCAGGAGTTCTTTCGGCTGGCGGCGGACCGGCTGACCGGGGAGGGCAGTTTCCTGATGAACGTGATCGACCACGAGGGCAGGCTGGGCGCGCTGGCGTCGATCGTGGCGACGATGCGGACCGTGTTTCCGGTGGTCGAGGTCTGGACCGAGCAGGCCCAGCCCGCCCCCGGCCAGCGTGTCGTCTTCGTCGTGGTGGGCGGACAGACGCGGACGCCGGAAAACGCCATTGTCGCGCGGGCGCCCGAACCGACGCGGTTCGGCGCGTTTGCCGACGACATGGTGGCGCAGCTGGCGGACCGGCGCGGGCAGGTCCTGACCGATGATTACGCGCCGATCGACCGGCTGATGGGCCGCGCGGACTGACGGCGCGACGATGCGCCGAAACGAAAACGCCCCCGCAGGCGGCTGCAGGAGCGTCGGGCGAACGGGGGGGCTGAACCCCGCGCCTCAGACCTTCAGGTTGGGGATGATCTGTTTCTTGCGGCTCATCACGCCGGGCAGCACCACGGTATCGCCCGAAACGGAGGCGTCGAAGCTTTTCTCGGCCACGCCCTTCACCAGTTCGTTGGGGACCAGCAGGGTCGCTTCCTCGTTCAGGATGTCCACGACGAAGAGCAGCACCTGGTCGACGCCGTCCTCTTTCGCCACGTCCTGCATCGAGGCCATCAGGCTGTCCTTGCGGTCCAGCACTGTGGCCGGCGCGGTGGTTTCCAGGACCGAGACGCGGAACTTGGTGCCGCCGACCTCGTATTCCTTGCTGTCCATGCGGATCAGCTCGGCGTCGGAAAAGGCCGACACGTCCGACTTGGCCGCGAACATCTCGGCGGCGTAGTCGGCGACGCTGACGCCCAGGTCGCGGGCCAGTCGCTCGGCGGTGGCGCGGTCGTGGTCGGTGGTGGTGGGGCTGCGGAATTCCAGCGTGTCGCTGAGGATGCAGGTCAGCGCCGCGCCCTTGGCCCAGTCGGGCATCTTTTCCGCGTCCTCGCCCATCAGGTCGATCATGATCGTCGCGGTGCAGGCCAGCGGCCGCACGGTGATGTCGATCGGCCCGGCGGTTTCCAGCCCGCCGACCAGCTTGTGGTGGTCGATGATGCCCTGCACGTCGGCGCCGTTGATGTTGGTCGGCAACTCGGCGGGGTTGTTGGTATCCACCACGATGCAGGGCTGGCCGTCATCGACATTGGTGATGATGCGCGGCTTGGGCAGGTCCCACTTTTCCAGCATGAAGGCGGCCTCGGTGTTGGGCTCGCCCAGCAGCACGGCCTCGGCATCGCCGCCCTTCACCTCGTTGATATACCACGCCCAGAGGATGGGCGAGCCGGTGCTGTCGGTGTCGGGGGATTTGTGGCCAAATACGAGCGTTGTCATCGGATGTGTCGTCCTCGGGGCTGAAATGAGTTTGTTCGCGCGCCTTATAGGGCTGTGCGAAGGGCTTGTCACCCATGCAACCTGCGGCCAAATTGCCGGGATGCATGATGCCCGCGAAACCCTGTTATACGCGCCCGTCAAGACCTGGCTGGAGGCGCTGGGCTATGACGTGAAATCCGAGGTCGGCCCGGCGGACGTGGTGGGCCTGCGCGCGGATGCCGAGCCGGTTGTGGTGGAGCTGAAGACCGGGTTTTCGCTGACCCTGCTGCAACAGGCGGTGGCGCGGCAGGCGGTGACCGAGCAGGTCTATGTCGCCGTGCCGCGCTGGAAGGGCAAGGCGGGATGGCGGGCGTTCAAGGGCAACATCGGCCTTTGCAAGCGGCTGGGGCTGGGCGTTCTGAGCGTCAAGCTGGACGTGGGCACGGTGCAGGTGCATTGCGATCCGGCGCCGTTCCAGCCGCGCCGGTCCAAGGTCAAGCGCGCGCGGCTGCTGAAGGAATTCAACGCCCGGCGGGGCGATCCGAACGAGGGCGGCACGCGCGGGCAGATCGAGACGTCCTACAAGCAGGATGTGCGCGCCTGCGTCGACTATTTGTCGGAACACGGGCCGTCCTCGGGCGCGGTGATCGCCAGGGCCACCGGCGTGACGCGGGCGACGCGGATCATGGCGGACAACCACAATGGCTGGTTCTTTCGGGTCGAGCGCGGGGTCTATGCGCTGAGCGACACCGGCATGGCGCTGCTTGAGGACGAAACCGATGCGTGACGCGTTTCGCGCGGCGCTGCTGTCGCCGGTGCTGGTGCCACAGGTGGCCTGGGTGGTGCTGCGCGCCGCGCGCCTGCCCGAGGCGGCGGGGCCGCGTGAGGGCGTGGCCGGCGCAGGCCCGGACCTGCGGCTGCTGATCGTCGGGGACAGTTCCGCCGCCGGCGTGGGCGTCGAGACGCAGGACGAGGCGCTGGCCGGGCGGCTGGTGGCGCATCTGGCGCCGCACGCCCGTGTGCACTGGCGGCTGGAGGCGCGGGGCGGTGCGACCACGACCACCGCCCTGGCCGATCTGGCGCAGATGCCGGACGGCCCGTTCGACGTGGCGGTGATCGCGCTGGGCGTGAACGACTCCAAGAACGGGATGCGCCGGGCACGATGGCGGCGGAATTACAGCGACCTCGTAAGCCTCCTGAAGGCCCGCTTCGGCGTAACGCGAATCGTCGCCTCCGGCGTGCCGCCATTGGGGGCGTTCCCGCTGCTGCCGCGCCCGTTGCGCGGGGTGCTGGGCGCGCGGGCCGCCGCGCTGGATGCCGAGCTGCGCGCGCTTGTGGCGCAGGACCCCGCGCTGCGCTACGTTCCGATGGAGTTTCCGCCGGACCGGGACTTGATGGCCGCCGACGGGTTTCATCCGGCCGCCCCGCTCTATGACCTCTGGGCGGGACGGGTCGCGGACCGTATCAGGGAGGGGTGAGCGTCATGCTGTGTCGTATCGGAGAGGTGGAGGTCTGGCGCATCCTTGAGATCGACGCGCCCTTCCTTGCGCCCGAAGAGATGTTCCCGGGTGCCGGCCCGGATGTGGGGCGCATCATCGCTGAAAAGGTGCCGGGCGGGCTCTGCCCCCGCACGGGGCGCGTGATGCTGCCGATCCAGGGCTTTCTGCTGAAGACGCCCGACCACGTGATCCTGGTGGATACCTGCGTCGGCAACCACAAGACCGCGCCCAGCTTTCCCGACTGGCACAGGCGCGACACACCGCGTTTCCTGAACGCGCTGGACGCGGCGGGCGTGGGGGTGGAGGAAGTGGACTACGTCCTCTGCACCCATCTGCACGTGGATCATGTCGGCTGGAACACAAGGCTGCTGGACGGGCGCTGGGTGCCGACCTTCCCCAACGCGCGCTACCTGCTGCCGAAGGCGGACGAGGCGTTCTATGCCGAAAAGGCCAGGGGCATGTATGACGAGAGCCTCCTGCCGGTGATCGAGGCCGGGCAGGCCGAGCTGGTCGACGGCGCGCACGGGGTCGGCAATCACGTGACGCTGATGCCGACGCCGGGACATACCGGCGGGCACGTGTCCGTCCGGGTGCGATGCGGCGGGGCCGAGGCGGTGATCACCGGGGATGCCATTCACACGGCGGCGCAATGCTGGCGTCCCGAGTGGCATTTCACCTTCGACCAGGATGCCGCGCGGGCCGTGCTGTCGCGCCGGGCCTTGCTGGAGCACGCGGCGGAACGAGACGCACGGGTGCTGGGCACGCATTTCCGGCTGCCGTCGCTGGGCCGGGTGCGTGTGGAGGGGGACGCGTTCGCGTTTGTGGAGGACGCCTGAGGGAGCGCCATCGGCGACCCCCGGGGCGGCGAGCCAACAGTGGTTCTAAAGCACTTTATCTTTGCCAAGTCATCAAAACAGCCGAGCGATGCGCCGAGCCCAGCCAAATCGCCGCCCCCTGGGTGGGGGTCGGCGATGGCGCGGCGGCCTACGGCCTTTATTCCGCGCGCAGGGGTGTCACGGGTGAGATGTTTTCGGACATTGCGTAGGGTGCGTTTTCAACGCACCGTGGCGGCACGGCCGATATCCGACCCAAAACAGGTGCGTTGAAAACGCACCCTACGCAAACGCGGCCTCCAACGCGATCTCCACCATGTCGCCGAAACTGGCCTCGCGGTCCTCGCTGGGCAGGGCCTCGCCGGTTTGCAGGTGGTCCGACACGGTCAGCACCGACAGCGCCCGCGCGCCATAGCGCGCGGCCAGCGTGTACATCTCGGCAGTCTCCATCTCGACGGCGAGAATGCCGTGGCGGGTCATCTGCTCGTTTAGGTCGGGGCGCTCGTCATAGAACGTGTCCGAGGAGTAGATTCCGCCCACGTGATGCGGCACGCCCCGCGCCTCGGCCGCCGCCACGGCGGCCCGCAAGAGACCCCAGTCGGCGCAGGGGGCATAGTTCAGTTCCCGGAAGATGGGCGAGGAGGGCGTCGCCACGCTGCTGGCGGTCATGGCGATTATCACGTCGCGCAAGCCCACATGCGCCTGCATCCCGCCGGTCGAGCCGATGCGGATCAGCGTCTTGGCGCCGTAGACGCGCAACAGTTCGTTGGCATAGATCGACAGGCTCGCCATGCCCATTCCGCTGCCGTGGATCGTCACCGGGTTCCCCTGCCATGTGCCGGTGAAACCCAGCATCCCGCGCACCGCGTTGACCTGCCGCGGCGCGTCCAGGAAGCGCTCGGCGGCCCACTTGGCGCGCATCGGGTCGCCGGGCATCAGGACGGTTTCGGCAATGTCGCCGGGTGCGGCGCCTATATGGATCGTCATGGGCTGCCCTTCGGTCTAAGGTCGCGCAAAGGTAACGCCTGACCCCGCCGCCGCAAGAGAGGACACACACGAATGCGGATCTTGGCCCTGCTGGCCCTGCTCATGGCGATGCCCGTCGCCGCCCCTGCGCAAACCGCCGACGAGATCGGCGTGGCGCGACACGTGCTGTCGCAGGCGCAGGCGCGCTCGGTGGCCGAGAACCGCGAATATTGCGGCTATATCGGCTACACCGCCTCGGGCCAGCTGGCCACCACCCCGGCCCGGCGCGGCTTCCTGAACTATTGCCAGCCACGCTGGCCCAAAAGGCTGCGCGTGGTGGCGTCCTGGCACACGCACGGCGCCTATGACGAAAACGCCTGGTCCGAGGTGCCCACCGTCAACGACATCCGCGCCGACAAGGGCGAGGGCATCAATGGCTATGTCGGCACGCCCGCCGGCCGGCTGTGGTTTCTCGATACGCGCCGCATGGTCGTGCGCCAGCTGTGCGGTCCGGGCTGCATTCCCGCCGATCCGCGCCACGTCATGGGCGCCGAGGGGCCGATCGCGCGCTCCTATTCGCTGCGCGAGTTGATGCGGCGCGAGGCGGCGCAGTTCCCCTGAAGCGATGCAGTGTTTCGCGGACAGGCCCTAGCGGGCGTACTTGATGAACGGCGTCAGTTGCCCGATCCGGTCGTAGAGCTGCCGCGCCTGCGTGTTGAAATCCTGCGTCATCCAGTAGACGGCCGGCGTGCCGTTGGCGTCGGCGGCGGCATAGACCGCCTCGATCAGCTTGCGCCCCACGCCGGTGCCGCGCACCGACGGGTCGGCATAGAGGTCCTGCAGGTAGCAGATCTTCTCGACCCGCCAGTTATGCGGGTGAAAGATGTAATGCACCAACCCCACCGGCGTTTCGCCGTCCAGAGCCAGCAGGCCGTTCTGGTCGGTCACCTCGGGCGCGCAGAGGCGGGCGAAGGTGGTGGCATAGACCTCTTCGCTGACACTGCTTTCGTAGAATTCCAGATAGGCGGTCCAAAGCCGGCGCCAGCCGGTCTCGTCCTGCGGTGCGATGGGGCGGATGGTCAGGCTCATGATGCGGATCCTTCGGCTGCTCGGCGCAGATTGGGCCGACCGCCCGGCGGATTCCAGCGTTTTTTCGCCGAGCGCATTGCATCGGGCGCTGGGACTGGCCATCTGTGTCTTCAACGAAACCGAGGCTACCCCGCCCGAGGAGACCAGAATGATTTCACGTATCGCAATCGCCACCGCCGCCGCGCTGTCGTTGGGCACCGCCAGCATCGCGCAGGAGGCCACCGGCACCGCAGAGAGCACGGACTCGCAGACCACCGGCACGCAGAATGCCGAAACCCAGCAGGCCGCGAAGAAGCCGCCGACGAAGTCGCTCGAGAAGATCGAGCCGGCCGAGGGCATCAGCAACGAGACCCTGACCGACGAGAAGCTGAGCGCGTTCGTACAGGCGCTGGCGGCAATCAACGCGGTCGGGCAGCATTTCGTGCCGAAGATCGAGGCCGAAACAGACGGCGAGAAGCGCGCCGAGCTGATGGCCTATGCCAACGATTCCATCGTCAACGCCATCGAGGTGATCGCCGATATCACCCCGGCTGAGTTCAAGGCGATCGACATCGCGGCACAGCAGGACGAGGAACTGAACCAGCGCATTCTTGACGAGATCAAGGTCGCCGCCGCCGAAGGCAAGGCCGCGCAAGAGGCCGCGAAAAAAGAGGCCGAGGCTGCCGAAGGCGAAAATGCCGACGAAGAGACAAAGACCGAGTAAGATCAACAGCCGGCGCATGATGCCGAGTTGAAAAACGCGCGTGCCGAATCCGTGGCGCGCGCGTCTGCATCTGGCCCCGCATCCGTTGCAGTGTCAGAACAGCCCGTTATCGTTGGCCGACCGGCCGGTGATGATCTGCAGGACGTCCCAGTGCTCGACGATCCTGCCGTTTTCATCGAAGCGGAAGATATCCATGCCGGCGTAATCGTCGCTGCCGGGCCATGTCTGATGGCAATGCAGCACCACGAGGTCGCCCTCGGCCACCGCGCGGACAAAGCGCACATGCTTGCCCGGATAGTCCCGCGCCATGCGCTCGAAATAGTCGATGAAGGCATCCTTGCCATCCGCGACATGCGGGTTGTGCTGGATATAGGTGTCGCCCGCGTAGCGCGCGATGGCCTCGCGCGGGCGGCATTGATTGAACATCAGGTCGTAAAAGGCCATGGCACTGGCCTTGTTGCGATCCGTCTGGTCGGTCACTCGGCGGCCACCGCCTTGGGATCGGCCAGCGTGACGATGTCCATCATGATCGTGTTCAGCTCGAAATCCTTCGGCGTATAGACCCGCGCCACGCCCATTTCCAGCAGGCGCTTGGAATCCTCGTCGGGGATGATGCCGCCGACGATCAGCGGCACGTGGCCCAGCCCCGCCTCGCGCATCCGGTTCAGCAGGTCCTCGACCAGCGGCATGTGCGATCCTGACAGGATCGACAGGCCGATCACGTGCGCTTCGTCCTCCAGCGCGGCGGTGACGATCTCCTCGGGCGTCAGGCGGATGCCCTCGTAAGAGATGTCCATGCCACAATCGCGGGCGCGGAAGGCGATCTGCTCGGCGCCGTTGGAATGGCCATCAAGCCCCGGCTTGCCCATCAGGAATTTCAGGCGGCGGCCAAGCTTCTTGCTGACCGCATCGACCGCCTCGCGGATATCGTCGAGGCCCTCGGTCCGGTTCGACGGGCTGCCCGAGACCCCGGTGGGGCCGCGATACTGGCCGTGGATCTGGCGCATCTGTTCGGCCCATTCGCCGGTGGTGACACCCGCCTTGGCCGCCGCGATGGAGGCCGGCATGATGTTCTCGTTCATCGCCGCCGCCTCGCGCAGGGCGGCCAGCGCGGTTTTCACCGCCTCGTCGTCGCGCTCCTCGCGCCAGGCGTTCAGGCGGTCGATCTGCTCGGCCTCGGTCGCGGGATCGACGCGCATTATGCCGCCATCCTCGGATTGCAGGGGGCTCGGCTCGGTCGTGGTGAACTTGTTGACGCCCACCACCGTGGTCTCGCCCGCCTCGATCCGGCCAAGCCGGTCGGCGTTGCTGTCCACCAGCCGCGCCTTCATGTGTTCGATGGCCCCGATGGCGCCGCCCATGCTGTCGAGCGTCTCAAGCTCCTGCCGGGCGCTGTCTTTCAATTGCTCGACGCGGGCATCGACGGCGGGGTTGCCGTCGAAGAGGTCCTCGTATTCCAGAAGGTCCGTCTCGTAGGCCAGGATCTGCTGCATCCGCATCGACCATTGCTGATCCCACGGGCGGGGCAGGCCCAGCGCCTCGTTCCAGGCTGGCAGTTGCACGGCGCGGGCGCGGGCCTTTTTCGATAGGGTCACCGCCAGCATCTCGATCAGGATGCGGTAGACGTTGTTCTCGGGCTGCTGCTCGGTCAGGCCGAGGGAGTTCACCTGCACGCCATAGCGGAAGCGGCGGAACTTGGGGTTCTCGACGCCGTAGCGCTCCAACAGGATCTCGTCCCACAGGTCGACGAAGGCGCGCATCTTGCACATTTCGGTCACGAACCGGATGCCGGCGTTGACGAAGAAACTGATGCGCCCGCAGAGCGCCGGAAAATCCTCTTCGGGCACGCGCAGCTTCAGCTCGTCCAGCACGGCGCAGGCGGTGGCCAGCGCAAAGGCCAGCTCCTGCTGCGGTGTCGCACCGGCCTCTTGCAGGTGGTAGGAACACACGTTCATCGGGTTCCACTTGGGGATATGGGTGTAGCAATATTCGGCCACGTCCCCGATCATCTTCAGGCTCGGTTTCGGCGGGCAGATATAAGTGCCGCGGCTGAGGTATTCCTTGATCAGGTCGTTCTGCACCGTGCCTTGCAGGGCGCTGACATCGGCGCCCTGTTCCTCGGCCACCGCCACGTAAAGCGCCAGCAGCCACGGCGCGGTGGCGTTGATCGTCATCGAGGTGTTCATCTGGTCCAGCGGGATCTGGTCGAAGAGCGTGCGCATGTCGCCCAGGTGACAGACCGGTACGCCGACCTTGCCGACCTCGCCCTTGCTGAGCACGTGATCGCTGTCATAGCCCGTCTGGGTGGGCAGATCGAACGCCACGCTGAGGCCCGTCTGCCCCTTGGCAAGGTTGCCGCGGTAGAGCGCGTTCGACGCCTTGGCGGTGGAGTGGCCCGCGTAGGTGCGGATCAGCCAGGGACGATCCTTTGGGGTGTCATTCTGCATCTGCGACATCAGGCGGCCTCGTGAATCGGTTTGCGCAACTTTCTTTCAATAGCGGCAAACTATTCGGAATTATGTGAGCCTGTCAATTCGCTGCGTTGCGGCAATTCGCGGCGGGGTGGGGTGAGTGGCCTCACTAAGCAAACACTGCAGCCTACTATCCCTCGCGCGGAATCAAGGCCGAAGGCCGCCGCGCGATCGGCCGCTGACCGAAAGGCGATTGCCTGCAATCGCCGAAAGGGGGGCCGCCCCCCGGTCTGGCGATTGGGTGCCGTAGGCGCTTCGATTTGAAGTTTTCCGGAGTTGGCTTGGATAAAGTGCCATGAACCACCGTTGGGTCGCCAGCCCGCGGTCTGGCAATCGCGCGGCCCCCCCACCCGTTTTCCTTTGTACCCCCTCACGCGGGCTGGCATGGTGCGGGCAATGACGCAAACGGTCGAACTTCCCCTCTGGCTGCTGGTGCTGATCCTGCTCTTCGCGGCGGTCACCTTTGCCTCGCATTTCCTGTTCCCCTCGGTGCGCTGGTTCTTCCGCCGCCGGATGGAGCGGGTGGTGAACCGCCTGAACCAGCGGCTGGAGCGCAAGATCGAGCCGTTCAAGCTTGCGCGTCGCTACGACATGATCCAGCGCCTGATCTACGACCCCGAGGTCAGCAAGGCCATCGCCGAGCACGCGCGGGAAAACGGCATCCCCGAGAACGTCGCGTTTGAGAAGGCCAAGCGGTACGCGCGCGAGATCGTGCCCAGCTTTTCCGCCACCGCCTATTTCGGCATCGCGATCCGGCTGGCCAAGCTCTTGAGCACCGCGCTTTACCGCGTGCGGATGGGGCGGTTCGATGCAGAGGGGATCGGCCGGATCGACCCCGACGCCACGGTGATCTTCGTGATGAACCACCGCTCGAACATGGATTACGTGTTGGTCACGTGGCTCGCCGCCGAGCAGTCGGCGCTGAGCTATGCCGTGGGCGAATGGGCGCGGGTCTGGCCGCTTAGCCGGCTGATCCGCACCATGGGCGCGTATTTCATCCGGCGCCGGTCGCTCAACGCGCTCTATCGTCGTGTGCTGGCGCGCTATGTCGGGATGGCCACCGATGGCGGCGTGACCCAGGCGGTCTTCCCCGAAGGCGGGCTGAGCCTCGATGGCGCGCTGGCCAAGCCCAAGCTGGGGATCCTGAAATACATCATCGAGGAACGCGAACCGGACGGGCGCGACGTGGTTTTCGTGCCGGTCGCCGTCAATTATGACCGGGTGTTCGAGGACCGCATCCTGGTGGCCGCGGGCAAAGCGGGCAAGCGCCGCTTCGGGGCGCGGATCAGCGTCGTGGCGGGCTTCGTGCTGAAGCAATTCTGGCTGTGGATCACCCGGCGCTATCACCGCCACGGCTATGCCGCAGTCAGCTTCGGCGCGCCGGTCTCCCTGTCGGCGTTTCAGCGCGAACACCCCGGCGCCCCGGTCGAGAGGCTGGGCGACCGCCTGATGACGCGGATCGGGCAGGAGGTGCCGGTGCTGCCGGTGCCGATGGTCGCCCACGCCCTCCTGGCGGCCGGAACGCCGCTGCCCGAGGCCGAGCTGAGAGAGGTGCTGGCCGGGATGACCGACAGCCTTGGCCAGGCGCATATCCACATCCCGCGCGAGGATCTGGCCTATTCCGTCGAGGTCGGCCTGCGCATCCTGCGCAAGCGCGGGCTGGTCCGCGACACCGCGGAGGGCATCGAGATCGTGCCCGAAGAGCGCGACCTGCTGGTCTATTACGCCAATTCGATCCGGCAGTTCTTTGCAGATGCGGCGCAAAACGGCTGATTTTTCTGCGACTGCGGGGTTATAAAATTTCAAAAACACACAAGTCGGCATTGCATTGTTGCGCGATGAAAGATATTTCAGTGCGGACACGCCCGATTCTGCATCGCGGCAAACGCTTATGAAGGAGGCCCCGATGGCTCTGGACACCGACACCGGAATCGCGCCCTACGACGCGCCCGAGAAAGACCTCTACGAGATCGGCGAGCTGCCGCCCCTGGGGTATGTGCCCAAGCAGATGTATGCCTGGGCCATTCGCCGCGAACGTCATGGCGAGCCCGACAAGTCCTTCCAGGTCGAGGTGGTCGACACGCCCACGCCGGACAGCAACGAGGTGCTGGTGCTGGTGATGGCCGCAGGCGTGAACTACAACGGCATCTGGGCGGGCCTGGGCGAGCCGATCAGCCCGTTCGACGGGCATGGCGCCGACTATCACATCGCCGGCTCCGACGCTTCGGGTGTCGTGTGGGCTGTGGGTGACAAGGTCAAGAACTGGAAAGTGGGCGACGAGGTCGTGATCCACTGCAACCAGGACGACGGCAACGACATCCACTGCAACGGCGGCGACCCGATGTTTTCGCCCACGCAGCGGATCTGGGGCTATGAGACTCCCGACGGCTCCTTCGCGCAGTTCACCAACGTGCAGGCGCAACAGCTGATGCCGCGGCCCAAGCACCTGAGCTGGGAGGAAAGCGCGTGCTACACGCTGACGCTGGCCACCGCCTACCGGATGCTGTTCGGCCACCACCCGCATGAGCTGAAACCCGGGCAGAACGTGCTGGTCTGGGGCGCCTCGGGCGGTCTGGGGTCCTTCGCGATCCAGCTGGCAAACACCGTGGGCGCCAACGCGATCGGCGTGATTTCTGACGAGGACAAGCGCGATTTCGTCATGAGCCTTGGCGCCAAGGGCGTGATCAACCGCAAGGATTTCAACTGCTGGGGCGAACTGCCCAAGGTGAACAGCCCCGAATACAAGGAATGGTTCACCGAGGCGCGCAAGTTCGGCAAGGCGATCTGGGACATCACCGGCAAGGGCAACAATGTCGACGTGGTGTTCGAACACCCCGGTCAGGCGACCTTTCCGGTCTCGACGCTGGTCTGCAAAAAGGGCGGCATGGTCGTGATCTGCGCCGGCACCACCGGCTTCAACTGCACCTTCGACGTGCGCTACATGTGGATGCACCAGAAGCGCCTTCAGGGCAGCCACTTCGCCCACCTTCAACAGGCCTCGTCCGCGAACAAGCTGGTGGTCGAGCGTCGCATTGATCCCTGCATGTCCGAGGTCTTCCCGTGGGAAGAGATCCCCGGCGCGCACATGAAAATGCTGCGCAACGAGCATAAGCCGGGCAACATGGCGGTGCTGGTGCAATCGCCCCGCACCGGCCTGCGCACGGTCGAGGACGTGCTGGACGCAGGCAAGAAAAGTTAAGCTTTCTCCCTGACGGGCCGGTTCGGCCCGCATCTGGCCCGCGAATCGGTGACCCGGTTCGCGGGCTTCTTTCGTTGTCCTGCGCCGGGTTCAACGAATTCAGGAGGCTGGAAATCTCGCCCTCGCTATTTCCGGGGAGTGAAAAACCGCGAATACGGCCAAAATCTTAAACATGCTAAAGTTGAGTTAACCTTTCGTTAACCGCTCCCGGAGGAGGCTGTGATGCAGAACGAGTGGATACTGGACGTCCTGGCCGACCTCAGGACCTTCGCTCGGCAGAACGGTCTTGGGGAACTCGCCGAACAGATCGACGACACGAGACTCGTCGCGGCGGCGGAGCTGACGTCGAAATCGACGCCCGCGCGGGAAGGGACGATTGGGTATGAACGTGCAACCGCCACGGCGGCTCGAACCGATCTTGGAAGACCTCGAACGCGCCCGTGACCCGGCGGGCTTGCAGGACGTCGCCATACGCCTGCGCGACCTGTTTCACATCGACCATCTCGTCTATCACTGGGTCAGCGCGGCGGG